>JAKJGY010000084.1 GCA_022704145.1 Verrucomicrobiota bacterium
GGCGGTGGAGACGAGCAGGCCCTTGTTCTCCTCGTCGCGGCTGTCGATCAAGGCCTGGCCGGGCGCGAGCGTGTCGAGCGCGAGCCAGAGGTCGACGCTGAAGCCGGCGCGCAGGTCCATGCCGCGCTGGTCCTCGGACTTGGTGTCGCGGCGGTTGAGGGCAGGCAGACGAGGCATAGGCGCCTGCGCCGGGAGCTTGCCCGTGAGATTGAGGATCCGGCCGTTGGTGGCGACGGAGCGGCTGTCCCACTGGGAGAAGAGGCCGGCCACGAGCGGGCGCGGGATCAGGTGGGTGCGGCCCACGGTCTTCTGGGTCTCGGTGATGTAGACGTCGCCGCCGTCCTCGACGAGGTCGGGGTAGCTCATGCGGATGTAGGGGTCGTCGTCGTAGAGCAGGATCTCGGGCTGGGACCACTCGAGGCGCTTGCCCTCGGGCGTGTCGATCTCGCGGCCGGCCATGAGCCAGGCGGGGTTGCGGTCGTCGTAGGGGCTGCGGCCGTCCTTGCCGTTCGCGCCGAGGTCGCCGACGAAGCGTCCGCCGTGGTTGTGGAACCAGTAGAGGAACTGGCCGTTCGCGCACTTCCAGACGAAGTTGGCGGCGCGCGGGTGTTTGACGCGGCGGCCGCCGGGCGCGTAGGTCTTGTAGGCCGGGGTGGTCCAGGAGCGCGCGCCGTCGCGGCTGTAGGCGACAGTCGGCCAGCCGTCGATGGTACGGTAGACGCAGTAGAGCGAGCCGTCGCTGAGGCTGACGATGCTCTGCTCCTCGGCGACGCGGCCGCCGCCGGGCGGGGTGCGCAGGCCGACGGTGCCCTCGGGCAGGGTCTCGAAGGTGATCTTGGCGGGGTCGCGCTCGGAGAGGAGGTTGGGGCTCTTGAGGAAGGCGCCCTCGGACTGCGCGAAGAAGCCCGCGCCCATGGCACCGACCTTGTGGATCACGAGGATGGCGTCAGTGCCGTGGATGAGGGGCTTGCCCACGTTCCAGAAGAACTTCAGCTCGCCCTTATAGACGTTCTGAAGGTCGCAGTCAAAGGCGCGCATGGGTATCTCGTGGCGCTGCGAAGACCAAGTGCGGCCGTGGTCGTCCGTGTATTTGAAGACGTAGTGGCCGAGCGAGTCGACGCGCTTGTAGGCGCCGGTGTCCTCGCGCTTGACCTCCGGCACGCGGTCGGTGTTGTGGTTGTAGAAGGCGTAGACGCGGCCGTAGGGGGTTTTGAGCAGCACGACGTAGGAGGCCTCGGGGCCGTCGGCGGGCTCGATATCGACGGGCTTCTCCCAGGTGCGGCCCCTGTCGGTGCTGCGCATGGAGACGATATGCTGGCCGCCCGCGCCCTCGTTGCCCTGGCCGGTGGTGATGGCGCAGAGCCAGGCGCCGTCGTCGGTCTTGACGATGTAGGGCTGGTCGGCGTAGTGCTCGTCGGGGATCACCCAGCCGTTGGAGAGGTGGCGCGGGTCGGGCACGGGGGCGGGGGGCGCGTCGGCGGCGGGGGTCAGGACGGGCAGCGCGAGGGCGAGGAGGGAGGCGAGGTTTTTTTTCATGGGATTCTCCTATTCAGAGCTGTGAGAAGCGGTCAAGGTGGTGCAACACGCGTTGGCGGGCCGTGTGGTAAGGCTGTGGGGTGTTGGCGTAGTCCGAGCGCACGTCTTGGTTATGGTAGTCTAGCACCATCACGCGGATGATGTCGCTGGCGATATCGCGGGCGGCTTCGGCGTCACGCTGGCGCAGCAGCGCGAGGAGGTCGAAATCCTCGATGCCCTGCTGGAAGGCGGCCATGCGCAGCGAGCCTGCGAGGCCCTGCGCGGTGGGGTAGAAGAGCCAGTTGTCGCCGGGCGGGTGGCCGGGGTCAATGGAACCGTTGGGGAGCGGGCCGATGCTGCCGGCGTAGGGGTTTGCGCCGCGGTAGGCGTTGGCGCCCCAGTTCAGGAGCCCGCTGGCGCGGCAGTGGTTCGCGACCCACGGCAGGGCGCGGCAGCGCCAGAGCGGCGTGTCCAGATGGCTGTTGGGGTGGGGCGGCCGCGGGGTGCAGGCGTAGTAGATCCAGTTCGGCCGGCCGGCTGCGGCGCGCCGGCCGAGGAGGTCGGGCCAGTCGCGCGAGTAGGCGTATCCGTACCACCAGGCGGGGACGTCCACGGTCTCGGAGTAACCGTCAAAGGCGTGGTTCAGCGCCTCCAGGACTCGCGCTTCCGGCAGGTGGTGGCGGAAGGTTGCGGCCATGGCGCGGTATTCCGGAAGAGACTCCGCCTTGGGCTCGTCCCAGAGCGACTGGCAGTAGCGGTCGGCCCAGCCGCACGCGCGGAGGCGCTCGCGCAGAGCGGTGTAGAAGGCGGGTAGGAAGCGGTTCTGGTAGTCGTCGGCCGCAAGGCCCAGCGGCTGGGGCGCGCCGTTGCAGGGGGGCGCGAGGAAAACCGCGCGCGGGTTGCGCAGGTGTTGGCCCACGAGGTGGCGGAAACCGAGGCGCTCGGCCAGCGCGGCCCAACGGTCGAAGCGCGCGAAGTCGAAGGTCCAGCGGTCGGCGTCGGCCGGGTCGCGCGCGACCGGGATCAGCGGGTGTTCGCCCTGGACGAGCGGCGTGAGGAGGGCGGTGTCGCCGAAGTCGCGCAGGGTGCGGCACGAGGCTTCCAGCAGCGTCCAGTGGGCCTCGCTCCACCAGGGAGGCGGTGGGCCGTCGGTCAGGTTCTGCGGTTCGGGCCAGAGCCAATGCAGCACGTCGAAGGTCTGCTGTTCCGGCAGCGCGGTCCGGTAGACGCGCAGCGTGAAGGGCGTCTCGGCGGCGGGGCGGCCGTCCAGGGTGGCGCGGAGCAGGCCGCTGTAGAGGCCGGGCTGTGCGTCGCGCGCGATGTCGAGACGGACCGCAGCGGCGTAGACGGAGCGGCCGTCGAGCGTCAGGGAGGTCTCGTCCGTCAGCGCCTCATAGACGTCGAAGGGCGCGAGACGCACGAGCGCGCCGGCGACGTCCTTGGGCGGCGCGGCGCTGGCGCGCGTCTTGGCGCCGCCGCCGTAGTTGGCTTCGACGTGTACGGCGCGCAGCACCTGCGGGCGGGTGCTGCCCGCGAGGCGCGTGCCTGCCTCGGTAACGGGCGGTTCAACGGCGAAGGAGACCGCGCCGGCGGCCGGCGCGGCGCGCAGGGCAAAAGGGAGCAGGAGGCGGCCTCCGCGTGGGACGTGGGAGCAGGAGGGCGCGTCGCACGGGGCGCGGTCGGTGTAGATGCGGTCGAGCGGGTCGGCGGCGGTCAGGCGCAGGACGGTACCGTCGTCGAGCGCGGTCAGGAAGGCGTCGGGCGCGAGGGCTGCGGCGGTGAGGCGGATCTCGTCGAGCGTGCCGTTCCAGACGTTATCGGCGAGGAGCGGGGCGGCGGAAGTGCCCGCGAGGTTGGCGCCCAGGGCGAAGCGCTTGTCGTAGGTCGCGGCGTCGCCCAGGTCGCCCACTCCTGAGGCCTGGCCCGCGAGGCCGCCGTCGAGATAGAGGCGCATCGTACCCGAGGGGCCGGCGGCCGGATCCCAGACAGCGGCCACGTGGTGGGTGAGTCCGTCGTCGTAGCGGGCGGGCGAGAGGACCTGGGCGGTCTGGCCGCTGTTGGCGGTGGCGAAGAAGCGGATCCGGCCGTTGATCATGATGACGCGCCAGCCGTGGTATTGCGAGAGGGCGGAGCGGGTGCCGCCGATCACCTCGTAGACGGTCTGCGTGCCGAGGGCGCTGTTGCGGAAGAAGGCCTCGAAGGTCCAGGCCTGGCCGCGCATGTCCAGCGCGGCGTCGTAGGCGCGGAGGGCGGCGCGGCTGCGCGCGAGACTGCCGGCGTTGAGCGGAGGGCGGCTGTCGTCGAGAAAGCGAGGGGCGCGGCGTTGTGCCACCTGCGGCGTGAGCGGTGGCGCGGCGGTGGCGGCGGCCGCCAGAGTGAGAGGGTACGTGCCGGCGGCGTCGAGCAGGAAAGGCGCGCCGGTCGGCTCGTCGAGCTGCCAGAAGGCGAGGGTTTCGGGCGCGGGAGGCGCGAGGCCGAGGCTGCGGCGCAGCAGCGTGTCGGCGAGGCGCGCGCCGAGGGCGAGCTGTCCGGCGGCGTCGAAATGCACGGCGTCGGCGTTCACGCCCAGGCCTTCGGTGAAGACCGTGAAGACGTCGGGGAGCGCGCCGGCTGCGCCGGAATCCTGGTCCGCGTCGGCCTGAGCCTGGCGCACGGCGGCTGAGCCGGGGCGCGTCTGGTAGGGCAGGACGCGGGCCAGGGCAAACGGCAGGGCGGGCGCGTCGAACTGCTCGCGGACGCGGCGGACGAAGTGCGCGAGGTTGGTGCCGTACGCGGTGCCGGCTGTGGCGCTGGTGGCGTCGGCCTCGCCCTGCACCCAGAGCATGCCGGTCAGCACCGGGGTGTGGCCCTGTGCGCGCAGGGCGGCGAGGGCGTTGGTGACGGTCGCGGCGAAGGTCGCGAATTCGGTGCCGAAGGCGGCGCTGTCGGCGGGGCTGGCGCCGGGATGCCAGCTCGTGGTTTCGTAGGAGAGCGGCTCGGTTGTGAGCTTGGTGCCGCCGCGGGCGTGCTTGACGAGCGCGATGGTGTCGGTGGGAAAGGCTTCGGCGAGGCGGAAGGCGGCGGCCAGTTCCGGCCCGAAGTTCGTGGGGCTGACGCCGGCCGGGCCGAGCGGGTTCCAGCGGTTGGCGGGCAGGCCCGAGCGGACGGCGGGCGAGTGGTAGAGCCAGGCGCGGCTCTGGCCGAGCAGGTTGGTCGGGGCTTGGGCGGCCGCGCCCACGCCCTCCATGTTGGACTGGCCGGCGAGCAGGAAGACGCGGCAGGTCTCGGCAGCGGCGGGGCGCGCGAAGGCGAACGCGAGTGCGGCGCCGAGCAGCGGGAGCGGGGAGAAGCGGCGCGGCTGTTCGGGAGCGGTCATGTCGAATGGGTGCGGCACGGGTGGCGCCCGTGCCGCGCGGTTATCGGTTACTGCACAAGCATCAGCGTGCCGGTGGGCGTGGCCGTGACGGTCAGGCTGGCGGCGCTGCGGCGTTCGCCGTCGGAAGCGTCCAGCCGCAGCGTGTACACGCCGCTCCGCGTGAAGGTGACGGAGGTGGCGGGGTCGGAGGGGTCGGCGAAGTCGACGTGGGCGGGGTCGCCGGCGACGACCGACCAGCCGGTGACGAGTGCTCCGCCTGCGGGCTGGCCGTCGTCTGCGGCCGTCGCGAGCGCGGAGACGGGCTGGCCGGTCTTGACGGTCATGGCGGTTTGGGCCTCGATCACGGGCGCGTGGTTGTTGTCCGGGTCGGCGGCGAGGCGGCGGATCTCCTCTTCGTTCAGGAAGCGTGAGTAGATGCGCAGCTCGTCGAGCACGCCGTCGAAGTTGCGGATGCCGCCAGTGGGCCCGTTGTTCGCGACTACGAAAGGCGTGGTGAAATCCACCGCGCCGGGGAAGGGGGTGGTGGTGGTGGGTTGGGTGGTGTAGGGGTTGGAGATCACCTTGGCGCCGTCGAGGTACATGACCTGTCGCGAGCCGCTGGCCGCGGGGCTGCCGTCGAAGAGGACGGCCGCGTGGAACCAGCGGTTGGAGGTTATGCCCGCATCTGGCCAGGTCCAGGTGTACTGGGTGGACCCCATCCCGGTCGCGCGCGAGGAGAGGTCGAACTTACGGGTCGAGGGATTGTAGAGGATGTAGAAGTTGGGCCCGATGTTGTAGACCCGCTGGATGACGTTGCCGCTGGCGCGCTTGGTGTAGGCCTCGTCGTGGTAGAACCAGAAGGAGAAGGTCATGTTGGTCGAGTAGGTCGGGAAGGAGGAGCCGACGCCGACAGCGTCGATGCGCGGCGCGCGAAACGCGAGGCCGAGCTTGCCCGGCTGCAGGAGGGCCGCAAGGTTGAGCGAGAGGGTGATGGCGCCGGCGCTGTCGGTGGCCTTCTTGTCGGTGGGCTCGTCGTCCATCTTCCACCAGTGGATCAGGCCGTCGGCGAGGTCGCTGGCGGGGGCGGTGACGGCGACGGTGATCTCGTCGCTGTCGCTGGCCGCGCCGTCGTCGGCGGTCAGCCGCACCACGTAGGTGCCGGAGGCCGAGAAGCTGGCGGCGGTGGCGTTGGTGAAGGGGTTGTCGAAGAAGACGGCGCCGGGACCGCTGACCTTGGACCAGCGCAGGCGCGCCGGGCCCGGGTTACCGTCGTCGGTGACCGTGGCGGCGAGCGGCGCGGAGGCGCCGAGCACGGTGCCGGTCGCGGCCCAGGAGGCGGTCACGTTCGGGGCGGCGTTACCGGCGGGCGCGCTGGCGAGGCGCTCGACCGAGACCTCGTCGGCCACGGCGCCCAGCTCGCTGAAGGCGGTCAGGCGGAAGATGTAGGAGCCGGGCTCGGGCAGGGTGACGGCGGTTTCGGGGACGTCCGGGAATTCGATGACGGGCGCGGCGCCGTCGGGTGCGGAGACCACGCTCCAGAGGGAGGTGGCCGAGAAAGCGCGGGTAAAGAGGTTGGTGGGGGCGAGACGGCCTTGGAGGCGCGTCGTGTCGCGGTAGACGGACTGGGCGCCGCCGGCGTCGACGGCGAGCGGCATATTCTGGTAGAGCGCGAAGACCTCATGGTCCGTCAGGGCGTCATTGTAGATGCGCACCTCGTCCAAGGCTCCGTTCATCGCACGCGTGCCGCCGTTGGCCGTATTGCCGAGAAAGCCGAAGCTAGCGCCGATGTTATCGGGGGAGTAGGACTTGGGCGTCTGCACGTCGACGCCGCAGCGGATGCCGTTCAGGTAGAAGACCGGCTGCGCGACCCAGTCGGTGGCGTTGGTGTAGGTCCGCCGCACCACGAGGGAGGCGTGCTGCCACCGGTTGGTCTCGAACTTGAAGGGGATCTGATCTGGCGTGTTCCACTCGGCTCGGGTAGGCGTAATTCCGAGGCCGATACCGAAGCGCCCTGGCGTATTGAACGCGAACTGATAATACAGGGTGTTGAACTGGACGATCTTCGGATAGAGGTTGTTGGTGTACGAGTCGGGAACGTTGAACCAAACGGAGAGCGTGAAATTCGTCAGGTGGGTGCTGGCGTTGAAGCGTGCCCAGGCGTTGGTCGTGCCGTCGAAGTAGGCGGCCTTGCCGAAGCGGCCGTCCACCATTGTGACGCCGGAGCCGAGCGTACAATGTCGGCCGGAACCGGAGGCGTCGGAAAGGGTGGTGGCGCCCGGTGCCTCGTCCATGGGCCACCAGCCGATGAGGCGCGGTGCGGCGAAGGCGTGTAAGGAGGCGCAAGTAAGTGCCAGGCAGAGGACGCGAAGGACAGGTAGGTGCATGTCTAACCTCCAAAGTTACAGGACGAGTATGGTATATCGATAAGGAGCCGTCAATCGGTCAGGCGTCCTGTTTGACAAAAAATCAGGTAGGTTGGTATATTAAAAACAGGAGCAGGTTATGGCCAATTACAGTATGGCGCGGCAGGTCGATGCGGCGGCAGGGAACACGATGTCGCGTCGGATTTACGATGTGTTAAAGGCGGATATCGAGACGGGGCGGCTGAAGCCAGGGGCGCGGCTGGTGCGAAAGGCGGTGGCGGGACGGCTAGGTGTGAGCACGATCCCTGTAATTGAGGCGTTTTACCGGCTGGAGATTGACGGTTACGTGGAGAACCTACCGCTGGTGGGCTGCCGCGTGCGGGCGCTGACGGTGGAGGAGCTGGATGACGACCTGATGTTGCGCGAGGCCCTGGAGTGTCAGGCTGCGCGTCTGTGCGCGGGTCGATTGAGTGTGGAGGAGGGGGAGCGGCTGATGCGCAAGGCCCGGCAGGTGGACCGGTTCATCCGTGCCGACACGCCGGACGCGACGCTGGGGAACCAGGCACATTTCGAGTTCCATCTCGAGGTGGGGCGGCTGAGCGGGCGGCGGGTGTTCGGCGAGCTGCTCAAGAAGGTCTGGTTCCAGCGCTATATGAGCCTGAACAGCCTGAAGGCCATGCGTTTTCAGTCATTGCCGGACGGGTGGCACCAGATCTTAGTGCGGCGGCTCATGAAGGGTGATCCGGACGAGGCGGAGCGTGCCATGCGGGAGCATGTGCAGTTCGGGCGGCAGGACGACCGTAACGCGCTTGAGCTGTATCTTCGGGAGCGAGTCCGGCCGGGCCTGTCGCGCTGAGTGCGTCCGGGTGTGGCGCCGTCCGCGAGGATTAAGGTTCGATTCGCAACGGTGGTGACGCCAATGGACAGGGGCGGGAGGGTTGTCAGCTAGGTCTTTTGCGGTTACAATTCCCACACCTCTGGAGGTGTGGGAATGAATAGTTATCATCCGACATTATGGCGGACGTGCCGGGCGCTGGCGAACGTGAAACGGCTCGGATGTCTGAAAGCGGTTCTGGCCGAGCCGGCTCTGACGGTCGGCGAAGTGGCCGGGCGCGTCGGCATCGCGGAGAACCATGTGAGCGAGTGTCTGCGGGCGCTGCAAGCGCGCGGGTTGATACAGGCGCGCCGTCACAGCCGCTGGGTGCAGTATGTCCCTGTTCCGGACCCGTTGGTGCCTTGCGCGAGACCTCTCCTGTCGGCGCTTCGGAGGGCGATGCTGAAGGAGAACAGACCGGCAGCCGCGCTGGTAAGCGCACTGACCGCGTTTACGCATCCTCGGCGGATCGT
Source organism: Verrucomicrobiota bacterium (assembly GCA_022704145.1). GTDB lineage: Bacteria > Verrucomicrobiota > Kiritimatiellia > RFP12 > UBA1067 > JAKJGY01. The sequence continues at coordinate 8,560 of JAKJGY010000084.1, forward strand.
GATCATGAGTTGTCTGCAGAAGCATCGCTCCATTTCTGCCGAAGCGCTGGCGCGGTTAACCGGAATTAGTGTGACGGCCTTGTATCGTCATCTGGGCAAGCTGAGCGCGCGCGGTCTCCTAGCTGCCGATCAAGAAACGTGGTGCGCGGTGACGGTCAGTGACCCGTTGCTGATGACGCTATTGGGTCTTCTTGATGTGAAGGAGGAATAGTCTGATTCCCACACCTCCAGAGGTGTGGGAATCAGGTGCGATGGACTACGAGAAGGGTGTGTTTCGGGTTGTAACGCCAGGTTCGGAGTATCAGGCGGTATGGCCACTGGGCCGGGCCTGTCGCGCTGGGCGGGGCCGGGCGGCTTACTGAGCCTCGCTGGAGCGCGAGACGGCCTGGCCTTCAGGCCCGAGCGCGGCGCGCGAGCTGCCGCAGGTCGCGAGCACCTGGTCGGCGGTTCGGAAATGGCACTTGCAGGCCTTGAGCAGGACGGCCGGCCCGGCCTTACGGACCAGTTCAACGGCCGAGGCCTTGACCTGTTCGGATGCGCCTTTATGCGCTTGGATACCGTAGGTCTCGCCGAGGCGGCCGAGGCTGCGCAGGAAAGACTCGCGGGCGAGCACTGAGGCGGCCGCCACGGCGATGTCCGACTCCGCCTTGTGGCGCTGCTCCAGCTTGATCGAACGGCCTTTCTTCATCAGCGCGCGCTCGATCACCTGCTTGGCGCCGAACTGATCGGCCACGGCCCGGGGGCAGCCGGGCACAGTCTCAAGCAGGTTCTCAATACACCGGGCGTGCGCCCAGGCCAGGAGGCTGTTGACGTTGCGGATCTTGGCATAGAGGCGGTTATAGGCCTCGGGGCCGATCGAGACCATCGCGAAGCGCTGGGGCCCGAGGAGCTGGCGGGTCTTGCTGCCGATGAATAATACCGCCTTGTCGCTGAGCTGCTTGCAGTCTTTGACGCCCAGATCCTGCATGGCGTGCGCGAGGTCGGGGTCGACGTATACCGCGCAGGCCACAAGCGGCCCGAAGAAGTCGCCCTTGCCGCTCTCGTCGATACCCATGTGGGGCGCGACCAGGTCGGGGTTGAGCACCTCCTCGTAGCCGACGGTCGCGTTCTGCAGCACGTTGGGCTCAAGAAAGAAGAGCACGAAATCCTCAGCGCCCTTGCCCTGCACCAGGCACTTGCCGCTCTTATACAGGTTGACCACGCAGTCCTGGGCTTCGACGGCGACTACGGTATGGGGAACCTGCTTGGGCCGGTAGTTTCCCATCTTGAGGAGGAGCTTGAGCGCCTCCTGCTGCTCTTGATTGAGGACGAACGTGTAGGAGTTCTTCTTTTCCATCGCGCGCCCATTAGACCATAAAGCGGCCTCGGGTGGCAAGCGAACGGGCTCAGGATCCGGCGGCGAGGGCGGCCAGAGGGAAGGGCTCGAGGCAGCGCGGCAGGATGCCTTGCAGTGCGGCGATCAGCACACCGTAGTTGACCACCGGAACCCCGGCGGCCTGGGCCTGCCGGATGCGGTAGTGCATCTCGCGCCGGTTGAGCATACAGCCGCCGCAGTGGATCACCAGCGCATAACGCGCCAGGTCGCGCGGATACTTCATGCCGCTGGCGTGCTCGAACTCGAGGGCGCGGCCGGTATGCTGCCGCAGCCAGCGCGGGATCTTGACGGTGCCGATGTCGTCGGACTGGCGGTGGTGCGTGCAACCTTCGGCCACGAGGACGCGGTCGCCGTCCTTGAGCGACTCAATGGCCTTGGCGCCGCGCACGAGGGCCTCGAGGTCGCCCTTGTAGCGCGCGAAGAGGATCGAAAACGAGGTCAGCGGCACGTCGCGCGGCGTGTCGGCCGAGACTTTGGCGAAAACCTGTGAGTCGGTGACCACCAGCCGGGGCTTCCGGGCGAGGAGCGCGAGGGTCTCGCGCAGCTCGAACTCCTTGGTGACCACCGCGATGGCGTCAGCCTCGAGCACGTCGCGGATGACCTGCTGCTGCGGCAGGATCAGGCGGCCCTTGGGCGCGGCCTTGTCAATCGGCGTGACCAGCACGACAAGATCCGAGGGACGGAGCAGATCACCGAGGAGCTGGAACTTGTCGGCCTCCTCCGGCACGGCCTGGGCCAGGGCGAGCTTGAGATCCTCGACCCCGTCGCCGGTCGCAGACGAGACAGCGTGGGCCGGCCGGCCGGACGCGGCGGCGGCCTCGGCGAGCTGAACGGCGTCGGGCGCGGCGAGGTCAGCCTTGTTGTACACGGCGAAAAGCGGGAGGCCTTTGGTGCGCACAAGGCCGAGGATCTCACGCTCGCAGTCGCCTAGGCCGTGCTCGGCCTCCAGCACCAGGAGGGCCACGTCGGTCTTATTCAGCACATCGCGCGCGCGCTGCACGCGAAGGGCGCCGAGCGCACCCTCGTCGTCGAGCCCCGGGGTGTCGATGATCATGACCGGCCCGAGCGGCAGCAGCTCCATCGCCTTGTAGACGGGGTCGGTGGTGGTGCCCTTGACGGCCGAGACGATCGAGACCTCCTGGCCGGTGAGGGCGTTGATGAGGCTGGACTTACCGACGTTACGTCGGCCGAAGAGGGCGAGGTGCGTGCGTTCGCCTTGGGGTGTCTGATTGAGGCTCATAGGGGTCTCGGGGTGTGGAAAAGTGTGTCAGCGGGTATTCAACCAGACCCGCCGCGCCTCGTCCAGTGTCTTCGTCCGTCCGTGGCGCGGGACGCCTCGGGGGGGGGAGGGCTCCCGGGGAGGGGCCGTCCAGACTGGCGGCCATCCGTCCGGCGCGGCATATTCGGCCGTGGACGGCGCCCCGTATTATGCTATCCTGAACACCGAACCGGGGACAGGGCATGCGTGACCGGCGTTCGAGAAGACGGGGGTGAGCTATGTTGCGTCTGGGCGTGAACATCGACCATGTGGCGACGCTGCGCCAGGCACGGCGCACGGCGTATCCGAGCCTGGTTGAGGCGGCGGCGGCCTGCGAGCGGGCTGGCGCGCACGGGATCACGATCCACCTGCGCGAAGACCGGCGCCATATTCAGGACGCGGACGTCTACGCGCTGCGCAAGACGCTGGCCGTGCATCTCAACTTGGAGATGGCCAACCATCCCGATATCGTGGCTGTGGCGCTTGACGTGCGGCCGGAGGAGGTCTGCCTGGTGCCGGAGCGGCGCGAGGAGCTGACGACCGAAGGCGGGCTGGACGTGGCGGGGCAGCTTGACGAGCTTGCGCCGGTGGTGGCGGCGCTGCGCGACGCGGGGGTGTGCGTCAGCCTGTTTATCGATCCCGACCTGCGCCAGGTGGAGGCGGCGGCCGCGCTCGGCGTGCCGTACGTCGAGCTGCATACCGGCGCTTATGCCGAGCGTGCGGGCGAGGCGCGCGAGCGGGAGCTGGCGCGGCTGGTCGCTGCGGCCGCGCGGGCGCATGAGGTGGGCCTGACGGTTAACGCGGGGCATGGGCTGAGCCTGGACAATGTCGGGCCGGTGCTGGGGCTGCCGCATCTCGACACGCTTAACATCGGGCACAGCATTGTCTGCCACGCGGTCTTCGTGGGCCTGGAACGCGCGGTGCGCGCGATGCTGGAGAAGATGGGGATGTAGCCATGTCGCTGCAGCGCGGAAACTTCGGGATCGAGTTCGACGAGCGTCCGGGCTTTCCTTACCGGCGGTTGCTCTGGACAGCCGCGCTGATCCCGCTGGCGGCGGTGGCCCTGGTGCTGACGCGCGGGTGCGCGCCGGAGGGCGAGGGCACGGCGGAGAACAATGATCCTTTGACGGCCGCCCGGTTCGACGCTCCGGAGGTGCGGGTCCACCGCGAGCGGCCGTCGTTCCTACAGCACCTGTTCCGCCGTCGCGCCGAGACGGGGGCTCCCGCCGCGGCGGCGGGCGGCGGGCAAGGGGACGCCGGCGAGGCGCGGGGCGCGGGCTGGCATGCGGCGGGTGGGGCACGGCAGACGCCAGGGGCCAAGGCGTTGCCGGCCGAGGTGCGGCGGCTGCTGGAGCTGGCGGCGGCGCGTGAGGCCGACGGCGATCTGGCGGCGGCGCGCGAGGCGCTCCGTAAGGCGCTGGTGCGCGGGGACGCCCAGGAGCTGCGGCCGTTTGTCGAGCGCAAGCTCGGGGCGGTCAACGTGGCGTTGCTCTTCACCGACCGGCCTGCGGCGGAGAAGGCGCGGCACCGCATCGCGCCGGGCGATCTGGTGGGCAAGCTGGCGCGGCGTTACGGCTGCACGCAGGAGTATCTGCTTAAAGCGAACGGGATCGACCGTCCTGAGGCGCTGCGCGTCGGGCGGGAGGTCTGGGTGCTCACGCGGCCGGTCTTCGAGCTGACCGTGCTCAAACGGGACTCGAGTGCGGTCCTGACGCTCAACGGGCGCTTCTTCAAGCGTTATCCGATCGGGGTGGGGCGACCGGGCGAATCGCCCAACGGCGAATATGTGGTGCGCGACCGTGTGTGGCGGCCCGCCTACCGCGCGCCGGGGGTGGGCGAGGTGCCGTCAGGGCACCCCAACAACATCCTGGGGGCTGCCTGGCTCGGCCTGGCTGCGGCGGAGGGCACACCCGTGGCCCCCGGGTTCGGCCTGCACGGGACCGCCAACGAGTCGTCGCTCGGCCGGCCGTCCGAGGAGGGCCGCCTCCGTTTCGGCAACGCCGACATCGAGGAGCTGTTCACGCTGCTGCCGTCGGGCTCACGCGTGAACGTCGCCGACTGAGGCGCCGGACGGCGCGCCACACGCGCGGGGTCGTCGGGTGCGGGCCCTGGGGTTGGTGTCGCGCGCGCCCTCGCAGGCTGCGCGTGGAGGGCGGCTCTAACATGGGCATGGCCCGCAACCCAAATTGGAAGACTGGAATGATGGAATGGTGGAAGGATGGGGGTTGAGACCGAAGCAACCGAAGTGATCTTCCAACATTCCAGTATTCCACCCTTCCCAAACAACTTGTATTTTATCAGTGTTGTTCGTTCGTAAGGCAAAACATACATGCGGACGGGTTGCGTACCAGGCCTGCCCACCCCCTTCGTCCCGATGCGCGGCGCCGGACGAAATGCGCTTGTGGCCAAGCAAATCAATAATATCAGACCGTCCCAGAAATATTTCAAAGATACCATTTGACAACAGACATAAACAAATCGTAACATAGGGGCGTTTTAAGGAGGAGGTGTGTCTCATGCCGACGGACAAAGAGCATTTGAGCGTCGAGGAGGTGGCGGACGAGCTGGGCGTGACGTACCAGTTGATCTACCGTCTGGTGCGGTCGGGCGAGCTGCCCGCGGCGCGTCTGGGCAAGCTATACCGGGTGTCGCGGGCCGATCTGAACGCCTATCTGGAGCGCAGCAAGCGCGATGTCGTGGGCGGCGGCGGGACGTGCGCGGCGTGCGGTACGTTCTATCGCAGCAAGGGCGCGCTGCAGCAGGCCTGCGCCGCCTGTGGCGCGCCGGTCTGCTTTGACTGCTGGATGCGCCTGGGCGTACGGACGTGCAAGGAACATGGCGCGGCCGAAACCGCGGCCCGCTGAGCGTGCGCGTGCGGCGTGCGACGGAATGGATTTTTCGTGCATGAACGTATGGATCTGTTATCCTGTGGCAACGTAAGAAACAAACGAGGTGGACGATGGGCATATTCAGTGACCGGTGTGACGCGTTGATCGACCCCAACACGGGGCGGGCCTTGGGTGGCGAGGCGCTGGCGCAGGCGAAACTGGAGCCGAAGTGGCCGCGTTGCAACAACTCCGTGCGCAAGGCGGCGCGGTTCTGCAACAAGTGCGGCTCGGGCGCCCCGGGCGGCTGGTGGCGCTGCCCCTCGTGCAAGAAGTGGATCGGCAACGAGGCGCAGTTCTGCTCGCACTGCAACACCCCGCTCTTCCCGGAGGACCGCTCGGTCATGGCCGGCGGTGTCTGGCGCAAGGATGTCGGCCTGTTCGCGCAGCGCTTTGAGATCGGCGACGTCAAGCGGCTGCTCCAGAGCGACCTTCTGGTGCAGGAGGGCACGGTGGCGGTGGTCTTGGACGGCGGCCACGTGCACGGTATCCTGGGCAGCGGACGTCACAACCCGGACAGCCTGGCGCGTGCGATCAACTGGTTCGGCGACCCGCCGCCGCGCTCGGTGGTGATGGTGGATGTCGGCGATGTGGCGCTGCCGTTGCGCGTCGAGGGGCTGCGTACGGCCGAGCATCATCCGATCGCGTTCTACGGCGAGGTGATCCTGCGTTTCGGAAACGACAAGGCCGCGGCCTTGGCCTTGCTGGAGAACGCGCTTAAGGACGCCCGCCACCTGGCGTATAAGGAAATCTCAGAGAGCCTGCAGGGGGTGGTGCGGGCGGCGGTCGACGCGCTGTGCGTGACCTCCACGCTCGACGACCTGGTGCGCGACCCGGAGCGGCGGACGCGCCTGCAGGAGACGATGACGCGCATGATCGGCGCGGATATCGGCCGACGCGGGTTGGCGGTGGTGCGGGTCTCCTCGGCCGAGTTCACCGGCGACGAGTACGAGGCGTACGCCGAGCGCCTCGGCGACGTGGACATCAAGCGCCGCGAGCAGGAATACGCCGACACGGTCCGTAAGCTGAAAAAGAAGGAGGAGATGGAGGCGTACAAGGACGCGGACGAGCTGCGCGCCTTCAAGGCCCTCATCGACAGCGAGTACCGCGTCTCTCAGGCCACGCGCGACCGCGAGTGGGAGCTGCTCAAGCGCGAGTGGCAGCATGACGACATCCGACATCAGCAGCTTCTGGAGGTCGAGCGCACGGCGCATGCGATCGGTGTGCAGGTCCAGAAGGACGACTACGGCCGCGACAAGGACATCAAGGACGCGGGCGCGGCGGCGGAGGCGCGCGACCAGACGTTCGGGCAGGAGCGCAAGGAGGCGGAGTGGGCGCTCGACATGCGGTCCCGTAAGGATCAGATCGAGCTGGACCGCAAGGCGGCCGAGGCCAAGCGGCGCGAAGGCATGACCACCGAGCAGATGCTGGCGGACGTGGACGACCCGTCGCTGCGCAAGGAGCTGGTCGAGCTGATGAAGGCGGAGCGCAACCGCACCATGACGCCGGAGCAGATGCTGGCCGAGGCGGCGCTGCACAACCCGGCGGCGGCCGAGGCGCTCGCGCGCATGGCCGACCGTACGCGGCAGAACGCCGAGCAGGTGCTGGCCGAGATGAAGAAGCTCTATGCCGACGCGGCCGAGCGCCAGGACCGGAACCTCAAGACCATGCTCGAGCCGGCCGTGGAGGCCGCCAAGCGACAGGCGGCCCAGCCGCAGACGATCGTGCATTAAAGGCGCCCGTTGATCCAGCGTGCGGGAGCTGCCCGCTTCAGGGGGGACGACCATGGCTCGTGTGAAATGTCAGGCGTGCGGCAAGAGCACGGAGGAGGGCTTGTTTTGCGAGAAGTGCGGGGCGGAGCTTGCGGGGGGCTACGCGCCCGCCGCCGCGTCCGCCCCTGCGTTCGCGCAGCCGGAGCCGGCGCGGGACCCCGTGTTCATCCGGACACCCCCCGAGGTGCGCGCGCCGCGCGTGGTCGTGCTGGAGCCGGCGGTCGAGGCGCCGCAAGCCTGTGAGCCCGCGACGCCTGCAAGGGCCGGACGGTCGGCGGCGGAGCCGGTGTCGGCCGCCTGCGAGCTGGGGGATTGCCCGTGGCTGCTGGTCGAGAACGATAAGGCCGGCTTCTTTGTGGCGGGCACGCCCGGCCTGCTGCGGCTGCGGCTGACGGCGCAGGAGGAGGGCCTGCTCAACCTGCGGGTCGGGCTGAGTCTGGCGTACGCGACGTGCGAGCCCGTGCCGCCGTTCGAGCTGTATCGCCCGAAGGCGCTCCAGCAGACGGTGACCAGCCTGAGCGTGCCGCCGCTCAAGCCCGGGGCGTATGTGGCCGAGCTTACGGTCTCCTTT
>JAKJGY010000293.1 GCA_022704145.1 Verrucomicrobiota bacterium
AACAGCAGCGCCAGCGCGCCGGTGCAGACCAGGCTCAGCGCGCCGCCCGCCAGCACCGCGCCCTTCTTGTCGAGCCGCTTCGAGACCCAGGCCGAGAGCACGCCGCCCAAGGCCATGCCGACCATGGTGGATCCGTGCGCGACCGACTTCTGCGCGGGCAGGAAATTCATGAAATAGACGTACACGTACATCTGCAGCGAACCGACCAGCACCATGCCGCCGCACAGCAGGAACACGACCAGCAGGACCCGCCGCAGGCAAGCGTCCGAGAAGCTCAGCCGCAGGCCGGCGAAGAACGGCTCCTCCCGCTTCCCCTCCCCTTCTGACGGCCGCCGCGTGTCTTCGCACCATTGCCGCGTGAGCCACAGGGCCGCCAGCACGCAGGCGAAGGAGACCCCCGCGAAGACCACGCCCATGCGGATGAAGTTGTGCGGCGCGCTCGTCCCCAATATCTTTGCCCCGTCCGGGCCCACCGTGTCGCGGAAGAAGACGCTCCACGCCAGCGCGGGCCCCGCGAAGTTCGCGGCCATGTTCATCACCTGACGCACGGCCTGAACCTTGGACCGCCCCTCGTAGTCGGGGCAGACTTCGAAGCCCAGCGCCAGATACGGCACGAAGAACATCGTGACGCCCGTGCGCAGCAGCAGGTTCACGACGACCAGATACGCGAAGAGCGGCACGGACTGTGTCCGTGCAGCGGCGCCGGCACCGCCCACAGGCCGACGAAGCACGCCGCCATCACCAGCCCGCCCGCGAGCATCCACGGGTGCCGCCGACCCCAGCGGGAGCGCGTCCGGTCGCTGAGGTGCCCCATCAGCGGGTCGGCGGCCATCTCCCACAGGACCGAGGCCGACATCGCCAGCCCGGCCAGCGCGGGCTTGAGCCCGAGCGCCTCGGTGTAGTACAGCATCGCGAAGCCGAACAGGCCGTTCATCACCAGCGAGTAGGCGCACTCGCCTAGCCCGTAACCGACGACTCTCGACAGCGGTGTCGTCATGCGCGCGCCCCCTTCTCGCTCACGATCCGCACCGGCCCGAACAAACCCGAGCGGCACTGCCCGGGAAACGCGTACGGCGTAGGGCTGCCCACACTGTAGTGGTTCGCCAGCGTGTTGGCGACACAAACCGTCACCGTGTTCGCGCCCGGCCGGACTAGCCGCGTGATCTCCGCGCGCCAGGGCGGAGAGACCAGCGCGGCCGCGACCCGGCCGTTCACCCGGACTTCCGCCGTGGCCGCCACCTCGCCCAAATCCAGGAAGAGCCGCGCCCCCTGTTGCGCCGGTTCCAGCGAAACCGTCGCCGTGTACTCGCCCTGGCCGGAGTACGTTGCCAGCCCGTACTCGCACCAGTCGCCCAAAGGCAGCTCGCCCGGGCCGCACACGAGGCTCACGGGCTCGGGAAGCGCGGCGCCCGCGCGGAACTCCGGCGGCGCCTCGACGCGCAGGGCGACGCGAGCCGGATGCGGGCTGGCGTCACGGATTACGGCGCGATACCGCGCGCCGCCGCCGGGCAGCGGGCCGTCCGCCTCGCACCCGGCCTCCCTGCCATCGGCCCAAACCCGCGTGACGCCGCGCGCCGCGAAGCGCAGTTCTCGCAGGCCGGGCGGCGCCAGGAAGCGGAACCACACGGCCCGCCGCTCCGGCCCGGCGGGCAGCGCCGGACGCGGCGCCGCCGGATCGCGGAACCAGCGCAGCGCGACCTCCCCCGCCCCGGCGTCGCCCGCGCAGAACGCCGCGAACGCGCGGGTCCGCTGGCCCTCGGGCTGGACCAGCCGCAGCAGCAGCCGGTTGGCGCCGCTCCGCAGGGTCACGACCGCCCGCCGAGGCTCGCACGCGTAGTGCGGGATGTCCCACGGCGGATGCAGCCCCGGCGGTAGCGCATCCGCCTGTTCGAGCACCGGCTCCCCGTTCAGCCACGCGCGGTAGGCGCAGCGCCCGCCCAGGACAAAAGGCGCCTCGCACTCCGTCCCGGAAAAGACCTCCGCCCTGAGGTACCACACACTTCCCGGCGCATCGCTCTGAAAATCCAAATACTCGTCGGGCACGGCGCCCTTGAGCCCGTGGGGCCCGCTCAGCCAGTGGGTGAGATAGGGGTCGCGCTCGATGCCCCAGCGCAACGAAAAGGCGTACGGCCGCCACACGCCAGCCCCGAAATCGCCGGCGCGTAACCGCTTCTCAAGCGCCTCCGTATCCGCGCCCGGCGCCAGCGGGCCGAGAGCCGCGAAGCGCGGCCCGAAGGAATACGTCGTCTCGTCCCATGCGGAGTCGTCGAACCCGGCCTCGTGCCAGTCCAAGGCCGCAGCCGTCTCCTCCGCACTCCGGAAACGCCGCGCCTCGGGCCCCAGACAGCCATCCGACGCGGGCAGCCGGAAATCGCCGAAACGGTTGTCCAGCGCGGGCCGCACCTCGAACGACCACGGCCCCTCCAAGCGGGCAAGTGTCGCTGTGGTGTTTGCCGTCCGGTTCTCCGCATCCCCGCTCGTCGTGGCGCCGTCAGGCGCTTCCCCCTCCGAACCCCGCCCTCCGAACACGACCGCCTTAGCCTCTCTCGCCCTCAGCTCAAGCGTGAATCCGCTGACGCCGTCCGTTGCGACCTCCGACGCCAACGCCTCGCCTGTTCCGGTCCACGCGTCCCACATTTCGGCCGCGCCCTGCGCCCTCAGCCGCACGCGCGCGACGACCGGCTCGTTCGACGGGTTGAACAGGTAATAGACGTCCCCGGCCTCGAGCGCCCGGTGCAGGACGTGCAGGGGCGCCGCCGAACTTTCGGCATCGCGGACAACACGCTCGCCGATCACGCGCAGCACCTCGCCGTAGCCCCGGCGCACGAACGCGCCGCAGCCGCCGGACGGGAGCCGCTTCACGCGCGAGGCTGCTCCGTCATCAGCTCCGAAGAGGTCTTGGAGAAGCACGTCCAGCTGCGGGTCGCCGCGCCCCGCGCGCTCGCTGGCCTCGGGCAGGCGGCCGTAGGCGATCACCGTCCCGCCCGCGCGCACAAAGGCGCGCGCCTTCTCCAGCGATGCGAAGCGGACCGCGCCCATGGCGGGCAGGATCAGCACGCGGTAAGCTTCGCCTCCGGCGCGCAGTTCCCCGCGCGACGCCGTGGCCGCGTCCAGCGCTGCGTCGTCGATGAAGTCGAAGTCGCAGGCGCGGTCGAAAAGGTATTTGCCGAGGCCGAAGGTGCTCTCTTCCGGCTGAGGATCGTCCGGCTCGGACTCTTCGCCCATGCCGTTGCCCATGTGCGCCACGACGCGGGGCGCGCCCGACTCTTCCGGCTGCGCGTGAAGGGCCGCGACCGGATAGAGGATCGCGACATCGCAGCGGTGCGCGCCCTGCGACAGCAGCCAGGAGAGCCGCGCGCAATACCCGTTGAGGGCTTGCACGTGCTCCCAGTACGGCTGGCGGAAATGGAAGTCCGGCGCGGCCCACTCCCACCAGCCGCCGCGCGTCGTGTAATACAGGCCGTGGAGGTTGACCACCGTCGCGCCGTACGCGAAGTCCTCGTTCAGCGCGGCCACGACTTCGGCGGGCCGCGTGCCCCAGCCGCTCGAGTGGAAGGCCTCGAGCCAGACGCGCGGACGGCCGCAGAGATGCGCGATCGAGCTGTTGACCTTGAGCCCCTTGAACGCGCGCGGCCGGGCGAGCTGGGGGTCGTCGCA
>JAKJGY010000003.1 GCA_022704145.1 Verrucomicrobiota bacterium
CTGCCTCCTCCGCTTGTAGAGACCGGAACCCGGTCATTTGACGTTATCTTGACATAACGGGGCTGCGGTTGGCGATTCTAAATAGCCAGCATCCGGGCCCGCCGTGGGGGAGCGCGATCCGTTGGATGTGCGTGAATCGATATCTTAACATCGAATCGGCTGTCTTTCGCATTGACGCGGCGACGCCTAAACGATATCCTCTTTGCCCATTCAAGCAAGGGGCGTTGTCTTTACGGATGTCCTCTCAACAGCGAAGGAGTTAACACAATGGCTATCAAGGTGGGTATCAACGGGTTCGGCCGCATCGGCCGTATGGTGTTCCGCGCGGCGGTCAAGAACTTCTCGAACGACATCGAGATCGTCGGCATCAACGATCTGCTGGCCCCGGACTATCTGGCCTACATGCTGAAGTACGATTCCGTCCACGGCAAGTTCCAGGGCGAGGTCGCGGTCGAGGGCACCAACCTGATCGTCAACGGCAAGAAGATCCGCCTGACGCAGGTCAAGGATCCGGCCGAGCTGAAGTGGAACGAAGTCGGCGCCGACATCGTGGTCGAGTCGACCGGCCTGTTCCTGGACAAGGAGACCGCCACCAAGCACATCACCGCGGGCGCCAAGAAGGTCATCCTGTCGGCCCCGTCAAAGGACGACACCCCGATGTTCGTCTTCGGCGTGAACCACACGGCTTACGCGGGCGAGGCGATCATCTCGAACGCCTCCTGCACGACAAACTGCCTGGCGCCCGTCGCCAAGGTGCTGAACGACAAGTTCGGCATCGTCAAGGGCCTGATGACCACCGTGCACGCCGCCACGGCGACGCAGAAGACGGTGGACGGCCCCTCGGCCAAGGACTGGCGCGGCGGCCGCGGCATCCTCGAGAACATCATCCCTTCGAGCACCGGCGCGGCCAAGGCCGTCGGCAAGGTGATCCCGGCCCTGAACAAGAAGCTCACGGGCATGGCGTTCCGCGTGCCGACCTCCGACGTGTCGGTCGTCGACCTGACGGCCGTGCTGGCCAAGGAGACCTCCTACGACGAGATCAAGGCGGCGATGAAGGCGGCCTCCGAGGGCGAGCTGAAGGGTATCCTCGGCTACACCGAGGAGAAGGTCGTCTCGACCGACTTCCGCGGCGAGGCCAAGACCTCGATCTTCGACGCCGAGGCCGGCATCATGTTGGACTCGACCTTTGTCAAGATCGTGAGCTGGTACGACAACGAGTGGGGCTACTCCAACAAGGTGCTGGAGATGGTCAAGGTCATCGCGAAGTAAGCGTGGCCGGACCGGTTGTCCTGACACGAAACGCCGCCCCGCCTCTGCGGGGTGGCGTTTTCGTTATCGGCTGTGCCCGCTCTTTGCCTTTGCCTACACCCCGCGAACCGGCTACACTAAGCACCCTCAACTGACACGTCCCGACCGTCTGTAGCCGGGATCAGGAGACCGCCCGCATGACGCCCCTCTTCATCGTGATTTCCGCGCCCTCCGGCGCCGGCAAGACCACCCTGTGCGACCTGCTGCTGCAGAACTATCCCGAGATCACCTATTCGGTCTCCTGCACCACCCGCGAGCCGCGCCTGAACGAGGAGGACGGCGTCGACTACCATTTCCTGACTGTCGAGAGCTTCAAGCGCCTGCTCGACGAGGGCCGCTTCCTCGAGCACGCCCGGGTCCACGATAACTACTACGGTACCCTGCGCGACCCGATCGAGGACGCCCTGAAGGAGGGGCAGTGCGTGCTGCTCGATATCGACGTGGCCGGCGCCGCTCAGATCCGCGAGCAGGTCGCCCGCCTCCCGGAGGACGCCCCGATGCGCCGCGGGTTCATCGACATCTTCATCCGCGCGCCCTCGCGCGACGACCTCGAGGCCCGCCTGAACAGCCGCGGCACCGACTCGCCCGAGGTGATCGAGAAACGCCTCCGCAACGCCGACGCCGAGCTGGCCCGCGCCGGCGAGTACCGCTACCAGGTGGTCAACGACGACCTCGACACCGCCTTCAAGCGCCTGTGCGACATCATCAACGTCCGCGCCGGCCTGGTCTGAAACCCCGCACCCGCACTAAGGAGGCACCATGTCCACCGTCCTGCTCGGCGTCACCGGCTCCATCGCCGCCTACAAGGCGTGCGAGCTGACCCGCCTCTTCGTCAAGGGCGGCCATGACGTCCATGTCCTCCTGACCGACGCCGCCACACGCTTCGTCGCGCCGCTGACCTTCCGCACCCTGTCGCGCAACCCGGTCGCGACCGGCCTGTTCGACGACCCCGACGAATGGGTGCCGGGCCATATCTCGCTGGCCGAGCGCGCCGACCTGCTGGTGATCGCCCCCTGCACCGCGAACGTGCTCGCCAAGCTCGCCTGCGGCCTGGCCGACGACCTCCTGACCGCCACGGCGCTCGCCACGCGCGCGCCCCTGCTGCTCGCCCCGGCCATGAACACCGGCATGTGGCAGAACCCCGCCACCCAGGCCAACCTTGCGACGCTCAGCGCCCGCGGGGCCACACTCGTCGACGCGGGCGACGGCGACCTCGCCTGCGGAACCACCGGCAAGGGCCGCATGGCGGAAGCCGCTGCGGTCTACGCCGCCAGCCTGCCGCTCCTCGCCCGTAAGGCACGTGAAGGGTGAGGCCCGATCACTACTCAAGATGCGCGGTCACGAAGCCGGCTGGAGAGTGAATCGCGACCGAACGCCACGCGCCAAGCGCCAGAAGGTGGCTGTCACCGCTGACTGTCGCGCGCGCCCGCGAAGCGAGAGCGGCCTCTAGCACACGGTCGTCGTCGGGGTCATCGGCGATCACGGACAGCGTCGCGCCGGGAGCCACACAGGTGAAGCTCTCCCGGATCAGTTCCATCACGGCATCGACCTGCTCCGACGTGAGCCGGAACTTGCGCCGCTGAAGAACCTCACGCAGTTCGTGCAGGAGCGCCGGGCTGGTATAGGCCTCAACACGTCCCTGCGCGATGGCCGTGAGGATCGTACGAGAGTGCCCCCCGAACAACATTCCCGAAACGATCACGTTGGTGTCGCAGACGGTTCTCATCGGGGCGTCTTCTTGCCTTTGGCGCGACGGACGGCCCGAAGCTCCTGCGCCACATCATCCGGCAACAGCCGCGACTCGCGCACAACCGAGTCACCCAGAGAGAACAGAGACTCCCACCGTTTTTGACGCTGGATATAGAGCCGGGCGGCCTCGCGCAAAAGGTCTGAACGCGACCGCGACTCGCGCTGCGCCAACGCATCCACCTCACCGATCAAGGCTTCCTGAAACGAAAGATTGAATGTGACCGTGCTCATGTAACCACCATACAAAGTTTGTATGACCGTCGTCAACGGATAAACGCCAACGTGTTCGGAAGGGTGGGAGAAGAGTCAGGCCCCTCGGGTTCATCCCTCTCATTCCCTCGTCCCTGCATTCCCGCATTCCAGCTTGGGTGGCGCGCTACGCCCGCATCAGTTCTTGTAGAACAGCAGCGTGCCCGCGGGGATCTTGGCGTCGTCCACCTTGTTGCCGGGGACGAGCACATTGGAGATCAGGAAGAACGTGTCCGCCGCGCGCCAGCGGCCGCCGCAGAACGACGACGCCGGCTTGCCCGCCGTGACCGGCCCGCCCATCGAATAGCCGAGCAGGATCCGCGTGCCGTACGGGAGCTTGAGCACGTCCTCGGCCTTGATCTGGCTGCCGCGCACGACCCGCCCGTCCGGATACACGTAGATCGTCGAGACCAGCAGCGACTCCTTGCCGGTGATATCCTGCGCGCGCCCGTTGACGCCCACCGTCTGATACGTCTCCGTCCGGTTGTCGGCCGCCGCGTTCACCGTCACCCGTGTCCCCGGCGGCAGCAGCTTGAAGTTCAGGATCTGGTCGCCCCGCTTGCGCGTGCCGTCCGGGAAGAGGTAGAGCGTGGTCGGGTCGTCATAGGCGTCACGCGCGATATCCCAGGCCCCGCGCCCGACGGCGATCACGTTGGCGTCGGCCGCCGGCGCCGCCGGCGCCGTGCGCGCCGGAGCTGCGGCGCGCGCCGGTGCCGCCGGCGCACTGCCGTAGAGCGTCCGGGCCAGCTCCGCATCGGCCGCCACCAGCCGCCCCGCGCGCACGTCCGGATCAAAGGGCGGCTTGGCCTTGAGGTTGAGCCGCGTTCGCAGCGCCGTCGTCCCGAACTGCATGCCGCAGCGCTTGCGCCCGCGGTGGCTGCGCGCCTGCCACTTGTTCGGCGCGCCATACGCCACATGCGAATGCGCCAGGACGTTCTGGTCCGGGATCTTGTACACGGCCTTCATCTCGCCGATCAGCTCGGACAGCGTCTGGATCTGGGCGGCCGAGAGCGGCTTGTTGTGATATCCGCACACCTCGATGCCGATCGAGAAGTCGTCGACGTTCGCCTTGCCGTTCCACATGCTGCGGCCCGAGTGGAAGGCGACCCGCCGGTGGTCGATGATCCGGTAGGCCCGGCCCGCCTCGTCGATACAGAAGTGGCATTCGCCCAGGTCGCTCACCTTGCGCAGCGCGCTGCGTGACGGCGCCTCGGTCGTGTGCAGGATGATCAGCGTGGTGGATCTGCGGGCCTCGCGCTCCTTGTTGCGCGGGCTGCGGAAGCTGTTATTGAGGGTGAGCACGGCATGCGCAGGCAGGGCCGCCAGCCACACGCCTGCGGCCGCCAGCACACCCGCGCACACCCGCCTCCAGTCACGCATCCGCCCCCCCCCTCGGCGCTCGCCCGCCCGTTCCGCCTACTCCCAGTCGGGCCGCCCGGCAATCAGGCTGCGCGCCGTCATGTCGGCCGGCACCGGCAGCCCCAACAGCGCCAGCACCGTCGGTGCCACGTCGCACAGCTTGCCCGCTGGCGCCAGCGGCACGCCCGCCGCGTCGCGCGCCACATAGAGGCACTCGACCTCGTTGAGCGTGTGGCTCGTCTTCACCATTCCCGTGGTGTAGTCCAGCATCTGCTCCGAGTTGCCGTGGTCCGCCGTGATCAGCACGTGCGCGTCCAGCTCCAGCAGACGCGGCAGCAGTCTGCCGATACACTCGTCCACCACCTCCACCGCCCGGCGCGCCGCGTCGAAGTCGCCCGTATGGCCCACCATGTCGCCGTTGGCGTAGTTCACCGCCACGAAGGCGTACGGGTTGTCCTGCAGGCGCTTCAGCAGCTCCTCGGTCACGTGGTACGCCTCCATCTCAGGATGGCTCGCGAAGGTCGCGGGGTCGAAACGCCCGGGCACCTCCACCTGCTCCTCGCCGACGTAAGGCTGCGTCGACTTGCCGTTGAAGAAGCTGGTCACGTGACGGAACTTCTGTGTCTCGGCCAGGCGGAGCTGGCGCAGCCCCGCCCGCGAGATCACCTCGCCCAGCAGGTTCGGCATGCCGCCTTCGCCGCCCATGGCCCCGAGCAGGTACTCGCTGAACTCGTCCCAGTAACGCGTGAAGCCCAGATACACGATCTGCGGACGGGCCGCCCGCGTGCCCTTGTAGTCTGCGCACACGAACGCCTGCGTGAGCTGGATCGCCCGGTCCTGGCGGTAGTTGAAGTGCATCACCGAGTCGCCGTCCCGGATGCCCGCATAGCCGCCGATCACATGCGGCGGGATATACTCGTCCACCATCGGCGTCTGGTCCGGCGTGAGGTCCTTCTCGTACGAGGCCTTCACCGCGTCAACCGCGTTTGCGGCGGGGCGGCCCTTCGCCTCCACGAGGCACGCGTAGGCCTCATCCGTCAGCCCGTAGTTCTTCGAGCGGTCCATCGCGTAGTAGCGCCCCTGCACCGTGCCGACCGTGCAGTTACCGACCGCGCCCATCTCCTTCTCCAGTCGCGCCAGGTACTCCAGCGTGCTGCGCGGCGGCGTGTCGCGGCCGTCGAGGAACGGGTGGATCACGATCCGGCCGGCCGGATGCTCCTCGCGTGCCCGGCGCATCAGCTTGAACAGGTGCTCCTGGTGCGCGTGCACGCCCTCGTCCTGCAGCAGCCCCAGGAAGTGCAGCGCGCCGCCGTTCCGCTTCCAGTTCGCGACCAGCGCCGCCCACTTGGGCGAGGTGAACAGCTCGCCCGTGCTCAGCCCGTCGTCGATGCGCTTCAGCTCCTGCACCACCACGCGCCCCGCGCCCATGTTCAGGTGCCCGACCTCGCTCGACCCCTGGTAGCCTTCCGGCAGCCCCACCGCCTCGCCGCTGCACGCCAGGCGCGTCCACGGGTAGCGCGCCTTCAGGCGGTCGATCACCGGCGTCTTCGCCGCGAACACCGCGTTGCCCTCTTCACGGGGGTTGATGCCCCAACCGTCACGGATAATCAGTACGACCGGTCTCATGGTATTCTCCTTACTCCGCCCCCAACAGGAGGCCGTTGGCCTTCAATTCCTTTGCGCCGTTCGCGTATGCCGGGTCGATCTCCAGCGGCACCGTCTCAGGAACCGCGATCCCGGCCGCCGCCAGCCAGCGGCGCCACTTCGCCTCCAGCGCCATGCGGCACGTCGCGGGCGAATCCTCCCCGACCGCGTTCTTCACCGGCGCGAACTCCTCGGCCCGGTCAAAGGCGAGGTTCACCACCGTCTTCGCGTCGGGCAGCACATCGAAAATGAACTTCTCGAACTTGTAGCCGTTGGGCGCGTCGGGCTTGACCCGCCGGCCGTCCTGCGCCACGTAGGCGATCTTCTTATGCGCGAGGTGCAGCGGCATGGCCTTGCGCGCCTCGCGCTTCAGGAAGGCGAGCGAGAAGACGTGGATCGCCGGGCTGCCGTACTTGAAGCGCGCCGCCTGCTTCGGCGTCAGCTCGGAATACTCGATCATGCCGTAACGCCCGTTGTCCAGAATCGAGACCGCCCCCATCTTCTCGGTGGGCGAGCACTTGCGGCAGAGCTTGAGCGAGAGGTCGGCGCCGCACAGGACGTGCAGCCCCACGAAGGCCGGGTCGGCGATATCCACCAGCGGGTTGTCCACCTGAAAGAAGAAGACGCTCCGGATACCGCGCGCGGCCATGTCGTCCAGGCAGCCGTTCTTCGCCAGCGCGGTCAGGGTGCCGCCGTGTCCGTCCGGGCTCACGAAGATCCGCCCCGGCTCCTCCAGCAGCAGAAGGCCCTCGGCGTCCAGCGCGGGCCACACGCCCTGCTTGAAGAAGATGACGTCGGCGGGGTTCAGCCCGAAATACCCGTGCGCCTCGAAGCACGCGCGCGTCGCGGCGTCGTTGGCCTCGCTCGTCATGATATAGAACGGCACGGGACGGCCGTAGAGGCGCGTGAGCCGCACGATCTTGCGCGCGTGGAAGTAGAACAGCGGCCGGCCCGACACCGGGCCGATCCCATAGGCGCCCTTCGGCCCCTCAAACCCCAGGCGCGAGCCCTGCCCGCCCGCCACCAGCAGCACCGCCACACGCCCCTTGCGCAACTGCTCCTCGCCCGCCGCGAACGCCTCGTCACGCACCCGCCTGGACGCGCTCACCACCGGCGCGGGGCGCGGCGTGACATGGGCGGCCGACGCCCCGCTCGCGAGGAGCCGCCGCATGCGCGCGACCTCGGCGAAATCGATCGCCTCCACCTGCGCCAGCAGCGCGCGGCGCGCCGCCGCGTCCAACTGCTGCCAGAACCGCAGCACATGGCCCTGGCCGTTGGCCTCCAAAACCTCTCTGGCCTGCTCGAACGTCATGCGCGCCCCCTTTATTCGCCGCCCTGCGCCTTGGCGGCGTTCTGCTTCAGATACGCCTCGATGAACGGCTGGATGTGGCCGTCCATCACCGCCTGCACGTTCGAGGTCTGCTCGTCCGTGCGGTGGTCTTTCACCATCGTGTACGGCTGGAACACATACGAGCGGATCTGGCTGCCCCACGCGATCTCGCCCTTCTCGCCGTAAAAGCGCTCCATCTCCTTGCGCTTCTTGTCCTCGTAATACTCGTAGAGCTTGGCCTTCAGGATGCTCATGGCCTTGGAGCGGTTCTTGTGCTGCGAACGCTCGGACTGCACCGCCACCACGATGCCCGTCGGCAGGTGCGTCAGGCGGATCGCCGAGTCGGTCTTGTTCACGTGCTGGCCGCCCGCGCCGCCGGACCGGTAGGTGTCGACGCGCAGGTCCTCGTCCTTAACCTCGACCTCGACCTCGTCCGTCAGCTCCGCCACCACGTCCAGCGAGCTGAACGAGGTGTGCCGCCGCTTGTTCGCGTCGAACGGGCTGATCCGCACCAGCCGGTGCACGCCGCGCTCGGCCTTGAGGTAGCCGTACGCGTAAGGCCCGCTCACCAGGAGCGTGATCGACTTCAGCCCGGCCTCCTCGCCGGGCTGCGAGTCGAGCACCTCGATCTCGAACCCGTTGTCCTCACAGTACATGCGGTACATCCGGAAGAGCATGTCCGCCCAGTCGCACGATTCGGTCCCGCCCGCGCCGGAGTGCAGCGTCAGATAGGCGTTGCAGGCGTCCAGCTTGCCCCCCAGCAGCGACTGCAGCCGCAGCTTGGAGCAGAGCACCTCGGCCTTGTCGCACATGTGCGCGACCTCCGACACCGCCTGCTGCCGCGCCTCGCCCTCATCCTCCGCCTCCGCCAGCTCCGCCATCAGGGCGCCGTCCTCCAGCAGCCGCACCAGCTCGTCGAACGGCCGGACGAACGCCCGCTGCCCGTTGGTCTTGGCGATCACCTCGCGGGCCGCGTTAGGGTCGTTCCAGAACTCCGGACGGGTCGCCGCGTCCTCAAGCTGCGCCAGCACGCTGCGCCGGTTCTCGATGTCGAGATACCCGCGCATCTCCTCAAGACCTTCGCGCAGCTTCGCCAGCCGCCCCACGACCTCTTCGTATTCCATCACGGACACACACACCTTTTCGTTGGGGAAAGAGCCGGTATTATGTCAATTCACACCCCGCACCGCAAGCCTGCATCCCGCGCGCCCGCAACGGCCGCGGGCGGTGTCAGCGCCCTGTGCCGAGGCGCGTACGCACAGTGGCGACGTCGATGTCGAGGGCGAGGGTGCGCGCGGGCTCCGCGGGGCGCGGGTAGCCCTCGCCCAGGTAGAGCCAGGTGGCCTCAGGGCGGTGACGCAGGGACACGGACGGGCCGCCGTCCAGCGCCACGCGGGTGAAGTCGCCCTGCGAGAGGAGCGCGAGCCGCTGCCACCCGCCAGGCCGCGCCGGGCCGCAGTCGAGCGCCTGGCCGCTGAAGGCAAGTGCGACGCGGCCGTCGCGCACGACCACGCGCGCGGGATGGTTCGCGTCGCCGGCCGTACAGAGCGTGCCCTCGCCGGGGCCGTCGAGGCGGAAGGCGAACTCGAACTCGACCGCGTCGCCCGCCGCACGCTCGTGGGCGGGCAACTCGACGCCGGCGGAGGCGGCGCCGGCGAGGCGCAGGAGGGGACGGCCGTCGGGCCCGGGCCGAACAGTACGGGCGGACGTCTCGGACGCCCGAGGCTCGGCAACCTCATTGGAATGTTGGAATGATGGAAGGGTGGAGTGGTGGTCGTAAGAATGGGCGCTGACGGCGTCGGGCGCGGCGGCGTCGAAGAGGCGGTGGGTGCCGTCGAGGGTGAGCGAGCGGATCGCGCCCTCGAAGGGCGTGAGCGAGCTGCTGGCGGGGTTGGGGCCGAAGAGCGTGGCGGAGCCGCCGGCGAGCGAACGGCGGCCGGGCTTGAAGGTCACGCGCTCGGTCGCGCCGTTCACGGTGAAGACGACCTCCCCCTTGGGGTAGTCGACCGCGACGCCGACGCGGCTCCAGCGGCCGCGCGGCACGGGCAGGGTGGAGCGGAGGTTCCTGGCGGGTTCGCCGAGGTGGACGAAGGGCACGCCGGAAATCCCCCAGACGAAGCCGTTGGTCGCGCCGCGGTTGTCGAAGAGCACGCCGTCGTCGTCGGGGTTGACCTCGGCCTCCAGCCGCACGCGGCCGGCGGTGACGGCGGGCGCGGCACGGCAGCGGAGCGAGCGGCCGCCGCGCAACTCGAGCGCGCCGCGGATGACCTCGCACTGCGGCGGCGGCGGCAGGTTGGAGCGCGGGTAGAGATAGAGGCGGTCCGGCTCGGGCAGCGGCGAGACGCGCACGGCGCGGATGTTGCGCAGTCCGCAGGGGCCCTGGCTATAGGTGAAGAGCAGGGCGTTGTCGTGCAGATCCATCTGGGGGTAGGCCACCTCCGGCTCGTGGCCCGTGAGCCCGACGCCAGCGGTGAAGTCGATGCCGCCGCCGCGGTTGACGAAGAGCGCGAGGTTACGGCGGTCGGCGCCGAAGCGGCCGGCGGGCCAGTCGTTGTGCAGCATCAGGAATCGGTCGGAGTCCGGCTGCCGCAGGAGGTGCATGCGTGAGACCACGGTCTCAAGCGGCACGAAAGCGTGAGCGGTCCAGGTGGCGCCGCCGTCGCGCGAGACCGACCAGGTGAGCGCCTCGGCGGGCTGTATGGCGGCGCCGGGCTCGAGCGCGGGGATGACGTTGTTGCGGGCGAACATCAGCACCGAGCCGTCGGGCTGCTCGCACACGGTGGGCTCCCACTGGCGCCAGTCGAGGCCGGGCAGGACCGTGCCGGGCGAGACCTGCCAGGTCGCGCCCCCGTCGTCGGTGTAGAGCACGCTGTTGCGCTTCTCCAGCCACTGCCAGCCGCTCTTGCCGGCCGGGGCCGAGGCCGAGACCGGCCCCATCAGGGTGACCGGCGCGAGCACGCGGCCGGTGCTGAGCCGGAGCGGGTTCTGCGTGGGGAAGAGGCGGAAGGGCTTGCCCTCGATCACCGGATCGGCGCGGCCCTCCCAGGTGAGCAGGCGGTTGGTCCAGAGACCGTCCGGCGCGTCGAGCGTGGAGAGGTAGCAGCCGTTGTGCGCGTCTTTGCTGTTCTGGCTCCAGAGGCACCAGAGGCGCCCGCCGACCACCAGCAGGTTCGGTTGCCACTGCGTGCCCTTGGGGCAGGGGATCGGGTTGGCGCTGAGCGCGGGGTCGGAGAAGGCGGGTCGGGGCGCGGACCACGCGAGGCCGTCGCGGCTCTCGCTCTGGTAGTTGAGCTGGCCGGGCGCGCCCTCCTCGGGGATGGCGTTGGCGTTCCAGAGGCAGAGCCAGCGGTCGCGGAACCAGGCGACCGAGCTGTCGTGGTTGTAGCGCAGCGGCTGCGCGGCGGCGTCGATCACGACGGCGCGCTCGATGCGCGGCTGGTAGACGGCGTAGGAGCGCCAGGGCGGCTCGGCCGCGAGAAGCGGCGCGACGGCGCAAATGTGGAGTGCGGCGGCAAGCGGTATCCCGCACGACGCCGCTTTTCCCGAACGATATATGCGGTCACTGTCTGTCATGGTTCGGTGTTGACCTTTCGTCCCAGCAGGAAGAACTTGCGCTCGGGGTACCAGAGCACGGGCACGCCGTCGCGTACGGTCCAGCTCGCGTAGAGGGCGAGGTCGAGGCGTCCCTTGGTGCCAGGTTTGCCGAGGCTCACGCCGTCGTGGTCGAAGAAGAGCTGGGGCTCATCGAACCAGACCGGCTGGTCGGCTCCGGCCTTGAAAGTGCCGCGCACGAGGTGGATGGGGCGGCGGTGGTTGCTGGAGTCGGTGGCCTTGAAGCCCTTGTAGTTGCCGTCGTGATTGTGGATGAAGAGCGCGTAGCGGCCACTGCCGGCCTCGTTGCCGCCCAGGTCGTATAGCGGGCAGGGCGAGAGCGGGTGCAGCAGGGGCGCGCCGCCGTCCTTGCGCAGCAGCGGGCGGGGCGGAGTCCAGGTCTCGCCCTGATCCGCGCTGACGCTCCAGCAGGGGCTGCCGCAGCAGGTGCGCATGACGCAGAAGAGGCGGCCGTCGGGCAGCCTGACGAGCGAGGGCTCCTGGCAGGCGCTGACTTCGGGGTGGCCGGGATAGGGCACGCTGAGGGCCTGCTCGTTGAAAGCGAACCAGGAGATCCGGATGTCCTTGGGCTCGGGGTTGTCGTCGATGTTCTCGAAGCGCATGAACTCGACGCGCGCGTCGGCGGACATCCACGACTTGGTGGGGTTCGGTGTGACGGCGAAGCTGGTCCAGCGCGTGACGCCCGCGAAGTACTTGCCATCCTTGCCGAGGCGCAGCGGCTTCTGCCAGCAGAGCACGTTCGGCGGCATCTCGGGGTCGGGGTTGTCACGCAGGCTGCGGCGCAGCGGCACGTTCTGCGGCGCGGACCAGGAGGCGCCGTTGTCGTCGCTGAAGATGCCGTGCAGCCAGCCGGTGTGGTGCACGAACTGGTCGGTCTTGCCGATGTGCTGGCTGTAGAGGATGTAGATGCGGCCGGTCTTGCTGACGAGCGGGTAACCCCAGCTCGCCATGTGGCCGTCGCCGGGCTTCTTGGGGCCCGCGATGATACGCGGCTTGGACCAGGTCTTGCCCCCGTCGTCGCTGCGGGCGAAGGCCTGGTGCTGATCGGGCTGTGACTCGGCGGAGCTTTGGGTCCAGACCGCCATCAGCGAGCCGTCAGGGCCGTCGAAGACGAGGAAGTGCTCGTTGCCGGTGTCGTTGACGCCCTCGTCGGTGACCTCCGGCACGAAGACCACGAAGTCGGGCTTGGTGATGCGGAGCTGGCCGGGGATGCGCGCCTTGAGGTCGGCCGGCGTGGCGATGAAGTTGGGGTCTTGGGGCTGGGCCGTCGCGGCGGCGGCGGGCATGTGGCCGACGGCGAGCAACAGGGCGGCGGAGAGGAGCAGGGGGCGCGTGTTCATGGTTGACCTCCGGGGTGTTGTGATGCGGGAACAGGCCGCGAGGGCTTGTTCGCCGAGTTCGGATAGGGGTGCTGACAGAATCATGGGTACAGAATCATGGGTGGAAGGTTTGAAGAGTGACGGTTTGATGGTTAAAAAGTCCTGACACCCGCGCCTCGCTGTGCAGTGAGCACGAGGTTGGTCGCTTCGGCCCTCCTCGTTCAGAAGGCACGGCAAAGCTGCGTCAGGCGTGAGCGACATACGTCCTCCACAGCTCGCGCGCCTGGTCTGGCGATTGCACGACGGTGATGACTGCGAGGCCCTGCGGCGGCAGCTTCGAGAAGAGCCAGTCCAGGTCGGCGGGCGGGATATCGCCCCAGATGATGAGCGGCCGCTCGCGCAGGATCGCGAGGTGGCGTTCGTAGAGTTCCTCAGCCGAGGGTCCGCCCGTGTCGATGTGCAGTTCCAACACAGTCATGCCCATGTCGAGGTAGCGGTCGGTGGGCACGAAGCCGGTCGCATGCTGGTGCATCACGACATGAGGGAAGGCCGCGACGATCTGGCGGTCGAAAGGCTCGATGAACTGCGCGTACAGGTCCGGCGAGAGCAGCGCGGCGGCGTCCTCCTGATGCCACACCGTGCCCGCCGGCATCCAGGCGTGGTAGTAGAAGGACCCCACGCCGCCGTGGAAGAGCGGAATATGGTCGAGCTGGAAGCGGCCGCAGGCGATGAAGAGGTCGGTCACGTGACGCGCGACGCGCAGCGCCTCGTCCGGCTTGTCGAACAGGGCGAAGACGAAGTCGTTGCCGTAGAGTGCGGCGAGCAGGTCGGCCACGCCGCGCATGCGCGTGGTCGCGAGCGGGAAGCGGCCGGCGCTGCGCGCGGCGAGCGCGGCGAGCATCTCGGCCATCAGGCGCGGCCAAGGCCCGTCGGGGTCGAAGGCGGGCAGGGCGTCGGGCGTGAAGCCGGGCGGCGGCTCGGCGTAGATCGAGCCGGTCTGATGGTTCGCGAAGAGCGGGCATCCCAGCAGCGCTTCGAGCCAGGGGATGCCCCAATAGGCGCTGGCGCTGTACAGGAAGTCGCCGCCGCACGCCTCATGCTCCTCGAAGAGCCGCGCGCTGTCGGCCACGAAGGCGGCCACGTCAAAGTCGCCGGGAACGAGCGCCCGTCCCTCGGGCAGGCGGCGGCTAAAAGGGTAACGCGGCAGCGGGTATTCGCTGCCTTTGAAAAACCCGAAGAGCGGCCGCGTGTTCTGACGTGCGTGGAACGCGCGAAAGCGCGCGACACGCCGGTCTGCCGACAGATGTTGCGAAAGGGGCTGCTGAGGCACAAACATAACCGGATTATGCGTGACCCGACAGGGCGAGTCAAAGGCGTTGTTGGTCGTTTCGCGCTCCGGTGGACGATTTCAATATATCAGAGGCACATGCTATACCGTTTGTCAATCAACGACCCGGCGCAACCTCGCCCTCGGGCATCCGGGATAGCAGGTTGACGTATGGGTCATCACGTCACATAATATAAGCACCATGTGTACTCTTGACAATATCGGGGGATGGTGTGAAATGGGGGCGAAGGCGACACGGAGACGGTTTCTCGCGGGCGTTGCCGCCAGCGCGGGCGGGCTGGCGTGCCTGAGCGCGCGCGCTCAGCTTGCGTCAGCAGCAATGAAGCGGCCGCTGCGCGTGGCGCTGATCGGCTGCGGCAACGGGCGGGGGCTGCCGGTGCTGCTGCCGGAGGCCTGCAAGGAAAGGGTGGTGGCCCTCGCTGACGCGGACAGCCGCCAGCTTACGAAGGCGCTGGGTGTCGTCAGCCAGAAGGTCTCTCCGGGCGCGGCTGCGGAGGTCAAGACGTTCTCCGACTACCGCAAGCTGCTCGATGTGATGGGCAAGGAGTTGGACGCGGTGGTGATCGCCACGCCCAACCATCAGCATGCGCTGCCGTCGCTGCTGGCGATCCGCCGCGGCCTCCACGTCTACGTCGAGAAGCCGATGGCGCACACGATCGGCGAGGCGCGCCAGATGCTGGAGGAGGCGCGGCGTCACGGCGTCGTCACGCAGGTCGGGCAGCACGGCCACTCGGCCGAGGGCGCCCGCCGCCTGTGCGAGTACGTCTGGTCCGGCGCGATCGGCCAGGTGCGCGAGGTCGTCTGTTGGAGCGACCGGGCCAACGGCCTGCCGTCCGGATCTCGCCCCCCGACACTTCCCGTGCCGCAGGGGCTCGACTGGGAGCAGTGGCTCGGCCCCGCGCCGTACCGCGAGCACCACGAGGGCCTTCACCCGCATTCGTGGCACCGCTGGACCGACTTCGGGAACGGCTCCATCGGCAACATGGGCAACCACATCATCGATCCCGTCAAATGGGCGCTGAAGCTCGGCAGCCCCGATTCGGTCGTATTGGAGGAGGTCGCCGGCGGCGACGGCGAGCGCTGGCCGGTCAGTACGCGTATCCGCTACGACTTCCCGGCGCGCGAGGGTCTCGACCCTGTGACGCTCACCTGGTACGACGGGCTTGCCAAGGGCCGGCCGTACGATAAGAAGACCGTGGGCCATATCGACTGCGTGGCGCGTGAGGCGCAGAACCGCCCGCCGCTCGTGGCCGAGTTGGAAAGGAAGTACGACCGGAACTTCGGCGCCGACGGCTCGATCCTGATCGGCGACAAAGGCGTCATGACGATCGGGCCGTTCGGCGACGGGTGCCGCCTGGTGCCGGAAGAGGCGCACCGCGCCTTTCCCGCTCCGGATAAGACCCTGCCGCGCGTCAAGGGCACGCACCAGGACGACTTTTTCCGCGCCTGCCGCGGCGGCGCGCCGGCCTGCGCGAACTTCGACTACTCGGAGCCGCTGGCGGAGATCGTGCTGCTCGGCGGCCTCGCGATGCTCGCGGGCGCGGGCAAGCGCATCGCGTGGGACGGCGCGGCGGCGCGCTGCACGAACCTGCCGGAGTTGGACCGGTTCGTGACGCAGGCGGCGCGCGAGGGGTGGCGGAGCTGAGGCCTGCGATTATTGACAATCCGAACACAGAATGCGATACTTTGAACACAAATTAAGAAGGAAGTGCGACTATGGCAACGACGACCATCACGATTCGCGTCGATGACGGCTTGAAAGCTGCGGCGACCGCCGCGTTCGAAGGCATGGGTTTGAGCTTGGCTAACGGTGTCGCGATCTACCTGACCCGCGTGGCCGCGACCAAGGCCATTCCGTTCAAGGTCGAGGTTCCCGCTTATACGCCGCCGCCGACGTTCGGCCTGACGGGAGAGGCGTACAAGCGACATCTCTTGGACGCTAAGAAGCGTATCTTGGATGGCCAGTATTCTGAGCACGAATTGATCGAGGTGTGACATGGGCATCCACTTTGACGATGTCGCTTGGCATCAGTACGTTGCCTGGCAGCTTCTGGACCGCAAGACGCTGAAGAAGATCAACAGCCTGCTGGCTTCCGTCCGGCGCAACGGCTACCAGGCGATCGGGAAAGTGGAGCGGCTGAAAGGCGACCTGTCCGGCCTCTATTCGGTTAGGATCGACGACAAGAACCGGCTGGTGTTTTATGTGCGGGGCGATGACGTCATCATCGCCTCCTGCTCGGGCCATTACGGCGACAAGTGACCTGCGGAGGATCAACTCGTGAGGAGAAATATGGCTAATCAACTGCACGTGACGCGGCGGCACATGCTCGGAACGGTGGCGGCGGGAGCGACGGGCCTGGCGGCTGGCACGGTTTCGCAAGGGTGCAAGAGTGTGACCGCGCCGCACGCCGCGCCTCTGTGTCCCGGTCCGGTGGTCGGCGACCCGCGCATGCGCGGGCCGTTTCCGATCCTGTCGACGCCCTTCACGGAGGCGGGCGAGGTGGACTATGAGGTCCTGGCCCGGCAGGCGAGGTTCGTCGACTGGTGCGGCAGCCCGGGCATGATCTGGCCGCAGTCCAACGACAGCGTGGAGCTGTTGACGACCGAGGAGAAGTTGCGCGGCATGGAGGTGCTCGCCGAAACCATGCGCGGCAGGAAGTCGGCGCTCTGTCTGGGTGTCCAAGGGAAGGACACCGAGGAGATGCTGCTGTTCGCGCGGCACGCCGAAAAGCTGGAGCCAACGGCCATCATCTCGCGCCCGCCGGACTCCGGCAAGACGGAAGAGGATCTGCGTCAGTACTGGCGGGCGCTCGCGGGGGTGGCCAGGCGCCCCGTGATCATCCAGACCTTCGGCGGCGCGGCATACAAAGGTCCGGGGGCGTCCGTCAAGCTGATGATCGAGCTGGGCAAGGAGTTCCCCTTTTTCGGCTATGTGAAGGAGGAGGTGCGCCCCATGGAGCCGCGCATCAAGGAGATGGTCGCCGCCAAGCCGGCGATCAAATGCGTGTACAGCGCGCTGGGCGCGTTCCCCTGGCTGTTCCAGGCGCGGATCGGCACGGAAGGCCTCATCACGGAGCGCGCGGTCTACGCGGACCTCCTGGCGTTCATCTGGGAGCGGATGCAGAGCGGGGATGATCCCGCGGCGTTGAACGACGCCTTCGGCAAGCTGCTCCTGATGCTGAACCTGCGCGAGACGATCGGCGGCAACCAGTTGCGCGGCTATCACCTGTACGTGTGGAAGAAACGCGGGGTTTTCAAGAATATGCTTTCGCGCAACTACGGCCCGAACAGCAGCATACCGGCGAAGCCCATTCTCTCCGAGCAGAAGCTGACGCAGGAGGACATCGACGAGATCGAAAGCCGCTTCGTAGCACTGAAGCCCTACCTGAAGCGCGGGACGTTTGACCGCGCCTGACGCTGCAGCCCCGTGCCGCCGAAGGAGGTGACGAGCGGTGAAACACGCATTAGCCTATTTCCTCGGTCTGACCTGCCTGGTGCAGGTCGCGCGGGGCGCGGCCGCGACCAACGCGATCACGCGGATCGCTGAGGTCAAGGCGCTGACTGGCGAGGAGATCCGGCAGGGCCGTGCCGTGCGGCTGCGGGGCGTGGTTACGGCGCGCCTTTGCCGGCTGTTCATCATGCAGGACGGGGATTCGGGGATCTTCGTCTACCCCCGGCTCGCGCGCGATGAGGGGGTGTGGACGGGCGATGACGACGTGTTCGCAAGCCTCTGTCCGGGAACTGAGGTGGAGATCATGGGGGTGACCCGGCAGGGTGGCTCCGCGCCGGTGATCCTGCCGTATGCGGTCAACCGGCTCGGCCAGGCGCCGCTACCCGCTGCTAAGCCGTTCGATCCCGGGCGATTTTTCCGGGGCCTGGACGACTGTCGCCGGGTTGAGGTGCGCGGGGTCGTGCAGGGTTACTGGCTACGCCCGCCGCTCGGTGTGATGCTCGTGCTGGATGGCAATCCGGGTCGTTTCACGGCGCGGCTTCCGCTGGAGGCGCGGGATCTCTGCGAGGGGTTGGTCGAGGCCGAGGTGCGGCTGCAGGGCGTGGCGCTGGCCGCGTTCAACACGCGCGGCGAAATGCTGATGCCCACGGTCTTCGTCAACGCGCTGAGTGACCTGACGGTGGAACGGCAGCCAGGAAACGCTCCGTTTGAGGCGCCCCTCGTGCCGCTGGGCGAGGTGGGCGGCTACCGCAGCGATCTCGACGGCAAGTTCCGCCTGCACGTGGAGGGCGTGGTCACCTATGCGGAACGCGTACAGATCGCCTTTTTGGACGACGCGGTGTGGCCCTACCGCAGCCTGCAGGGCGTCGCCCCAGAGCTGGGTTGCGTGTTCTTCGTGCATGATGGCGAGACCGGCCTGCGGGTTCAGACGCGCCAGCCGATCGACCTCGAGCCCGGCGACCGCGTGGGGGTATCCGGTTTCGTGGACCGGAGCCGCGCCGTCAGCGGGCTTTGCGAGGCCGCGGTGCGCCGGCTCGGCCGGGAGGAGCCGCCCGTGCCGCTTCGCGTGTCAGCCGAACAGATCGTTGAAGCCATCGAGTTCGCGCTGTACAACGGCGTGATGGCCGAGCCGGGCGACTTCGACGGGTCGCTGGTGACGTGCGCGGCGACGCTGACGGAGGATCTGCGGATGGACAACGGCACCCGGGTGCTGAAGCTGAAGAAAGCCGACGTCAGCTTCAAGGCCACGCTGCGCGGCGTGCGGGGTGCGAACCTGCACGCGCTGCGCGCGGGCAGCGAACTGTCCCTCACGGGGGTCGTGATGCTGGACATCTGGCATCCGAACGTCCCGTCCGCGGTCACGAGGCCCCAGGTGGAACTGTTGCTCCGGTCGGCGGGCGACGTTGTGGTTCTGCGGCAGTCCTCGTGGTGGACGGCCCCGAGGCTGTTGGTGGCGCTGGCGGTGCTGTCGTTCGTCATTTTGGCGGGCGCGGTGTGGGTCTGGCTCCTACACCGGCGGGTGCGGGAGACCACGCGCCGGCTGTCGCAGGAGATGCACGGCAGGCGCGAGGCGGCCCTGGAGTTCGCGGCCACGCTGCGCGAGCGCAACCGGCTGGCCGCGAACCTGCACGACACGCTGCTCCAGACGCTCGGCGGGATCGGCTTCCAGCTCGCGGCGTGCCAGAAGGGCGGCGCGGCGGCGCAGCCCCAGCTCGACGTGGCGAGGCGCATGGTGAGCCATGCTTCCGACGAGCTGCGCAATTCGGTGTGGACGCTCAGAAGCCTTCAGGTACATGGCCAGCGCTTCAGGCCCGCGCTGGAGGCGATCGTCGATCGAGCGCGCGGTTCCGGGGCGGCGACGGTGTCCTGCCGGATCGAGGGCGAATTCGGGGACGTCTCGGAGTTCGTAGGCGGAAATCTGCTGCTGATCATTCAGGAGGCGCTGCTGAACGCGCAGAAGCATGCCGCCTGCAGCCAGATCCAGGTGTCGGTGCGGCGTGAGGGCGAGCGGGTCGAAGTGGAGGCCTGCGATGACGGCTGCGGGTTCTGTGAGGCGGACGGGCACAGCGGCGCCCGGGCCGGGCACTTCGGCCTCGACGTGATGCGCGAGCGCGCGGAGCGGCTCGGAGGCCGTCTCACGATCGAGAGACGGCCGTGCGGCGGCACGGCCGTGCGCGTGACGGTCTTGTTGCGGGACTACGACGCCGACATGGGCGAGGCGGGGTGACGGATGCCCAACGCGGGCCAAGCCCGCAACCCAAGTGGAATGATGGTATGGTGGAATGGTGGGGTAGAAGCCGAAGGGGCCGAGAATATTCCCCATCACTCCAGTATTCTAATATTCCAGGCAGTCATCTATCGCTGATGTTGGTTTGTAAGGAGGGTGAGCAATGAGTGGACGGACGGGCCGCACGATCCGGTTGATGCTGGTGGACGACCACCCGGTGATGCGGGCAGGGCTGGCGAACCTGCTTTCGGGCGAGCCCG
Source organism: Verrucomicrobiota bacterium (assembly GCA_022704145.1). Lineage (GTDB taxonomy): Bacteria > Verrucomicrobiota > Kiritimatiellia > RFP12 > UBA1067 > JAKJGY01. Next base: position 19,857 of record JAKJGY010000003.1, read on the forward strand.
AGTTTTCGGTCATTGCCCAGGCGAGCGACGCGCGCGCGGCGCTCGCCGGCTGGCGCGAGCACCGGCCCGACGTTCTGCTGCTGGACATCAGCCTGCCGGATATCGACGGCATCGAAGTGCTCCGTCAGCTCAAGTCCGAGGAGCCGCAGGCGCGCGTGCTGATGCTGACCTCCTCCGAGGCGAAGGAGGACCTCCGCCAGTCGCTGGCGGCCGGGGCGGCGGGCTACGTGACCAAGAGCGTGGATCCGGATGTGCTGTTCGCGGCGATCCGCAGTGCGTTCGAGAAGCCGGGCGTCATCGAGCAGGGGGGGCTGTTCCGCCCGGACGGGGACGAGGGCGGAGAGGCGCTCTCGCCGCGCGAGCAGGAGGTCCTCAACCTCCTGCGCCAGGGCTTCTCGAACGGGGAGATCGGCAAGCTGCTGGGCGTCTCGCGGCGCACCGCGCGCGCGCACGTCTCGGCCATCCTGCGCAAGCTGGGCGCCTCGGCCCGCACCGAGGCGGTGACGCGGGGGTTCGAGAAGGGCATCCTGAAGATTTAGGCCTTGGGCAATCGGCCAGAGATCAGGGTCAAGCGATAATGGAGTAGGAATAATAGCCGCAAAGAGCGCAGAGAGCGCAAAGAAAAAGAGGAGTTGTGGGAATGAAGACCATGAAAGAGTTGTGCGACATCGTGCGAGAAACAGCCTTCGCGATTCATGTTTATCATGGTCAGGGACATCTCGAAAAAGTATACGAGAATGCCTTGGCGCATCGTTTGCGCAAGGCTGGCGTGGTGGTCACGCAGCAACAACCGCTCACCGTGTATGACGAGGACGGCACGGTTATCGGTGAATATTTTGCGGATCTGTTTGTGGGCGAGCGTCTGATTGTCGAGCTGAAGGCTTGTCGCACGTTGGCGCCGGAACACATTGCGCAGGTTCTGGGTAATCTCAAGTCGGCAAGGGTTGAAGACGGGATGCTGATCAATTTCGGAAGTTACAAGTTTGAGATCAGAAAGTACGCGCTGAGTGCGGCGATAAAAGCGTGAACGATGCCATTGTTGTTCAAGACGATATTTATCTTTGCGCTCTTTGTGTTCTTTGCGGTTAATAAGCGGGATCCGCCCGCATTGGGCATTGGCCACCTAGCCAATAGGCGGTCTGCCAGCATTCAGCGATAATTCGCCCAACGATTTTAAATGTGTTACGCTGAATGAAGCGGCAGAGGAGGATACGGGAGTGAAGAACGGTCCGAACGCAACACAGGAGACGGCGATGACGACGACGATACCCGTGGAGAATGTGCGCAGGAGGTTGACAATGAAGGCAAGAGCAACAGGGCGGTCGGTTGTGCTGGCAGCGTTTGCGGGTTGTGCCGGGAGCCTCATCGGCGCCGTCAGGCCCATCGGCGGGGCCACCTTCTCCCCCGCGCTGGTGCCGACTGCGAACCTGGCGGAGACGTTCAACAACGACACGCGCCTCAGGATCATCGTCGAGGACGCGACGCTGACCGGGATCGAGATCGGCGGTGTGCTCTACGCCGACGTGGAGGGCCCGACGAACGCCACCGTCACAGGATCCCCCACGGTTTATGTGCCGTTCCGCGACACGGCGATCCCCTCCCGCGCGCAGTCCATAACCGGTCTGACGCTCGACGGCCTCTTCAACTTCACGAGCGCCAAAGTCCTGTTCGCCGGCACGGTCACGACCGCGACCGACGGGGGCTTCTTCGCGACCGAGTGGGGCTCCAGCGACGACGTCTACGTGTACCCGCTCGACGGCGACGGCCAGCGTATCGGCACGTGGCAGCTCCATCTGGTGGACGCGGACTTCGGGGGCGGCGACCTGTTACGGCCGCACGGCCTGCGCCTAGCCGTGAAGAACAGCACGGGAGCCGCCACGCCGGCCGGTGAGGATATGATCGGCGGGGCGGCCTTTACGCTGGCGGATTTCACCGGCGGTAGCGGCGTGCTGGACAACGTCCGGGGGCTGGAGTTCTATGACGCGACCCCGACGTTCGACCTGGTCGTGGCCGGCATCTACCGGGGGCCGGGCGAATCGGTGGTCTACCGCGCGGGCCGTGCCCTGCGGATGCGTAACGCCACCTTCGACAAGCCGCTCATGAATCCGATGACCAACGACTTCGCCCTGACCGGTTTCGACGGGGCGGCCAGCATCGCGGCCCCGGCCAGCGTGTATCAGTTCGACACGGTGCCCTCCGGCAACGTCGTGTGGCCGACCAACGGCGTTCAGCCCACGCTGGCGAACGCGCTGCTCGGACTGGACATCAATGGCGTGAACAGTCTGGTGCATTGGGACTTCATGTTCGCGGCGCCGGTGACCAACGCCGCCGACGGGTTCTTCGTCATCGAGGATACGACCGACTTCATCTGGGATCAGGCTTTCGTCTATCCCCTCGACGCCGACCGGCGCCCCATCTCGACCTATGCCGTCGCGATGCTGCCGAACCGGTATCAGTGGAAGGCACCCGCTCTGATGGCCGAAAGAAGGGTCAGGTGGCGCGGCACGACCGACGCCTTCGACAAACAGGGGTTTCTGGGCGGGGTCTTCATGCCGCTGTCCGCCTTCGCCGGCGGCACGGGCGGCCTGACGGAGGTGCACGGCATCCGGATCTACTCGGTCGGGATCAAGTGGCAGCCGACGTGGCTGATCGATCCGCTGGTGGTCGGCTCGTACACGGCGCGGCCGGTCGCGCGGCCGATCTACGATTACGAGGGCGCGCCGATGCCGACGCCGACCCCGTCGGCCGACCGCCTCTCCGGTACCATCCGGCACGACTGGTCCCTCGCCAGCATCACTCTGGAATCGGGACGTTATACGGATCTCGAAGGCCCCGCGAGCGTGGTGCCCGTGACGACCGCCTATTGGTGGCCCTACAACGGCGCGACACCGGCCGACGCCGGGGCCGCCGCGCTCGGGCTGGACGCCAGCGGTCTGGTCAACGCGGAGAACAGCCTGTGGTATTTCGACACCCCCGTCACCAACGGCTTCGACGGCGGCTTCTTCACGTTCGAGGCCGGATTGGAGGCCGGCGGCGACGACAGCTTCCGCTTCGAGCCGCTGGGCGTCGACAGCAACGTGATCGCCGGGTACACCGTGGTGTTGGACAAGACCCGGCAGTTGCTTGAAAAGCCGGAGGGCTTCGGCGGCCTCTCATGGACCTACAAGGCGAGCACCGGCGGTGCGACCGAGTATCCCCGGCACTTGTACGGAGTAGCCTTCACGCTGAACTGTTTCACCAACGGGGCGGGCCAGTCGCTGACCAACACCGTGAGGGGTCTGAAGCTCAAGTACGTCGACGGCAACGCCGACCCGATCATGGTGGGGCTCTACAAAGGCCCGGCCGCCCCGCCGCCCCTGCCCGGCCGCTCGTTGCCGCTCACCGCGGCCACGTTCGCCCCGCCGCCCGCGACCTCGCCGTGCTCGAACGACGCCGCGGTGGCGAGCGTGCGGAGCGCCGAGTCGGCCTCCTGGAGCGTCGCGGGGGCGCGCGACGTGTTCGTCTACCGACACATGAACTCCCAAGTGTTCTTCCCGATCAACGGCACCAACCCGGACCCCAACCCCGGCGCGCCCTATCCCGAGGGCTACACGAACGCGCTTGCCGGGCTCGGCGTCGACGGCGCGGCCGGCATATACGTGTCCGACTACCTGTTTGACCGGCCCGTCCGGCGGCTCGGCGACGGCTTTATCTTTATCGAGTATATGGGAGACGATTTCGTGCGGGTGAGGCCGCTGGACGCGAACCGCACGCCCATCTCGACCTACTCGGTCTGCGTGGAAAACGACACGATGGGTACGGCCGGCCACTGGACCATTAACTCGGCGGGACAATTTTATAACGGGCAACTGCGCGGAACCCTGATCCGGCTCTCCGATTTCGCGGGCGGGACCGGGGAGCTGGGCGCGGTCTACGGCGTCCGGGTCGAGGATCCCGGCGGGGACGTCGATCCGGCCGTGGTCGGCCAGTGGTTCGGTCCGCCCAGTGGGACCCTGATCCGTGTGCGGTAGGAGATGGCCTTGGATAAGACACTTGAGAAACAGAGGGCCGGCATGCAACCTGTCCTGTCGCGACGCGATTTCGTTGCGGCTTCCGGGCTTGCCGCGGCCGGGATTGGCCTGCCCGACGGCGCGGCCTTCGGCCAGGACGGCACGACTGCCAAGCGGCGGCCCATCAAGATCGGGCAGATCGGCACCGGCAACCAGCATGCCTACAAAATGAGCACGCTGCGCAAGCTGCCAGACCTTTTCGAGGTGGTCGGCTTTGTGGAGGACGATCCGACGCTGAGGGAGAAGGCGCAGAAGAGCGACACGTTCAAAGGTTTGCGGGTCATGTCGGAGGCCGAGCTGCTCGCGGTGCCCGGTCTGCAGGCCGTGGCGGTCGAAACCGAAGAACGCGTCTGCATCCCCCCCGCCTTGCGCTGCATCCGCGCGGGAAAGCACATCCATCTCGATAAGCCGTGCGGCGAGTCGCTGCCCGCGCTCAAACGCCTGCTGGACGAGGCGAAGGCCGCTGCGCTGACCGTGCAGGTCGGCTATATGTACCGCAACAACCCGGCCGTGCAGTTCTGCCTCAAGGCCGTGAAAGAGGGGCTGATCGGCCGGGTGGTCGACCTCGACGCCTCGATGGGGCGGTATGACGGGGCCGACTATAGGAGGCTGATCAAGAGCTACAAGGGCGGCATCCAGTACATCCTGGCCTGTCACCTGATCGACCTCACGGTGTCGCTGATGGGCGCGCCCGAGCGCGTGACGCCGTACTTGCGCTGCACTCGCGGCGACGGCGTGCTGGACAACGGCCTGGCGGTGTTCGAGTTTGACGGCGGCCGGCTGGCGACTGTTCGGACCTCCATCACCGAGGCGCAGGGGTTCCCGCACCGTCGCCTCAAAGTGATGGGCGACAAGGGCACGATCACCATCGAGCCGATCGAAGCGAAAGGCAACATGTCGGGAGGCGTCCTGCGGCTGGCCTTGGAGGAGGAGCGCGGAGGTTACAAGAAGGGTGTGCAGACGGTCGAGATGCCGCCGCTGAAAGACCGCTACGAGGACCAGTGGCGCGAGTTCGCCGCTGTGGTGAACGGGGAACGGGTTAACCCGTACACGTATGAGCACGACTATATCGTGCATAAGAGCCACTTGCAGGCTTGCGGCCTGCCGCTCGATGTCTGAGGGGAGAGCATGAAGAGGCGTGACTTTATCAAGACGGCTGCGGCCGGGGTCGGGGGGTTGACGGTGTTGGGGGTGCGCGCACAGGACGCGGCGGCGGTCAAGCCGCTGCGCGTGGCGCTGATCGGCTGCGGAGGGTATGGTATCCATGCGCATATTCCGGCGATCCTGGGTCACGGGACGAGCGTCGACACGCTGGATGGCAATCACACGCACCGGCCCGTGACCGGCGGCGAGCGTCTGGTGGCGCTGGTGGATCCGGACAGCCGCCAGATTGCTCAGGCGATGAGGCGCGTCAAGGAGGTGTCGCCGGAGACGGACGCCGCAGCGATCCGGACCTTCGCCGATTACCGCAAGCTGTTCGACGAGATGGGGCGCGATCTGGACGCGGTGATCATCGCCACCCCCACGCACCACCACGCGCTACCCGCGCTGATGGCCATGCGCAAGGGCATCCACGTGTACCTGGAGAAGCCGCTGGCGCACACCGTCGCCGAGGTGCGGCTGCTCACAGAAGAGGCGCGGCGCTGTGGCGTGGCCACGCAGATGGGCAACTGGGGTCAGTCGTCCGAGGGCCCCAGGCTTTTGTGCGAATACCTGCAGGCCGGCGCCATCGGCCCGGTGCGGGAGGTCCACTGCTGGAGCGACCGGGTGGACGGGCTGCCGCCCAATACGCCGCGCCCTCCCGCGCTACCGGTTCCGAAAGAGCTTGATTGGGATCTCTGGCTCGGCGGTGCGCCGCAGCGCGAGTTCCACAGCGGCCTGCTGAATTTCTTCTGGAACGCCTGGCGCGATTTCGGCAACGCCACGATCGGCAACATGGGCTGCCATATCATCAACCACGCCTACTTCGCGTTGAAGCTGGCGAGCCCGGTGTCGGTCGAGCTGGAGGAGGTGTACGGCGGCAGCGACGAGAGCTGGCCGATCCGCAACCGTATCCGCTGGGCGTTTCCGGCCCGCGGGGAGTTCCCTCCGCTCACGCTGTACTGGTACGACGGCATCGCGCCCGGCGCGGCTTACAACGACAAGACCGTGGGCGGCGGCGGCCACCGGCGCATGTCGCGCGAAACGGCCTACGCGCCGCCGATCCGCGCCGAGCTGGAGAAGAAATTCGGCCGGGAGTTCGGCGGGGAGGGCTCGCTGTTCATCGGCGACAAGGGCGTCTTCACCATGGGCCGCCACGGCGACGGGTTCCGCATGGTGCCCGAGGAGGCGCACCGCGCCTTTCCGAAGCCGCCCCGCACCCTGCCGCGCGTCAAAGGCACACACCAGGAGGATTTCTTCCGGGCGTGCCGCGGCGGCGCGCCGGCCTGCTCGAACTTCGACCACGCGGGACCGCTGGCGGAACTGGTGCTGCTCGGAAACCTCGCGGAACGCGCGGGCGTCGGGAAGCGCATCGACTGGGACGCAGCGGGGATGCGGTGTACCAATCTGCCGGACGTCAACCGCTATCTGGAGAAGCCGTACCGGGATGGATGGAAAATCTGAGGTGATGGCAAACGTTCAACAAAAAAGCAGTTGAAAAAGAGCCGCAAAGAACGCAAGGGAACGCAGAGAGAAAATGCTGAGAATGGGTGCTTCCCGGATGGCTCTTGGTGTTCTCTGCGTTCTCTGCGGCTATTATCAATATCACCTGCAGGTTGTTGGGTCTTCAATTAGTGTTCAAGTTGTGAAAGGGATACAGATTGTGAACAGACGGGAATTCATAAAAGCGGCGGCGGCCGGCGTCGGCGGGCTCTCGGTTGTGGGCGCGCGCGGGCAGGTCGCGGCGCCCGCGAAGAAGCCGCTGCGCGTGGCGGTGATCGGCTGCGGCGACCGCGGCGCTAGGCAACTGCTGCCCGAGTGCTGCAAGGAACAGGTCGTGGCGGTCGTGGATCCCGACCCCATGCGCATCCAGGCGGCATTGGAGCAGTACCGCAAGACGCTCCCGTCGGCGGACGCCGGGTCGGTGAGAACCTTCGCCGATTACCGCAAGCTGTTCGATGTGATGGGCAAGGAGCTGGATGCTGTGGTGATCGCCACGCCTAACCACCAGCATGCGTCGCCAGCGCTGCTGGCCATGCGGCGGGGTCTCCACGTCTACGTCGAGAAGCCGCTGACGCACACGATCGCCGAAGCGCGGCAGTTGCGGGACGAAGCGAAGAGGCACGGCGTCGTCACGCAGATGGGCAACCACGGGCACTCGAACGAGGGCTGCCGCCGCCTGTGCGAGTACCTCTGGGCCGGCGCGATCGGCCAGGTGCGCGAGGTTCATTGCTGGACGCAGCGCTGTAACGGGCTGCTCTCAGCGAACAGTTCGCCGGAGCTGCCGCTGCCGGACGGGTTCGACTGGGATGCGTGGATCGGCCCCGCGCCGTTCCGCAAGTTCCACGCGGACCTGCACCCGCACAACTGGCACCTCTGGACCGATTTCGGCAACGGCTCGATCGGCAACATGGGCTGCCACATCATGGATCCCGCCTACTGGGCGCTCAAGCTCAAGTCGCCGGAGGCGGTCGAGGCGGAGGACATGCACGGCGGCGGCGGCGGGGTCTGGCCCATCCGCACCCGCCTGCGCTGGGACTTCCCGGCCCGCGAGGGGCTGGCGCCCGTCAAGGTCTACTGGTATGACGGGCTGGCGGCTGACCAGCAGTACAACGAGGCCACGGTGCAGAAGCGGTGGCGGAATGTCAACAAGCGCGAGTGGCAGAACGTGCCGCCGCTGGTGCTGGAACTGGAGAAAAAGTACGGCAGGGATTTCGGCACGAACGGTTCGCTGTTCGTGGGGGACAAGGGCATCATGACCATCGGCGAGTTCGGGGACGGGTGCCGTATCGTGCCGGAGGAGGCGCACCGCGCCTATCCGGCCCCTGACAAGATCCTGCCGCGTGTCAAGGGCACACACCAGGAGGACTTTTTCCGGGCCTGCCGCGGCGGCGCGCCGGCCTGCTCGAACTTCGACTACGCGGCGCCTCTGGCGGAGATCGCCCTGCTGGGCAACATCGCGATGCACGCGGGGCTTAAGCGCCGGGTCGAGTGGGATGGTGCCGCGATGCGCTGCACCAATCTGCCGGATCTTGACCGCCACATGCAAACCACTTACAGGGACGGATGGAAGATTTGAGAAGATCAGTATCAAATGACAACAGGGTCGTGATCACAACTCTGGCGAGCAGGGCGATTTTCTGTGGCGCGTGTGTCCTGCTCAGTTCGCTGACGGCGGCGGGGGCATGGGCGGCTGAGGAGAAATCTCCGCTCTCGTTCGATGTGCGTACGGACCTCTATTCGGCGTACGTGTGGCGTGGCAAGGCCCTCGACAAGCACGCGGTGGCGCAGCCGAGCGTCGTCGGCACCTACGATGCGCAGGAGGCCGGTTCGTTTTCGCTGAGGGTGTGGTCCAATTGGGATCTGTCGCAGCGGTCGGGTGACTCCAAAGAGACCCGGACGGGAGGCGGCATCAATGTCCTGCTGTTCACCCCGTCGTACACGAAGGCCTTCGGTCCGGTCGAGGTCACCGTGGGCAACATCTTCTATACCTTCCCGGGGGACGGTTATCCGCGGAACAGCAAGAGCACGTACGAACTGTATACGACGGTGGCCTACAAGAACCGCATCGCGACACCCTCCTTCAGCGTCTATTACGACTACCGCGGCGTCGGCGGAGGATTCATGGTGGATAACCCGCTCAAGGACCTGTACGCCCGCGTCGCGCTGGACAAGACCTTCCGGCTGGCCGAACGCGTGACGGCGAGCGGGACAGCCCTGCTGGGCGGAGGCACCGACCACTACTGCGCGGTCCGGTACCGTTCGCCCGGCGAGGGGTTCGCCGACTATCAGGCCTCGGTCCGCGTCTCCTACGCGGTCACGGACGCCCTGTCGGTCGGCGCCACGCTGGCGTATACGGGACTGGTCGGCGGAGCCTGGGGACTGGACCGCTCGGGCGTTTCTCCGGACGAGATCGTCTGGGGCGGCGTCAATCTGCGCTGGCTGTACTGACGGCGCTTTCGTGGCCTCATCGCGTGATCTCAAGGATACCCCACGTCGAGAGGTGGGGGACGGTGAGGCGGACGCATTCCGCGTGCCGCTCGGGAGCGAGTTCAACGGAGGCTTCGCCGGGCGCGTGCCAGACGGCGCGCGTGATGGTGCCCCAGCGCTCGGGCTGGAGCAGCGCGAGGCTCACGTGCCGATAGGTCTCGGCGCGCTCGGTGGCGTCGCCGCCGAGGTTCCAGTTCACGAGGTGAATGGCGCGTGTGCCGCGCACCGGGTCGGCGCGGATAAAGGCGTACAGGTTCTCCGGCCCTTCGACGCGCAAGAGCCCGAGGCCCAGCGTGCGGCCCAGCGCGACGAGATCGGCGGAGGCGGGTACGAGGCGCAAGAGGCCGGAGGCGCGCGCGGCGTCGAGCACGGCGCGGTCGTCGGGACAGAAGGAGTCTATGGGGCTCAGCTCAAGCAGCAGGCGCAGACCGTTCAGCGTCTCCGGCGTGACCGGCAGGCGGGCCTGACGGCTCGCCCCGAGCACGAGGCGGAAAGGCAGTTGCCGCGCGGCCAGCTTGAGGCAGTGCTCCGCTGCCGCACCAGGCTCGTCGGCATTGACCAGCAGCCCGATCTCCGCGACGGGACGGAGGGCGTCCAGCAGTTCACGATGGGCGTGGATGAAGTCGTAGAGGTCGCCATATTGCTCGCGCGTGCCGAAGTAGCGCGGCTGGATACCGGTGGCGTCGCTGCCCATGTAGAGGTCCCAAGGCACGAGGTGCGGCTGGCCGAGCGCGTAGGTGGTTGCGATGGCGGCGCGCGTGCGCGCGGTGCTGCGCGGGATCGGCGAGATCACCTGTGTCAGCCCGGCGGCAGCGGCGGCCTGGGCTCCGGAGAGGAATTCGAGCGCGGTCTGGAAGTCGGGGTTCTGCGAGGACTCGCCGTGCAGGAAGTCGATGACATCGACGTCGTACAGCACGCGGTCCGGGCGCAGCGGCGCGAGCAGCCCGTTGACCGATACCGGGATGTAACGGTCCGGCGACCACGCGTCGAGGCGCGCGCGGAAGTCTCGGTAGAAGGCGCGCATGCTCTCGATCTGGAAGTCGATGAAGGCGGGCGTGAGCGGCAGGTCGCGGAACTGCTTGCGATAGGCGGCCGCGTCCGGCACGCCATGAGACTTGAGATGGGCGCGGTAGTCGAAGGCCGCGATGTCGTCGATGCCAAGGGACTTGATTTCAGCGGGCGTGCGGTGTCCGGCGAGCCACTCGCGGAAGCCGGCGCGGCAGGCGTCGCAGAAACAGACGCCGGCGTGGCGCACCCAGCTCGCGTTCATCTCCCAGTCGTCGACATGGAGCGAATCCACGTCGGCGTCGACGAGCCGCTTGGCGTCGTCGAAGAACAGCTTGCGGAAGGCGGGGTGGTTGCAGCAGCCGGTGAAGGTACGGGGGCCGAAGGTCACCATCCAGTGCGGCGTGATCTTGTTGCCGTCAAGATCCTCGTGGCGGCCGGAAGGGTCGCCCGCGTTCGCGCGGTTGGTGGTGGACTGGGCCTGCCCCTGAAGGCCGTTGAGCGTGGCCTGGTAGCGAAGCCCGGCCGCCTGCGCGCGGCGCATGTAGCCGGTCTCCGAGCCGTAAACCCAGAGCAGGTGTGTGGCGTGATAGGAGGTCGCCACCTCCAAGGCGTTGGTGCGCTGCCAGCGCGTGGAAAAGGGAATCGCGGAGGGCGGGAGCCGAAACTTGCGACTTGAAACTTGAGGCGCGTGAGCCTGGGGCGGGCGATCCGCCAGCTCCGCCACCGTCGGCAGCGCGGTCTCCTTGGCGGAGGCGAGGTCGGCGTCGAAGAGCGCGCGCAGGTCCTTCTCTCCCAGCGCGCCATGAAAGACGCGGACACGGTCGAGCCAGCCGTTGAAGGGCCGGATGCCGCTGAAGTTGCCGAGGATGAGGTCGCCGGGTTTCGCGACGGTCGTCTCGGTGCGGACCGCCTCGGCCGCGAGCGCGAACGGGGCGGTGCGGCTGCCGGTGTAAGCGGTGACGGTGCGGGGCGTGACCGACACGGCGAAACAGCGCCACTCGGCGGTCAGCTTGAAGCGCGCGCTACCGACGAGCGTATAGGCGACCTTGCCGGGGTCGGGCCCCAGCATCAGGGTGAGACCTCCCGGGTGCGGCATGAGATCCCAGGCGCCGGGCTTGTGGAGCAGGCGGGCGGGGGCGCTGGCGGGGGTGGCCGGGTTCTGGCGCGCCCACAGCACCAGCGTGAAGGCGTCGAGCGCGTCGAGCGCGGGGTCGCTGAAAAGCGCCGCGCCGCCCGCGGGCGGGTCCTGCGGCGTACTGCCGCCGTGACGTGAAGCGGCGGTGAGGTCGAGGCAGCGGCCGAACGGGCCGAAGCCGAAAAGCGGCCCTTCGTCCGGGGCGTACGCGTGCAGGCGGGCCACGCCGCCGAGCGTGCCCGAGTTGGCGAGGTCGGCCTCAAAGTCGAAGGCCGCAAGCGGCTGCTCTACGGCGCGCGCGGCCGCCGCGAGGAGGAGGGCGAAGGCAAGTGTCCGCGTCATAGCGTGCTCCTTTGTGACCTACTGCCAAAAGCGGTCTTTGTTCAGAAACAGGTAGCCCGGCACGCCTAGCGCCTCGACGTGAAAATCCTCGAAGCCGCCCTGGCTGGGCTTGCTGAGACGGATTTCCCACACGCCGCCCGCAGCGCCCTGCCCCGCAGTGGCCGTGAAGCGTTCCATCTGCGTGACGGACTCCTTTGACCAGACGACGGCGCCCGACGGGTCGAGCGCTTCGACCTTCACGGCCTCGGCGACGCCCTCGCCGACCGCGCCGAACGCGAACACGCCTGTCCCTTGCGGTACGGGCACAAAGAGCGAGCCCGCGCTGCGGATGAAGTTCGCCGCCTTGCGCGTCGCGTCGACCGCCACCGGCACGTTGGCTTCCTGTAGCAGGAAGGCGTTCGCGCCGACCTCCACCTCAAGCGTATAAAAGCCGCTCTCCGCAGCCACGAAACGGATCTCGGCCGGACTCTTAAAACCGGGCATCGGCACCCTCTTGGCGACGATGCCGGAAGGGGCGCGAACAACGAGCGGGCGGTCACCCGCCTCATACCGGCCCACCTGCGTCTGCATGCCCGACAACGCGACCTCAAGACCTTTCGTCGCGTACAGCACGTACGTGCAGGCGCGCCGCACGCGCAGCGGGGAGAGAGCGCGCGCGCCTGTGAGACGGTCGGTGACCTGGGCCTTCGCGAGGTCTCCCGCCACGCGCGGCACGCGCACCGTGAAGCGCGGCGGAAACGTCCTGGCGGCCCATTCCGGCGTCAGCTCGACGGTCTGCCGGCCCTCTCCGCACGTAACGGTGACGGCGCCTGTCAGCCCCGCCACCGGCTCGGCGACCGTCGTATTGTTCTGCCAGGCGATCCACGGCCGTGGCACCGGCTGCATGACGGCCACGCTGTCGAGCCGGATCCCGCCGACTGGCCACTCGTCCTCCATGCGGTTCAGCAGCAGGATATCCGGCGTCATGTTCGTGGCCGCGCAACGGGCGAGGACGCAGCGCTCAAACGACAGTGCCAGGCCCGAGGCGGGCTTACGCGAGACGGTCGCGCCGGAGCGCTGGGCGTCCTCGAACCGGCAGTCCACAAAGGCTACCGCGCCGCGCACCGCACCCTCGTCGCTGTTGCCGGTGGTCAGCGTGACACCGGACTTATCCTTGACCGAGCGGCACTTCTCGAGGCGGATCGAAACGGGCTCGGAGTCGCGCGTCAGGTTCGGCAGGTAGAAGTGGAAGCCGCCGCCTTCGTTGTTCTCGCTCACGCAGTTTCGCAGCACGCAGTTCTTAAGGCGCTCATGCGCGTGGTTCGGCTCGAAGTCGATACCTGCCGCGGGCGGCGTGCCGGCCGTGTCGCGCATGACGGTGTTTTCGATCAGCAGGTTCTCGGCGGTGATCACGCTGATGCCTTGACGGTAGTTGCGGTCGCAGAGCACGTCCTGGATCAGGATGTCGCGGTTTGTGCCCCGGCCTTTCAGGGCCCCAAGGTACACGCCGTCGCCGCCGCTCTCCGCGAGCGTCAGCCCGAGCACCCGGATGTTCACGCTGCTCCTGATGTTCAGCACATGCCGCCACTCCGCCTTGGTGTAGGGCGGCGCGTCGTAGTCCGCGCGCCGCATGCGCAGCGTCGCGCCCGGGCCTCGCAGCGTGACGTTCGTGACACCCTCCAGTGAAAGCAGCGAGTCCGTCTTTCCGGTGAACGCGCCCTTCTTGGCCAGCACCTCGACGCCCCGCTCAAAGACGATCTCCTGGTCGCTCACGCACGTGAGCCGGTCGGTGACCCACGGCGCGCCGGTCTGATCCACGATCAGCCGCGGCACGCGCGAGTTGATCGCGTCCTGCAGCGTGCGCGTCGCGTCGTCCGGGTCGAACCCCCACCACGACGCGCGCGCCTCCTTCAGCTCGCCAGAAAGGACGCGCGCGACCTGTCCGGGCGAGGCCGCGCCGGCGCTCCAGGCCGCCAGCGCCAAAGCCAGGAACGCCAAGGCAGAGTGGGCCTTAGTGCCAGCACTCAGAACGGAACCCGAGTTCTTAAACATGCCGGAACGGTAGCACAGGCCCCGACCCGTCTCAAGCCTGTTGTACTTGTTAAGGACGGCTGGCGGGGCGATGTGGCCGGTGTAGGGCGCGCCGAATGTCATGTCGACGGCGTTCGGGCCGGTTACTTGGCGTAAGTCCAGCGGACGCAGGTGCGGAGGCCGGTGTCCTCGAATTGCAGGCCGACGCGCAGATTGCGTATCCCGCGCAGGAGGCCGAAGTCGGCCTTGCCGGGCGGATATTCGGGCTGCCGGGCATCCCCGGGAAGGCCGTAGAGCGTGCTGGACAGGCCGCGGTCGTCGGCGGCCCAGGCGCCGCCTTCGGGGTGCGCGGGACGGAAGCCGAACAGCTCGGCATGGCGTGCGACGGCCTCGGACACGGGGGTGCCGGCGAGCGTCAGCGGCGCCAGGTAGCCGAGGCCCTCGAAGGCCTGCTGGCGCTGCCGTTCGGCCGCCGCCGTGTACAGGGCTGGCATCTGGAGCAGTGCGCTGGCTGGCGTCACGCAGACCTCCAGGCCGCCGAGCATGGACGGCGTCACGCTCGCCACCTTGCCGCGCTGGAGCCAGGGGAGGTTGCTGATGATCAGGAAGTTGTCCTCGATCTCAAAACGAAAGCGCAGGTTGATGCCGAAGAGTTCGATGGCGTAGATCCAGGCGTCGCCCTCGCCGAGGCGGTAGTAGCGCGTGCGGATATCGCGCTCGTCGGCAAAGGGCAGCAGGCGGGTCAGCGCGCCGCGGCGGAGCAGCTCGCGCACGCCATCGGCCCGTTTCAGCTCGATGATGATCGAGCTGGGCCGGGTCAGGAAGGAGACCACCAGGGGCAGTGCCAGCAGCTCATTGCCCCTGGTCCCCATCGCCGACCCCAGGCCGAGCATCTCGCCGCTGCCGAAGGCGACGATCGGGTCGGAGTCGTGGATGGCGAAATGGAAGCCGGGCCCCAGGTCGTCGAGCGCGTTCATGCCTGGGAAATCCGTCCGTCCGTGGCGCAGGAAGTCGTCGAGGAAGTCCAGCCACACATCCTCCGAGAGGTTGAGGGAGAAGAGCGCGACGGGGGCGGGAGCCAGTTGCGGCAGGCGCATCGGCGCGGCCTGCGCGCGGGTGGCCACCACGCGGCGCAGGCCGTTGTAGATGGAGCTGTCCAGGAGGGGCAGGATGAAGGTGGTCATTTCGAGGGCGCCGTCCGGCGTGTCGTCCAGGCGGACGGCCACCGGGTCGAAGTACTGCCGCCAGTAGCGGGCGTAGTTCTCGACATAGCGCTTGTAGGCGTCGGCCTCGGCCACGGTGGCCTGGCCGACCGGCACGTCGCTCAGGGTCTTGAGACGGTCCGGCGAGCCCCAGACCGCGGAGGTCGCGACCTGGCGGGCGTCGAGGGCGATTCCGGCGGCGCGGACGGAGTCGGGCAGATAGCCGTGCTTGGCGAGGGCGGGCAGTGTCGGCGGCTCCTTGTGGCCGTCGAGCCGCCACAGCAGGGCGGCGGCCGTGGCGGCCTCCATGTTGGCCTTGGCCACGACCCGGCGGAGCTGTCCGAGCTTGACCTCCGGCCCGACCAGCCGCCGGATGAAGGCGTCGGAGAAATACAGGTAGGCGCGTGTCGCCCGTTGTACGGGCAACTGGGTCAGCATGTAGCGGAATTCGGCGCTCTGCCCGAGACTTCCGGCCCCGCCGGCGGCCTGCAGGTCGAGAACGGCCCGGACTTCCGCCTCACAGGTTCCTGCCACCAGCAGATCGCCGCTGACCGCCCACCAGGCCTTGCCTGTCCCGGCCGGCACGGCCACCGGCGTCTTGCCGAGACCCTTGATGCCGATGAGCGAGAGCACGGGCGTCAGGGCGCCGAGGTTCGGGGCGCGGGCCACCAGGGTCAGCTCGGTGCCGTCGACCAGGAAGAGGTCGGGGGCGGTGACGGCCAGTTCGGTCACCAGGCCGGAGGCCAGCACCTGTTCGGCCCAGGCCCGCGACAGCCCGAGCCGGGCCAGGTAGCGCTCGCGCAAGTCGTAGACGAGGGAGCGCCCCACCGCCGTCGCGCCCGCCCGACCGAGGAAGTCGGCCCCGTCTTTGAGCATGGGGATGAGCAGGGCGGGCTTGGCGGAATAGAACATCAGTCGGTCGGCGGGGAGGGCTTCGGCCAGGGGCAGGCGTCCGCCGGGCTGGCCGGCCAGCATCTCCTCGAACGGATGGGATTTCACGGCCACACCGGGGAGTGTGTTGGCGGCGACGCTTCGATTTGTGGCGCCGGCCGACACGTCAGGCAGTTCGTCAAGCTGGAAGGTCTCCTGCATGGCCGCGCGGCCTCCCAGGACGTTGAACAGACTGGTCTGATGACGTTCGCGGCGACGGTTGCCGCCGGGCGATTCCGGCACCGCCAAGTCATACTGGCGCTGGGCGGCGGCCATCCAGTGGCGGAATACCGGCGCCTCAGTTTCGCCGGCCAGCCAGAACCAGGTGAAGAGGCGCTGTCGGCCCCATTCGCGAGCCATCGCCTGGGCGTCTCCGGGCCGGGCGTTGCCGAGGGGCCATTCCGCTTCAAGGCGGGCGCCCGAGCTGTTCTTCAGCGACAGACGGACGGGGCCGTTGCCCGCTCCCCGCAGGCCGACCACGGTGTAGGTGGCTGTGGCTGGGGGCGGGGCGTCCGGCGGGGCGGGCTTGGGCAGGATGGGGCGCAAGCTGACGCCCAGAGTTTTCAGCAGCCCGTGGTCGACGGCCACCCGCTCGACATGGCCATTGGTCTTGAGCACCCAGTGCAGGCCATCGTCATAGATCGGGGTCAGCTCGACGGCCAGGATCGCGCTGTTGGTCGGCGAGGCAAACGAGTTCGTCGAAGCGCCGGGGAACAGGAACTTCACCTTCGGCACCAGAGCCAGGAAGGGGGCCTGGGCGCCCCGGCCGTCGCCATAGGGACAGCGCCTCAGGCTCTCGGCCAGCCACTTGTTCTTCTCACCGACCACGTCCTCCACGGTTGCGGGACCCTCGCCTGCGTGGTGCCGGGCGAACTCCAGCGCCGGCCACCAGAACTGGCGGAGGGCGCTCGAGCCTTCGGCCTGCAGCCGACGCGCCTCGAGGTCGGAGACCCGGCGCCCGGCCGTCTGCCGCGCCACCTCGGGAGGAGGCACCAGAAAGGCCTGCGAAACAGCCCCGCCTGCCGGCAGCGGGCCGTCGATGTGCCAGTAACCTTCGAAGGGCAGCGTCAGTTTTCCCGATGCCAGCGCCACCCCCGACCGCGGGTGGGTGCCCGTTTCCGTGCCCTCCACCCGGACCGGCTGAGCTGCCGCCAGCGCCGCCGAGACACTCCATGCCGCCCATGCCAGAACCCAGCTCGTTGTTTTCATGAGGAGTCGCCTTTTAGTGCCTTAGGAACGAACAACACTGATTAAAAACAGGTTGTTTGGGAATGGTGGGATACGGGATTGTTGGAAGAGCACTTCGGCTGCTTCGGTCTCAACCCCCATCATTCCACCCTTCCAATATTCCAACATTCCAATTTGGGTTGCGGGCCGCGCCCGCGTTTGGGTGTTACGGGTTTGTAACGGGCCGGGCCGGCACGCTGGCGGGCGCGGCTTTGCGGAGGGCGTCCTCAACGGCGAGGAGCACGCCGTGGCAGGTTTGCGTGGCGCCCGTAACAGCGTCGATACGCAGAGGGCTCCCTCCCTTGAGACGTTTGACGAACCCGTCCAGCGCATTACGCGGGCGATCCTCGCGATGCCGGGTCACGCGGACCGCCGCGAGCTGGCCGCCGGCGACGCGGGCCTCCACCACGAGCGGCGCGTAGAAACCGGTGGACTGTCCGGCGTATGCGCCGTCGCGCAGGCCGGCGGTCTGCAGGGGGCCTGCTGCGGAGAAACGGGTGAGCTGGTCGGCCTGCGCCCACACGCTCTTCCAGTGCGGCCACTTCTCTGCGGCCTCGCCGCGTCTGGCGAGGGGTGCCGCATAACGGGTGACGAGGGCGGTCTCGCCAGCCGCATGGGCGAGCATCGCGGCGCGCAGGGGGTTGTAGAAGTGGCCCCAGTTCCTTTCGGGATGGCCGTCGGCCTGGATGCGCGCGAGCAGGTCGCCGACGCGGTCGCCGTTGAGCAGGCGCGTCTCGGCGGCCAGCAGGGAGTCGCGGGAAGAGGTCGGCTCGAAAGTCGCGAGAATGTCGCGGGAAGGCTTGAGCGCCCCGTTGCGGGCGAGCACGGCGGCTTTGCCGAGCAGCGCCTCGCGCCGGACGGCCGGAAGGTCGGCGAAGGGCGTGCCCGGGCCGACGGGGGTTGCGGCCGGCAGGTGCAGCACCTGGTCGTACGCCGCGACGGCCTCGCGGTCGAGTCCGGCCGCGCGCAGCGTGTCGGCCAGGCGCAGGTTCCAGACGGCCAGGTATTGGGGCGCCCTTTTGCCGTCGCGCGCGATCAGCGCAGCGATATCCCGCGCCAGGCTCGCGCAGGCGGAGTCGGTCAGGCATTGCCGCCGGCCCATCTCGTAGAAGAGCAGGGGCCGTTTAGGGTCAAAGTCGGGCGTGGCGGCGAGGGCGCTCCAGGTCGCCAGCGCCAAAGCCAGGAGCACCAGGCGCGCAGGCGCCTGATGACAGACAACCGGAACCGTAACCGGAGGCTGAAACATGCATGAACCTTACCACAGGCCCCGACTCGTCTCAAGCCCGTTTCGGAGCTAGGCAGGCGCATACTGGCTGATGCGCATTGACAGCGTGGTGGGATTGTGGTCACATCCTGCGCATGAAAGTGATTGCGGCAGGGGCGGTTCTTTCGGGGCTGTTGCGGGCGGGGTCTGTGGCGCGGGCTGCGGATGTGGTGTGCGAGGCAGAGGACGCCCAGTTCGACGCCGCGCGGGCTGAGGTCGTGTCGCATGAGGCCTTTCGCGGCCGTAAGGGCGTGGCGCTCAAGCCGGGCCTCGCGGACGGTTCGAACGCGGTGGCGGACATCGTCTTTACAGTCCGCGTGCCGCAGGCCGGACGCTATAGCCTGAGCACAACTGCGGCAGTGACGGAAGAGGCCGCGCTACGCATGCGGGCTGCCCGTAGCAAGCACGAGTCGCTCTTCGCGACGTTCCAGGTCGGCAGCCAGCGGCCCACGCGGCGCGTGGTCTTCGTGCCGTGGGGCGACCCGAAGCTGTGCTGGCAGCATAGCGGCGTATTCACCTGGAGCGGCACGCAGCAGGAGGTGCGCGTCGGGCTGCCGGCCGGCGTGCGGCTCGACCGCCTGGAGGCGAACGTGTACCGGGCGCCTGCGGTGCCCCAAGAGGCGGCGGCGTACCAGCCTGCCGTGACGCCGCCCGCAGCGCACCCTCGGCTGTGGGTGAACCCGGAGGCGCTGGCCCAGCTCCGTGTCCGCCTGGCGCATCCGGAGCATCAGCCGCACTGGGAGCGCCTGCGCAAGTTGGCCGGGCGGCCATTCGTGTTCCGGCCGGAGCCGGACTGCGAGGTCGCCTATAACACGCCGCTTGAGCAGGCCGCGCTGGCCAAGGCGTTCGCGTACCTCGCGACTGATGACCGGGCCTGCGGACGCGAGGCGGCGGAGCTGATGCTGGCGTACCTGCCGCGGGTCGAGTTCGGTAACCTGCTGGACGTCACGCGCGAGATCGGGGCCGCGATCTACGCGGGGGCGTGCGTCTACGACTGGTGCTACGGTCTGCTCGCACCTGCCGAGCGCGACACGCTCAGGCGCCACCTGATGCGCCTTGCGGAGGGGATGGAGTGCGGCTGGCCGCCTTTCCGGCAGAGCATCGTGAACGGCCACGGCAACGAGGCGCAGATCTGCCGGGATCTGTTGGCGCTGTCGATCGCGGTCTACGATGAAGACCCGCAGCCTTACCGCTACTGCGCCTACAAGGTGCTGGAGGAACTGGTGCCGATGCGGCGCTTCGAGTACCAGTCGCCGCGCCACAGCCAGGGCGTGAGTTACGCCGCCTACCGCTTCGGCTGGGAGATGCACGCGGCCTGGCTGATGCGGCGGCTGTGCGGCCGCGAGGTCTTCGACCCGAACATCAAGGGCGTGCCCAACTACTGGCTCCACATGCGGCTGCCGAACGGCGAGATGCTGCGCGACGGCGACGGCATCTGCGGCGGACGCTACTGGAGCCACCCGCAGACCTTCCTGCTCAGCTACGCCTACAGCGGCGACCCGGTGCTTAAGGGGGAGTACGAGCGCCAGGCGGGGTCACGCGGCGACGACCTGCTCTTCCTGCTGCTCAACGACCCGGCGGTCAAGGCGGAGCCGCGCCTCGACGGGCTGCCCCTCGCGATCGACTTCGGGCCGGTGCTCGGCGGGCTGATCGCCCGCACCGGCTGGAACATGGGCGCGGCCTCGTCCGACGTGGTGGCTGAGGTGAAGGGCGGCGGCACCCACTTCGGTAACCACCAGCACGCGGACGCCGGCGCGCTGCAGGTCTACTACCGCGGCCTGCAGGTGGCCAAACTCGGGCAGTACAAGTTCTACGGCACGCCCTACGACATGAACTTCGGCAAGCGCTCGGCCGCGCAGAGCATGCTGCTGGTGTTCGACCCGCAGGAGAAGATCCTCAACGGACTGGCCAACGACGGCGGCTCGCGCTTCCTCCAGCGCCATCCGCGCACGCCGCAGGAGGCGGCCGAGAACCCGCTGTTCCACTACGGCAAGGGGGGCTCATGCAGCTTCGGCCCGTCGGCGCAAACGCCCGCCTTCGGCTATTTCTGTGCGGAGCTGAAAAGCGCCTACTCCGATAAGGTGGCCGCGTACACGCGGCGCTTCTGTTTCCTCAACCTCGGCCGGCCCGGCAACCCGGCTGCCATGATTGTGCTGGACGACGTTACCGCCGCTAAGCCTGAGTTCAAAAAGGTGTGGCAGCTCAATACGCTCCGGCCGCCGCAGGTGACGCCGGACGGCGTCCGGCTCTGGAATGCGGAGGGCGGGGTGACGGGGCGGCTGGACGTGTGCATGCTTTGGCCCGCGCGCGAGGCGCGTACGCTGGAGATCCTCAGCGGCGAGGCCGCGCATACGGTGGACGGCAAGACCTATACGCCGCCCACGCCGTCCGGCGCGGAGGCCAACGGGCACCGTGTCCAGTTCTCGCCTGCGGCTGCGCAGGCGCGCGACCGCTTTCTGGCGGTGCTGCAGGCGTGCGATGCCGAGCCGCTGCCGCTAGCCTGTGAGGAGTCCGGCGAGACGGTTGTGCTGCGTCTCGCGGACCGCCTTGTGGCGCTGCCGATAAGCCCGGCTCCTTCGGGCGCGCCCTGCGAGTTTCACGTGCCGGAAAACGGCCCGGTCTATCAGGTGCTGTGCGCGGGCCTCGCTTCCGGCACGTGGCGCCTGAGCGTGGCGGGAACGCCGGATCGCGATGTGAGTGTCGCGCCCGGCAAGAACACGCTCGCCTTCGAGGCGCGTGGCGGGAGGTGCCGCCTCGTGCCTGTCCGTTGAGCGGCAGGCGCGCCCGGCGGCCCGGCCCGCTGGCGTGGCCAAGCGTGTCGGATCCGGCGACCCCGCGCGGCGAACGATTTCACGTGACAGATAGTTCAAAAATTTATAATATTGCGAAGTTTAAATGTTTAGGCGAGAAAGGGGTGCCTTGATGAGCGTGAAGAAGCTGGTGATTGTGGGCGGTGTCGCAGGCGGCGCGAGCGCCGCAGCGCGGGCGCGGCGGCTCAGCGAGGAGGCGGAGATCGTCCTGCTGGAGCGCGGGCCGGACATCTCGTTCGCCAACTGCGGGCTGGCGTATCATATCGGCGGCGAGATCGAGGAGCGCCAGCGTCTGCTGGTGACCACGCCGGAGAAGCTGCGTGCCCGCTTCCGCATCGACGTGCGGACGCGCAGCGAGGTGACCGCCCTGGATCCTGTCGCGAAGGAGGTGGAGGTGCGGTGTCTGGAAAGCGGCAAGCTCTACCGGGAGCGCTATGACGCGCTCGTCCTGAGCCCCGGCGCCGAGCCGCTGCGGCCGCCGATCCCCGGTATCGCCAGCGAGCGGATCCTCACGCTGCGCACGCTCGCGGACATGGACCGGATCATGGGGGCGCTGGCGGGGCGGGCGCATGTCACCGTGATCGGCGGCGGCTACATCGGGCTTGAGATGGCCGAGGCGCTGCGCCGGCGCGCCCTGCCGACCGCGCTGGTCGAGCTGGCCCCGCAGGTCATGGGTCCGGCCGACCCGGAGATGGCTGCGGTGCTGCACCAGGAGCTGGCCCTCCATGGGGTCGACCTGCGCCTCGGCACCTCCGTCACCGCGTTTCGGGAGACGGCCGACGGTGTGGAGGTCACGCTCAGCTCGGGCGACACGCTCGCGACCGGACTCGTCATCCTCGCGATCGGGGTCAAGCCGGAGACGGCGCTCGCGCGCTCGGCCGGTCTCGCGCTGGGGCCCCGCGGCGGTATCCGGGTCGACGCGCGCATGCGGACGAGCGACCCCTCCATCTACGCCGTCGGCGACGCGGTGGAGGTGGCCGACTTTGTGACGGGCGAGCCTGCGCTGATCCCGCTGGCGGGCCCTGCCAACCGCCAGGGGCGCATCGCCGCCGACGTGATCTTCGGGCGCGACGCGCGCTATACGGGCACGCAGGGCACGGCGATCTGCAAGGTGTTCAACCTTGCCGTCGCCATGACCGGCCTGAGCGAAAAGGCGGCCCGGCGGGCCAAGGTGCCGTATGAGAAAGTGTACGTCCACCCCGCCAGCCACGCCTCGTACTATCCCGGCGCGGCGCCGGTCTCCCTGAAGATGCTGTTCGATCCGCAGTCCGGCAAAGTCCTCGGCGCGCAGGCGGTCGGCGCGGACGGCGTGGACAAGCGGATCGACGTGCTGGCGCTCGCGGTGCGGGCGGGGCTGACGGTGTTCGACCTTGAGCACGCGGAGCTGGCCTACGCGCCCCCGTACGGCTCCGCGCGCGACCCGGTCCATTTCGCCGCGTTCGCCGCCGCCAACGCCCTGCGCGGCGACGTGCGCCTCTGCCATGTGCAGGACGTGCTCAACCCGCAGGCCGAGCAGCGGCTGCTCGATGTCAGCACGCCCGAAGAGTGTGCCGCGGGCACCATCCCCGGCGCGAAGAACATCCCGCTGGACGAGCTTCGCAAGCGCTTGGGCGAACTGCCGCAAGAGCGGGAGTATCTGGTCTTCTGCCGCGTCGGGTTGCGCGGGTACCTCGCCTGCCGCATCCTGTCGCAGAACGGCTACCGGTGCCGCAACCTCAGCGGGGGGTACGTCACCTACCAGCGTACTGTCGGCACGCCTTCCGCCGAGCGGCCCGCGCAGCGCAGGCCCGAGGGGGATGCGGACGAGCAGACCGCGCGTCCCGCCGACAAGGCTGCGGCCGTGAAGGCGGCGGTGACGCTGAACGCCTGCGGCCTGCAGTGTCCGGGGCCGATCCTCCAGCTCAAGGCGGCCATCGAGGGCGTCGCCGTCGGCGAGGCGGTGGCGATCACGGCCTCCGACCCCGGCTTCGTGGCGGACGCGCCCGCGTGGTGCCGCACCACCGGCCACGAGCTGGTCGGCATCGAGCCGGCCGGCCCCGGCGAGTACCGCGCCACCGTGGTCAGGCGCGCCGCCCCGGCCGTCAGCGGGGGCGCGCCGCAGGCGGGGGCGCGCGCGATGACCAACGTCGTGTTCAGCGCCGACTTCGACAAGGCCATGGCCGCCTTCATCATCGCCAACGGCGCGGCCGCGGCCGGGTATGAGGTGACGCTTTTCTTCACCTTCTGGGGTCTCAACATCTTGCGCAAACCGGCCCCTGTGGCGGTGCGCAAGAACCTCATCGAGCGCATGTTCGGCTGGATGATGCCCAGGGGCGCCGAACATCTGGCGCTCTCCCAGATGAACATGGGCGGCGCCGGCCTGGCCATGATCAAGGGCATCATGCGGCACAAGCACGTCATGACGCTCAGCGAGCTGATCCAGCAGGCCCGGCGCAGCGGCGTGCGGCTGGTCGCCTGCACCATGAGCATGGACCTCATGGGGATCAAGAAGGAGGAGCTGATCGAGGGTGTCGAGGAAGGCGGGGTGGCCCTCTATGTCGACCACCTGAGCCGCTCCTCGTCGGGCCTGTTCATCGCCTGAGCCGTAGCCCGGCGCGCGCCGCCGTCAGGAATCCGCTGGACGGCCCGGCGCGCGACAGTGTACCCTTGCCTCGTCCTGTACGTTTCCGTCACGGAAGGCGTTTTCGGGACGAGGGGAGGGGGCTATGCGGAGTTGGTTTTCGCTCGGGGTGGCGGCGGTGGCGGTCGGTTTCGGCTGGGGCGAGGCGCGGGCGTTCAACGTGCCGTCGGACCGTCAGGACGGGGTGACCCTGCGGATCGAGGGGTTCGCCGAGGAGAAGTCCGAGGACGGCGAGCGCTGGATGGGCGTGAAAGTGCCGGCCGAGCGTCCGCTGGCGTTCACCGTGACCTTGAAGAACGAGCGGCAGCAGCCGGTCGCGGGCGCCGTGAGCCTCTGGCTGAACGACGACTGGGAGCTGCTCACGACCAACACGGTGGCGGTGCGTGCCGAGCCCGGCGCCACGGTCACGCTCGCCTGCCAGGCGGCGGCCCGGCCTTCGGTTCTGGCGGCGCTCTACCCGCTGCATGCGCGCTTCGCGTTCGAGGCCGAGGGCCGGAAGGTCGATCTGCACCCGGTGGCGATCTTCGAGGCGGTCCTGCCGCCTTCCCCCAAGGGCGCGGCCGCGCAGCGGGTGCTGGCGCCCGGCGACGGCGTGACCCGTCTCGACAGCGGCGCGGACCGTCGCGTCTTCCTGCGCCAGGGCACGGCCTTGCGCGAGCTGGGCCTCAACTACTCGGGCTCGGACAAGGACAGCGGCGCCGGCGTCCACCGCGAGACGGCCACGCGCGGCGGCGTGCAGCGCGCGGGCTTCGGGATCCACCCGCCGTACCGCGGCGGGGCTGGCGCGACCTGGAGCGACTATACGCTGGCGCTGCCCGCCGGGAAGCCTGCGGCCCTGCGTTTCTTCACCGCGCTGCGCGACCACAGCGCGACCGAGCCTGCCAGCGACGGCACCGAGTTCAAGGTGGTCGTGGTGGACGAGGCGTTCGTTGAGCGGGAGCTGTTCTCGCGCTTCAGCGACAGCAAGGTCTGGGAGCCCGCCACGGTCGATCTGGGCGCGTACGCGGGTCAGCGCGTCACCCTGCGCCTCTGGACCGGGCCGGGGCCCAAAGGGAACACCGTCTGCGACCAGTGCTACTGGGGCGACCCGGTGGTCGCGGTCGGGGAGCTGCCCGCGCCGCCCTCCGAGGCGGAGTGGCGGGCGCGTGAGGACGAGGCGCGCGCGCTCGCGCTGCAGGCGCTGGCCCGCAAGCCCCGCGCCGGCACGGGGGCGTTCCGCCTCGATGTGCGCGGCGAGACTTTCGGCGCGGCAGTGGCGCTCGGGCGTCAGGGCCTGACGGACGCCGTGACCGTCTTCACCGACGGCACGCGCGCTCTCGTCTATCGCGGGTTCGGGTGTGAGATCGACCGCGCGGCCGCCGGCGGCGTGGAGAACGGCCTGCCCGTGCTGCGCGTGACGGTCGGCCGCGACGGCGCCGTGTGGACGGTGTCGCATGAGATCGCGCGGACAAGTGCGGACGGTCAGGCGCAGAGGGTCGTTGCGCGGGCGAGGCTCTGGGCTGAGGAGGGCGCGCTGCGCGTGGCCTGGGACATGCCCGGCGTCACGCGCGACGCGCGCGGCTCGCCCCGCTTCACCCGGCTGGCCCTCGGGGCTGGCGCCGAGCCGGTCTGGCGCGCCTATGCGGGCTTCGGCAACGTGGTCGAGAATCCCGGCGCGTTCGACCTGACGGGCGGCGGCTTCACGCTCAGCACGCGCCATGTCGGCGCGGATTACCCGTGCGGCCTGAGCCTGGTCCAGGCGTGCGACGTCTTCCCGAACCGGCTGACCTATGCGCCCGGCACGCGCCTTTTCGCTCTGGAGACCGCGCATGACGCGAGCTTCTATCTGATCCCCTCCGCTCAAGGCGCGTTCGCCGCGGCGCGCGCCTACCGCGACGTGTGCGGCTTCCGTAAGGGGCGCGGCGTCGACGCGGTCCTCGGCCGTATGTGCATCGACCAGTGGGGCGGCGACTATCTTGAGGCGGCCAAGGGCCTGGAGGAGGCCGCCCGGTACGGCCTGAACCACGCGGTCTTCGTCAAGCATGTGTGGCAACGCTGGGGCTACGACTACCGCCTGCCGGAGATCTATCCCCCGGCCGGCGGCCTTGAGCCGTTCCTCGCCCTGCGCCAGGCGGCGGAGCGCGCGGGCATGCTCTTCTGCCCGCACGACAACTATATCGACTTCTACCCCGACGCCGAGGGCTACAGCTACGACCAGATCGTCTTCCGCGAGGACGGCCAGCCGATGAAGGCCTGGTTCAACAAGGGCCGGCGCGCCCAGAGCTACCGCTGGCTGCCTCACGGTTTCCGCCCGTGGCTGGAGCCCAACATGGCTCTGATGCGCGACGGGTTCCGTCCGGACAGCCTGTTCATCGACGTCTTCACCGCGATCGCGCCGTTCGACTACTACGACCGCGCAGGCGCCTTCTATCCCCGCACGCGCACCGCGCAGGAGTGGGCCGCCGCCTTCGACACCTGCCGTGCGATCCTCAAGAAGGGCGCGCCCATGGTGAGCGAGGCGGGCACCGACGCCCTGATCGGCTCGCTCGATGCCGGACAGGCCGACCACTTCCCCGCGACACGCCTCTTCCGCGCGTTCGAGGACGCCGACCGCACGCCGTGGCACGACATGGCCACGCACGGCAAGATGGTGCTCTTCGCGGGCGGCCTCGGCCCGCGCTACAGCGCGCTCGACTGGGAGAAGGAGAACCGCCCCGAGCACGGCTACGGCAGCGACGACTACCTCTCCAACACCGTCCTGGGCGGCCGTAACCCGATGTGCGACGGGCCGTTCTCGCGCCGCACGGTCATGACCTACTGGCTCCTGCACGATGTCTGCGACGCGTTGGCGCGCGCGGACTTCGAGTCCCACGCGTTCGGCCCGACTGTCCGCCAGCAGCACACCACCTTCAGCGCGGGCGGCCAGGTTTGGGCCAATCGCGGCACCAACTCGCTGTGGGCTGTGCCGTGCGGCCGCACGCTGCCGCCTTTCGGCTTCTACGCCGAGACGCCGCGCGCCCAGGCGGGCGTGGTGCTGATCGACGGCCAGCGCGCCGGCTTCGCGCAAGCGCGCGACGTATTCTTCGCCGACGCGCGGCCGGTCCACCAGCCGCTGCGGCGCATGCCGGTCGCGTCGTCCGTGACGGGCGGCACCTACCTCGGCGGCGGCGTCTTCGACGTGACCTTCGACTGGAGCGTGCTGAACCCGTCCTTCACGGGCTACGTGCCGTTCGTCCATATCTGTAGCGACGCCGTGAAGGGCGGCGAGAAGATCGCGTTTCAGGCGGACCTGCCCTTCGACCGCGCGCTGCTCGGACGGGCCGGCGCCTTTCAGGCCGTCGCGCGTATCGCGATTCCCGCGCATCTCCCTGCGGGCGACTACCGCATCCTCTACGGCCTCTACCGGCCGGGCCAGGGCGACCGCCTGCCGATCCTCGGCAAGAGCGACGGCGGACAGCGCGTGACGGGCGGCGTGATGCGCGTGGCCAAGGACGGCGCGCGCTTCACCGAAGGCGCCTTCCTGGTCGAGGCCTCCGCCCAGGACGCCCGCGCCCAAGGCCTCAACGTGGATAAGCGGCCGCTTGATTTCGGCCCGCTCGTCACCGACGGCGCCTTCCGACTGCTCCACGCCGGACGGTCCTCCTGGACGCTGATCCCGCTGCCCGGCAGCGAGTCGTTCCAGGCCGAACTCCGGCTTGAGGCGCTCGGCGCGCGCGGCCGGACCGTCAAGGACGTGGTGCGGCTCGAGCCGCTGCACGACGCGGCCGCCAACCCGCGCTTCCGCCAGGAGGGCGACAGCCTGCACCTCACCTGCGACGGTCAGTCGTTCGCCTACCGGATCGAGTTCTAACGCGGGAGCATAAGATGACACCGTCCCTCCGGCGGGCGCTCGGGCTGGCGCTCAAGGCGGCCGTCACCGCCGCGCTGCTCACGCTGGCGCTGCGGGCCGTCGAGCCCGACGCTGTGCTGGCGCGCGTGCGCGCGGCCGACCCGCTCCTGCTGGCCGGTTCGGCGCTGCTGCTGATCATGGGCGGTTTCGCAGGCGCGGCCTCGTGGTTCTTCGTGCTGCGGACGCGCCTGTCCGCGCTCGGTTACGGCGAGGTGGCGGCCTGGCATTGGAGCGGGATGTTCTTCAATATCTTCCTGCCCTCCAACACCGGGGGCGATGTGGTCAAGGGGTATATCGCCGCGCGCGCCCAGGGCCAGGCCGCGTTTGTCGTGGGCAGCCTGCTGCTGGACCGCCTCCTCAACCTCGGCGCGCTGTGCGCCATCGGCGGCTGCGCCTGGCTCGCGCGCCATGCCCGGCCGCTCTGGGCCGTCGCCTTCCTGCTCCTCGTCCTGCTCGCCCTGTTGGCGGCCTCGGCCGTCGCACGCGCGCACGCGTCCGCAGCCGTCCGCGCGCCGCGCCCGGGGTGGGCGGGTCGCCTCGACGCCCTGCTCG
Source organism: Verrucomicrobiota bacterium (assembly GCA_022704145.1). GTDB lineage: Bacteria > Verrucomicrobiota > Kiritimatiellia > RFP12 > UBA1067 > JAKJGY01. The sequence goes on from JAKJGY010000003.1 coordinate 48,004, forward strand.
CGCCTGCCCTCACGCTCTTCGCCGCGCCGCGCCGCGCCGCGCCGGCCCTGCTGGCGGCCTTGGCCTCCCAGCTCTGCAAGACGCTGAACAACGCCTTCCTGATCGCCGGCCTCGGGCTGGCGGTGCCGTTGGCCGACATGGCCTACCTGATCCCGCTTTTCGGTGTGGTCTCGGCGCTGCCGGTTACGGTCGGCGGCCTCGGGCTGCGCGAGCTGGTGGCGCGGGGCGTGGCCGGCCCGCTGGCCCTGGAGGGAACCGACCTGGTGTCGCTGAGTCTCGCGGGCCACCTGATGGTCGTGGGGGTCAACCTGCTCGGCGCGCTCCCGTTCCTCCTGGGCGGCGGCCGTCGGCCGCGCGACGGACGCGCCTCCGGGTGAGGGGCCGCGTGTCGCGCAGGCTCCACGGCGGGTTCCCGGTTGCATTCGTGTGCGGGTCTGTGGCACGATTACCGACATGAAACAGACGCTCTTCCTTGTGGCGGCGGCCTGCGCGCTCTCGACGGCGGCAGCGGAACAGGTGCGGTTGGCCGGTGACTGGCAGCTTCAGGTCGGCGCGCAGACGCTCACCGTGGACGGCCCCGAGACGGTCGAGGTCAAGGACGAGCGGCTGGACCGCCTGCCGCCCTACAACGCCAAGGCCGCGCAGTACGCGCGCGGGGCCAAGCTGGCGGGCGTGCGCGCGCAGGAGTGTACGGCGCGCCATGCGCTCGACCCCGCTTCGCTGGTGCTGCGCGCCAGCCCCGGCGCCGCGCCGCTCGTGCGCGGCACCGACTACGAGGCGGAGCTGACGTGGGGGTGCGTCGGCCGGCTCGAAGGCGGGGCGATCCCCGCGGACGGCGCCGTCTACGCCTCCTACGCCTACGGCACCCTGCGGCTTGACAGCGTCGTGCGGACGGCCGCCGGAACGGTCGCGGTACGCAAGGGCCAGCCGCATGTGGCCAACCCCGAGCCGCCCGCCCTCGGCCCGGGCGAGACGCGCCTCGCGAACGTCTGGGTGACGCCGCGCCTCGCCCGCCTCACCGACGCCCAGCTCTTTCCTGTGCTCGAGGCGGCCTATCCTGAGCCGCCGCAGGCCTCGCCCACGCCCGCCGAGACCTTCCTGCCCAAGACGCTGGCCAAGCTCAGGGCGGGCGGTGCGGTGCGTGTGCTCGCCTGGGGCGACAGCGTGACCCACGGCGGCTATCTGCCCGGTCCGGAGACCCACCGCTGGCAGGAGCAGTTCGTGCGCAGGCTGCGCGCGCGCTTCCCGCAGGCGCGCATCGAGCTGGTCACCGAGGCGTGGGGCGGCCGCAACACCGACAGCTATTTCAAGGAACCTCCGGGCAGCGAGCACAACTACCAGGAGAAAGTCCTCGCCGTGCGGCCCGACCTCGTGGTCTCGGAGTTCGTCAACGACGCCGGCCTGAACCAGCAGGGCGTCAACCAGCGTTACGGCCGCATCCGCGACGACTTCAGGGCCATCGGCGCGGAGTGGGTCATCCTCACGCCGCACTACGTCCGGCCGGACTGGATGGGGCTCACGTCCGAGAAGGAGATCGATGACGACCCGCGCCCCTATGTGAAGGCCTTGCGCGTGTTCGCCGCCGAGAACCGCCTGGCGCTGGCCGACGCCTCCTTGCGCTACGGCAGGCTGTGGCGCCAGGGCCTGCCCTACTCCACGCTCATGATGAACAGCATCAACCATCCCAACCCCTACGGGATGAGCCTGTTCGCCGACGCCCTGATGGCGCTGTTCTGAGCGTCTCGGGGGAGGCGCCTACGGTGGCTGTCGGGGCCTTGAATGTCCTGGTTGAGACGAACGGCATCAGCGACCTGGAAGCCCTGTCGCGTATTGATGACTGGAAGGACGCGCACCTGTACGGGTAAAGTCAGAATCGCGCCTCCCGGCCCTTTCCCCATTCGCGTCCATTCGCGTGATTCGCGGTCAGAAACCCGGTCCGCACCGCACGTCACACATAGCGGCTGCTGATTTCGGAGACACTGGAACAGCCGACCTCATGGACGACCAGCTTGCCGCCCTCCTTGAAAACGATCAGCCGCCCGTTCGCGTGCTTGAACCGTCCGACGGTGCTCCTGTGCAGGCGCTCGATCTCCTGACCGCTCTCGGCGCTCACAAGCACATACCGGTCGCCGTCCTCAAACACGAGAAAATGCTCGCCAAAACCGCACAACTCGCCAAAACTGCTGGCGTAAAGTCCGTTGACCTCTTGGCTGCCCTCGTCAAACACCGTGTACTTGTTACCGTCAAACGAAACGTCCGATATGATCATGGCTGTGGCTCCTGTTGTTGCCGCATTCACTTACTGAGACCGCCAACCCTGCGGTGCGGCTGACGGCGTGCGATTATGCAATCCTTAAGAGGCGGGTATGAATTCTTGCACGCACTTTACAGCCCAATCCACAAACTTCTTCTTGTCGTCACCCTTCCAATGGGCACACGGATGCCACGCGACAATCTTGATCGCGGCGTGGCTATCGGTAATTTGGATAATCTCGTAGAAGGCTCTGTGGCGTGGATTACCGGGCATTGCATCGTGCCGAATGACGGGGAATGCTCCAGCCAGAGCATTCCTCGCTCTGGCCCCCTGTGTCACGATGATGTCGGGTTGCATGATTTCTACTTCGCCTTTTAGAAATCTGCTGCAGTTTATGGCCATAAGGTTGGAACCTTCCCTTGTCCCAATGCTGCCATCCTTGCATCGCACGCTGCGAGTGTGTGCGAAGAAACCAACGACGTCATTGAGACCCAATGTTCTTCCCAAACGATTCTCTGCAAAGGGAGACATAAGAAATCGAGCAAGATCAAATGTCTTATACCAGTGTGTGTTGGGAGGGCGATTGTCCAGTCCTTTCGACAATGTTAGTTGCCGAATCCGTTCAAGCGTTACCAACTCAGGATGGTCCTTATACCAAGCGTCACACGTATCAGAGGAAACAAAAAGAAGTCTAGGCAATCTGCCTTCCTCGTATTCGGGTCCCACATAGGGTGCCTCCGCCGTAGCCATCTGTCCCGTGGCACAAACCGAACTGCATTTTTCAAAGCTCGGGCACTTAAAACCAATCGGCGATATGCCTTGTTCACGATAATACCGGTCAAGTCTGTCGAGCATAGTCTCCGCACTCATGGGTCATTCCCTTTCTTAATCCGACGGTTTGCATTTCTCCAGCGTGGCAGTCCCTGAAAGCGCTACCAGAGGTCACAGAGAAGATAGTCTTGATGTCAAAAAAGGTCAAATGGAAACACTGAATATCGAAATTCACCGACAAGGATAACCGGCCATCAGGCACACCATACGATTGAGCAGAATATGCGATCATGAGTTACCCACTTTGCCTTCTAATGGATGAACGGCCGGTCTGCTCCACTACGATGACGGGCAGGTGCAGCTCCTGCGCCATCTGAGCGAGCTGGAGAAGCAGGGCTGACTCCTCGGCGTGTCTGCCAAGGTGAGCGGATTCTCGGCAGGAGCAGAGCTGAAGATAGTCGACGATGACCAGCTCAATGCCGTGGCGCTCTTTCATACTGCTGGTGCGGCTCCGTATGTCGCATACATCGAGCGGCGCGGTCTCGTCCACGAAGATCGGGGCGTGCGAGAGTTTCGCGACATCGTGTGCAATCGGTTCGGCAAGCACACGAACGTCAGTCTCACCTTGGACGCCCCCATTGTCTGTTGCGTCACCGGGACAATAAAGGAGCTGCTGCACGAGGTGCTTCTTGGACAGTTCGAGTGAGAAAAACAAGACCGGATGGGGCCGGTTGTGTCCGTTCTTCAAGGGATGCCCGTCGAGGTCTTCCCCCAGCGCCACGCATCGGGCGATAGTGAGCGCGCAAGTGGTCTTGCCCGCTGCTGGCCGCCCAGACAAGCGGTACACCTCTCCGAGGCGCAGACCGCCGTCGATCCGCGCGTCCAGTTCTTTCATGCCGGTTGGAAGCGGCGGCAGACCGCAATTTTCGATTGGCGTGCCCGTCGGCACATCTAAGCGAACAAAAACAAGTGACTGATAGTTCATGCGTATTCCTTAATAACAGGTTATCCGGCGCATGTTCGGCCGCAGACGTTCAGCAAATGAAGTGCCATCCGTTCTTTGAATCGCGCGTATGACTTGAGCGGCGGCATGAGCGTCTTCCCCGGCTTCGTGGTGATTGAAATGGTGGCTCAGGTGATGGGCTACAGTCCGCAGGTCATGCGACGGCAACTGGGGCCAGCGTTGGCGCGAAAGTGCCAGCGTGCAGATGTAGTCGGCTGAAAAGCCGATTCCATAGTGTGTAAGCAGTTTCCGAAGCACGCTCATGTCGAACGGCGCGTTGTGTGCGGCCAGCAGGGCTTTCTCGAAGTGCGGTCGCAATTCATGAAAAACGGTGTCAAAGCCTGGCGCGCTACGCACCGTCTCATGGGTGAGGCCGTGGATGCTGGTGAAGTCAGGCCGAAACCAACCGAACCCTTTCGGCGGCTTGATGAGCCGCTCTTCGCGGGCCGTGATCTCCCCGGCCTCGATGACCGCAATGCCGATGGAGCACGCGCTGGCGCGCTGGCGGTTGGCGGTCTCAAAATCAATGACGGTGATTTTCATGCGTACGCGGACTACTGCAAGTAACATGCCAGAACGGCCGCAAATATGCAGCGGGCTTTCCCGGCGACACAGCTCGGCGAAACGTAGCGCGACAGGATCTGGCTGCTCCGCCTTCCATGCCAGCGGTTGTGGGGTCGGGCAGGAACGGCGGGACGTCTCGGACCGCCGGGTGAGTGCCAGACCCACGGCCTGTCAGCGGCGGTCCGTGACGTCCCGCCGTACGGGCATGGACCGACGCCGCACACCCACCAACAGCGCATGCGCTTCTGAACGGCCCGTCCGTCACTGTCGCAGACGGAAGCACTTCCATCTGCGACAATCGGCGTAGCCCGCACAGTATGGCACGCTGGCCGGTTGTCCGATCAATGTTCTGCGTCATTAGCATCCTCCCCGTTCAGTGCCGGCCCGGATGGCGCTGATGCGGTCAAAGGCGAGCGCGATCTTGGAGGCTAGTTCTTCCGCAAGGCCGCTGCCCAGAAGAGTGTCACGCAGAGCGGGCAAGGGCAGTCTTTCGAAACGTAGCCGTGCGTCGATGAGCGCGACGTGATAGCAGAGGGGCGGGGTGACGTCACGCGACGACACGCCTTCCTTTATTGATCTTTTCGACGGCCCGGCGAAGCTCAAGCACTCAACACCCAAGGAACGCCACTTGAAACTTGTGGGTGTCGGCTCGTCACTTGAAAACCACACCGAGAGGCGGAATGCCGCAGACTCGTCTTTCGAGTGGACCAATAGTTGGTTCTACGGACGCGAAGTCGGATCAGGCTCGTTCTCGTATTTCTCCCGGAGGGCCACACGCGTCCGCTCATCAATTCTCGTGTCGCTTCCTTTGACAGCATACCCCGCCTTGTCCAGCGCGGCGACCAGTCGGTTTCGGAAGGCGATTTCGGTCTCCATCTTCTGGCAGATCTCGGCTTCCTTTGCCGCCGCACGGCCGTCATCCGCCAGAACGGCCGGACGGCGCGCAATCTGTGCGATGCAGTGTGCGACGGTCTGCGCAAGGCCCGCGTCTTCCGCCCCTGCGATCCGGAGGAGGTCGATATTCCGCAACCACGGCAGAATGTCGCCAACGGTGGACAGCCTGACGTAGTGTTCCGCGACCCGGGGGGCCATAACCCGCTTCCTGACGACAGACAGACTGGTGTGCGTGTCGATCTCGGACGCGTTGCCGCCGTCCTTCATGTCATCGGAGGCGAGCACTCTATAACGGGTGCCGGCCGGATCCGGGCACCTGATGAGACACCTGAGCGGTGCGTTCTGTCCGGCCTTCCGGGGCTCTTCTTTGCACACGGCCGTCCAGGTCTGTTCGCCCGTCGCCACGATATCCTCCGGCGGAAGGCAAAGCACCAGAAGCCGGTTGATGCGGTCGTTGAGCGCCCACTGGAACGTGTCGTTGTCGGGTATGCGCTTCCCCGCTGTCCAGTTGGCTTTGTGCAAGGCGAGAATTCCGCAGCACTGGTCGGCCCTCCACCGTTCATCGTTGCCAAAAGTCCAACGGGCATCGCACGCGAATCTCGGATTTCTCAGTTCGAAAAGGCACGTCGCTCGGGCGATGTCGAAACCGTCGAGGCCGGCACACTTCTTCGTATTCGCGAGATTATCCAGAAGGCTTTCAAGGAGCACAAACCGTCCGTCGCGATTCTTGAACCAGAGGAGGTCTCCGATCATCTTGCTCAGGCCCATACAGCCGGGCCATGCCGCATCCGGCAGGCTGATTTGAGCCGTTAACGCGTCAGTGTCGCTGCTATCGTCTCGCCGCTTCATTATCGCCATCCTTGTTCTATTCCTGTATTGCGCCTTTTCGCGGGCGAGGGCGCCCGCGCTCCCGGTCGGCGAGTCAGGCCGGAACATATGATTCTGCTGAAAATGGCCGTTCCTGGGCTGTGATCGTGCTCGTCCTTCGTCTTCGTACTCGATTTCGACGGGGTCTTCGAGAACGAGGACGAGGACGGCGACGAGAACGAGGGGGCAGAGCCGACTTCTTCAGCGCAACCAACATATGCAGGGGGTATGCCAAACGAGGGTTTAGAAGGAGCATCGTGTGTGGGGTCCGGGAGCGAGGGCGCCCGCGCTCCCCGGTGGTGCGCCGATTCGCGGGCGAGGGCGCCCGCGCTCCCAGTGGTGCGTCACAAGTTCGCCACACATGCGAGAACCTCGCCCCCCCGGCCAGAAACCAAGCGCCCACCGTAGGCAAGCCCGGGCTTCCCTTTTCATACGGGGCCGGTGTATCATCAGATTTTGAGCACTGTTGTCTTTATGAAGAGGTACGTGTCATGAAAAGGGCGGAGACGTTGCTTCTGGCCGGCTGGGATGCGGAGGGCCATCCGTACGCGCACAGTGCGGCGCTGGCGCTGCTGGCATTTCCGGACGCGGAGGTGCGCGGCGTGAGCAAGGCGCGCCTGCCGGAGGCGCTGGAGGCGGCCAAGGGCTATACGCGGATCGTGATCTTGGGGGTTTCGCTGGGGGGCGACCCTCAACGTCTGGCGCGGAGCGTGAGCGCGCTGGTTCAGGCGAAGGTGGCGCTGCGCTGGATCAGCGCGCTGCCGCCGTCGGCTTCGGTCGGGGACGCGACACGCCGGGCGCTGTCGCCTTTCGTGCGGGAGGGGTCGCTGCAGGAGGCGGTCTGCGCCTGCCTGGGGGTGGAGGACGGTCTGGCGCGGGCGGTGACGGCCAACGCGCCGCTGCTGGAGGCGGCGGGGTACGCGCACCGCACGCTGGAGGACGACGCGGTCTTCGGGGCGGCGGTACGGCATGTGGCGCGGGGCGAGGGGCAGGAGGCGTGGTCGGCCGACGAGCGGGCGCTCGTGCGCAGCCACGGCGCGCTGGCCGGGGCGCCGCTGACCGGACACAGTCCGGTGATGCAGGAGGTGCGCCGCATGATCCGGCAGCTCGCGCGGCACCCGGAGGTCCGCGTGCTGCTGCTCGGGGAGAGCGGCACGGGCAAGGAGGCGGCGGCGCTGATGCTGCACCATCTCTCTGCGCGCCGTGACAACGAGTTTGTGCCGCTGAACTGCGCGGGCTCGAACCTCCAGCTCCTTGAGGCCGCGTTCCGGGGGCATGAGAAGGGGGCGTTCACCGGCGCGTCGGAGGCGCGGCCCGGGGTGTTTGAACGGGCGGACGGGGGCACCCTGTTTCTGGACGAGGTGGGGGAGATGCCGCTGGAGCTTCAGGCGACCTTGCTGCGCATCCTGCAGGAGGGTCGGGTGACGCGCCTCGGGGGCGAGGGACGTAAGGGCGTCGGGGAGCGTCGGGTGGACGTGCGGATCGTGGCGGCTACCAATCGGGACCTCCTGAGGTTGGTGCGTGAGGGGCGTTTCAGGGAGGATCTGTTCTACCGGCTCAATACGGTCGCGCTGCGCATGCCCGCGTTGCGTGAGCATGCGGAGGACATCCCGGAGATCGCGCGTGACTTATGGGCGCGCGGGCGGCGGGACGGGTGGCGCGCGCTGGGTCGGGCGCAGGTCGCTGCGCTGGCGGGTTACGGCTACCCCGGGAATGTCCGTGAACTCGCCAACCTGCTGGAGCGCGCGTATGCGCTGGACGAGCGCGACTTCGGCAAGCTGGTCGCGGGGTACCGTGAGGCGCTGGGTGACGGCGGGGGTGTGGAACCGGCGCCGCCTCCCGGGCCATCAGAACGGTTGGAGGAGGTGGTGCGCCAGCATGTGCGCAGAGTTCTGGAGCGCCAGGGCGGTAACGTGTCGCGCGCGGCTGCGGCGCTGGGCGTCTCGCGCAATACGGTGCTCAAGTATCGGCGGTGAGGCGGGGGCGGGGGATGGCGGCTGCTGCGGGGCGGGCTAGTGTTCGCGTTTGCGTTTGGCGCGCAGGGTGTCGGCGGCGCGGTTGAGGCGGCTTTGCAGGCGGAGGGCGTCGGCGTCCGGCGCGGGCGCGGCCACGGGCTGGCTCCAGTCGCGGCGCACGGTCCGCACGGCGGGCACGGCGACGGCGCCGTCGAGCAGGGCGTCGAGGAGGCTGAGCGTGCAGACGCGCACGGCGTCGGACTCGACGAGGAACAGCTCGAGGTCCTCGTCGTTCACGCCGGGCGGCAGGGGCGGCACGCAGGCGGGGCAGCCGTTCTCGCAGGCGCACTCGCGGATCATGCGGCGGCAGAGGTCGAGCGTCTCGCGGAATTTCTCGAAGACCTTCTCGGCGTAGCCTGCGCCGCCCTCGAGCCGGTCGTAGAGGAAGAGCGCGCTCTCGAAGGCCATGCGCTCCCAGGCGGGCGGCGGAGGCGGCTGGTAGCCGTCCTCGCCCAGGCCCTGCGGCACCTGCGGCGGCTCGTCCGGCCCGTCCTTGGGCGTGTCAGGCTGGGCGCCGGGCGCGGCGTGCGCCTCGGCCTTGGGGCCTGCGCGCTCGACCGGCGCGAGGTCGGTCTCGAGGTCGCCGGGGTCGGCCATGCAGATGCTGGGCGCGGCGTGCTTGAGGATGTAGCGCAGGCCGAAGAGCGCGGCGGGGGCGAGGCGCTTGTCGGCGGCGTCCAGCGTCCGCAGCCACGTCTCGGAGGGGCGCAGGGAGAAGCCGGTGGTGTCGTATTCGAAGGGCGGCAGGGTGATCGGGCCGTAGCCGACGTTCTCGTAGGAGCGCTCGCGGATCTTCTTGAAGAGCTTGGGCTGCTTGTTCACGTGGAGCGCGCCGAAGCGCAGGTCGGCGCCGTGGGGCGTCTGGCGCTCCTCCTCGGAGGTGAGGTCGAGGCGGCTCTCCCACTCGGACTCGGTGTAGTAGTCCACGGCGACGGGCTCGACGCGGCAGAGCTTCTTCTCCAGGTCCAGCTCCAGGGACATGTAGCGCCGTCCGAGGTGCTGGTAGATGGCGTCCTTGTACAGCTCGGCGCGGGCGCCGATGGGGTCGATCTGGCCGATCACCTCGCCGTCGCAGGTGATGTCGACGTTGTAGTCGGTCATGCCGCGCAGGTTGACGCCGCGGGCGGGGTAGTCGGGCAGCGCGTAGCGCCAGAAGCCCCTGTAGGGTTTGAGGGTGCCGTCCTCCTTGAGGGTGGCGAGCGCGAAGGCGTAGGCGCGCGGGTCGAAGAGCGGCTCGGCGTCGCGCAGCGGGTGCTCGTGGGCGGCGCAGGGCAGGTGCTGGAGCATGATGTAGGGGTTGTCGGCGTGGAGCCAGGCCTGCTCGACCGGCGTGCCGGTGAGGAACTCCGGGTGGTTCACGAGGTACTGGTCGACGGGCGCGTCCTGGGCCACGAAGAGGATCAGGGCGCGGTTGCCCTTGCGGCCGACGCGGCCGGCCTGCTGCCAGAAGCTGGCGAGCGTGCCGGGGTGGCCGGAGAGGAGGCAGACGTCGAGGTCGCCGATGTCGATGCCCAGCTCCAGGGCGTTGGTCGTGATGATGGTGGTGATGCGGCCTTCGAAGAGGTCGCGCTCGAGCTGCCTGCGCTCGGTGGGGAGCAGGCCGCCGCGGTAGGGCTTGACCTTGTCCTTGAGGTCAGGGTGGCCGTCGGTCACGGCGCGCCAGAGGCGCTCGACCTGCTGGCGCGCGCGGCAGAAGCAGATGGTGCGGACGCCTGCGGCGGTGGCGGCGCGGAGGACGGGGACGGAGACGGAGGAGGGGCCTTTGCGGAAGCGTGCGGAGCCGGCGCTCTCGACCAGCGGGGGGTTGATCAGGTAGAGGTCGCGGCGGGGGCGCGGCGAGCCGTCCTGGGCGAGCACGGTGAAGGGGCGGTGGAAGAGCGCGGCGACATGCTCGCCGGGGTTGCCGACGGTGGCGGAGCAGCAGACGAACTGGGGCCGGGAGCCGTGCATGGCGCAGACGCGCAGCAGGCGGCGGAAGACGTTGGAGACGTGCGAGCCGAAGGCGCCGCGGTAGACGTGGACCTCGTCGACGACGATGTATTTGAGGCGTCCGAGGAAGTCGCTCCAGCCGCGGCTGTGGTTGGGGAGGATGCCGGCGTGGAGCATGTCGGGGTTGGTGATCACGAAGTCGGCGCCCTTCATGATCTTGGCGCGCTCCTCGCGCGGCGTGTCGCCGTCGAAGGTGCCGAGGGTGCGGGTGCCGAGGGCGGCCTTGAGCAGGGCGCCGAGGGTGCCCTCCTGGTCGCGCGAGAGGGCCTTGGTGGGGTAGAGCAGCAGGACGCCGAAGGGCGAGCGGCTCTGGCAGTAGTCGCTGAGGATCGGGAGCAGGAAGGCGAGGGTCTTGCCGGAGGCGGTGCGCGAGACGAGCACGGTGTCGCGGCCGGCCGAGACCGACGCGAAGGCATCGGCCTGGTGCGTGTAGAGCTGGCCGATGCCGCGCGCGCGCAGGACGTCGGCCAGGCGGGGGTCGAGGCCTGGGGGGAACGGCGCGAAAGCCCCGGGCTCGGCGGGCAGGATCCGGTGTTCGCGGATCTGCCGCCCGAAGCGTGTGCGCAGCGCCGTCTCAACGGCCTCGATCGGGTCCCGCGTGGGCTTGTTCATGAGGAAGCCTATTCTAGCACGGCGTCGGCTGTGCGTCAGCCGGAAACGGGGGAATATCCAATAGCCAACACGGTTGACTAAGGGACTGGTTATTTGACGACGCTCCCAATACCCAACCCCCAATACCCACACCACCGTGATGATAATCGGCTTTATCAGGGCAGATAATCCTGATAATATTCCTCCATGAAGCAGATAAAGGATCGTCTCTTGCAGCTCAGGCTACCCCCCGGCAAGTCGGCATTCTTGTGGGGACCACGTAAGACCGGCAAGTCATACTGGCTGCGGCACACCTTTCCCGATGCGCGTCTCGTGGATCTGTTGCAGTCTGACGTTTTTGCCGAATACGCCTCCCGGCCCGCCCTGCTCCGGGAGCGTTTCGGACAGCACCGTGGCTTGATCGTGATCGACGAGATCCAGATGGCCCCGGATCTGTTGAACGAGGTCCATTGGCTGATCGAGAACAGTCCGGCGTCGTTTCTGATGACCGGTTCCAGCGCCCGTAAGTTACGCCGCAGTCATGCCAATCTGCTCGGCGGACGCGCCTGGCGGTTTGCCATGCAGCCTCTTGCCTTTCGGGAGACGAGCGGGTTCGACATCGAACAGGTCATGGTCTCCGGCTTGCTCCCGCCGCATTTTCTGGCCCCGGATCCCATACCGGAGCTGCGGGCCTATGTGGGCGATTACCTGCGCGAGGAGATCGCAGCGGAAGCGCGCATACGCAGCATCCCCTCCTTTGCCGAGTTTCTCCGCGTGGCGGCGCTGACGAACGGCGAGTTGCTGAACTACACGAACGTGGCGCGGGAGAGCGGCGTCAGCGCGAAAGTCGTGCGCGGCTACTTCGAGATCTTGGAGGAGACCCTGCTGGGGTTCCGCCTGCCTCCCTGGCGTCGTGCCAAGAACCGCCGGCTGATCGAGACGGAGAAATTCTACCTCTTCGACGTGGGCGTTTCCAACTACCTGGCCCGGCGGACGCCGCGCGCGGGCACCCCCGAGTTCGGCAAGTCGTTCGAACATTTCCTGCTGATGGAACTGATGGCCTACCGCGCCTATGCGGCACCGGAGTTGGACCTGTGCTACTGGCGCACGGCCTCGGGGCTGGAGGTGGATGTCGTCCTGGGCGACATGACAGTCGCGGTGGAGGTCAAGGGTTCGGCTCGCGTGCATGCGGGCGACGGGCTGGGCTTGCGCGCACTGCGTGAGGAACACCGGGTGGGACATGCCGTCGTGGTTTGCATGGAGCGGGAACCACGCCAGTTGGCGGATGGCATTCAGGTGTGGCCGTGGCAAAGGTTTCTCGAGCGGCTGTGGTCTGGCGAATTCATCCAGTGATGGGTTGCCCATCAATTCTTACCCCCACCGCCGTCCCCCGTGTAACTTACGGACATGCGGCGCGGGGACGGCGCGACCGGCGTCCTGCGGACAGCGTGAGCATCGGGAGCGGCTTTGGACAAGTCGATCATGGCCAACTAAGGGACAGGTTATTTGCAGGCCATGGGGCGGCAGGCTCGTAGCGCCTGCCGTACTGGCGGGGGCCGGGGGCGGCAGGCTCGTAGCGCCTGCCGTACTGGGGGCGCTCAGTGGAAGCGGGCGGCGAGGAGGGCTTCGGCCTCGGCGGTCCAGGCGGGGTCGAAGCGGCGGCCGCGCGGGAGCCTGACGAGGAGGCGGCGTGCGCAGAGGCGGCGTTGGCCGGGCGGGGAGACGAGGCGGTCGAGCCAGTGGCCGGGGAGGCTGGCGAGCGTGTCGGAGAGGGTGTCGAGGAGGTCGAGAGGCTCCTCGGAGGCGGGCTCCAGCACGAACTGCCAGAGGATGTGGGGCTCGGCGAGCGCGCGCTGGCGGAGGTGGCGGGCGAGTGTGGCGCGGCGGGTGAAGAGGTCGTCGCCGGAGAGGAGCAGGGCCTGGCGGTTGGCGTGCGGGGGCGG
>JAKJGY010000085.1 GCA_022704145.1 Verrucomicrobiota bacterium
TCAGGTGGCAGGTGTCGCCCACGGCGTCGATGTCGCCGGTGCGGACGCACTTCTGCACGTCGGTCAGGCGGCGGCCCGACGGGTGCGGCTCGCCCAGCAGGTAGGGCACGAGCGGGTGCATGCCCGCAGTGGTGAAGAGCACGGTCGGGTCGTTCTCCGGGATCAGCGACGCGCCGGAGATGACGGCGTGTCCCTTGGAGGCGAAGAACGTGAGGTACTTGTCGCGGAGCTGGTCGGCTGTGAGTTTCATAAGAGGTTAGTTCCTTCGATAAATGGGTCAGTGAGCGGTGATGAGCGGCAAGACATGTTGGCGCAGACGTTGACATTCCGTCGTGCCCGTCTTAGTGTCTGGCTCATGCATTTGCACAAAGGCTTGATTAGTCCAGATTCCAGCGCAACTGCCACGACAATCAGTAGCAAGCTGTTCTCCCAGTTTTTGGAAACCAAGGCCCCGACAGTTGGCATTGATCTTCAGGTGCTCGATACAGCCTGTCCAACCAATGATGAAAATCCGGTCCTGTAAATCGGCTGGAACAGCCTCTTTAATGTCCGTTACGCGGGTGGACGCTCCGTCAAGATCAATCAGAACGACCGCTCGTCTCTCGCCTTTGTGGAGTTGTCCGTCACGCTTGGCACGGTCAACGGCATCTTTCCAGCCCTGACATTTCTGAAGCGTGACTCGCCGGAGATCAAAAACGTCATCGTTCAAAAACGACTCAGCCAATTGCTTTGTGGCCTCGTCCTCCGCGTAAACCATGACGTGCTTTTTGTATTTGTTCACGCTCATGCTTCAACATCCCCCAATGTCCATGCGCGGACGAAATCACCTTCAAAACTATCCGATTTCCTCCACTGGGTGATCGTTTGCGGGGGACGGGTCGGAGACAGATGCGTCTCGCGACGCAAAATATAGGTGTTGTCTTCTGCGAAACGATTTAGCGTTTCTGGATTATGAGTGGTCATGATAATCTGCCCGCTGCGCAAGAAATGCTTTTTCAGGATGGCGACAAAATACTCGACTTCCGAGATGGCTAGAAAATTATCCGGTTCATCCCAGAAACAGAGCAACGGCCCGTCTGTGGCGTTCGCGGCAAGCACAAAGGCCGCCAACAAAAGACATTTTTCGCCATCCGAAAGGCGATCGAGCCGTATGGATGTCTTCGCGGCGCCATTCTCGAACAGTAAAGTCAGATACTGCACGCCATATTCATCCGGCTCATTCCGAAGGCCCAGAAAGTCCGGAAAAACCTTGCGCAAGAATGAGGATTTGACGTCGGCGTAGGCGTCCGGGTTGCGGTCGTTCAGTCCCGCCCACCAATCAACGATATTTGAGGCGTCCAACTTTAAGTAAAGGGACTTTGCGTTGAGAGACGCCCGCAGGGTTCTTGGAACAGGCGACAGGATCAGCATTCGCCTCAACCAATTCTTGAACTGCGCAACAACATCGCCATTCGAGTCTTTCGCCTTGTCAATGAACTCGGGTAGATAGATCTCATGCCAATCTTTGGTATAAGGCTTTTGCTGTTTATCCGAAAAACGTACATCGGCTAGGTCGCGAGAAAAACAGATTTTTCCAGCGACAACGAGCTGCTCCTGCTTGACTCGCAAACATTGGAATTTCGGCGGCAATTCCAACACAAGCGCGTAGTGGCACAAGCGCCCGTCCAACTCAACGTCAATTTCAAACCGCATCGGCTGGTCGCTCACTCCAAAGGAGAAATGGTCTGGAATGACCAGAGGCGGGAGCGTGTGCGTCTCGGTTTGGATCTCGTCCAAATTGCCTTGTTGCCGCCCGATTTGCTGAAAGATCTGCAGAACCTCTGCAACGGACGATTTTCCGGCCCCGTTTTTGCCGATGAGCAGGGCGGTATGCTTGTAATACTCGTCCTCGTCCATTTTGAATTCAAAGTTGACGAGGCATTTGTAATTGTGAACATAAAGGCGCTTGAGCATGTCGTCACCCTTTCGCGAAAGAACAGACTGAGGCTGCAGTGGATTCCGCGTTGTACAGCTTGGTTGTGTCGTTGTTCACAGGACTGGCTGAGGGGCTGCAACCCAAACTTAAGATCACAAAACGTGATCTCAAGTTGAAGGAGGCAGCCACAAAACGTGACCGCTTCGGGATAGCTCATTCCGCCGCGTCGTCGGCCTTGGGTGTCGCCTTGCCGATGGCGGGGGCGGGCTCGGCCTTGATCTTCTCGATGATCTGGGACACGACGTCCGGGTGACTGCGCAGGAACTCGGTGGCGGCGATCGAACCCTGGCCGATCTGCTCGGCGCCGAAGCTCAGCCACGAGCCGCGCTTGGTGACGATGTTGCGCGTGAGCGCGGCGTCGAGCACCGAACCCTCCCACGAGATGCCGCGGGCGTAGAGGATGTCGAACTCGGCCTCGGTGAAGGGCGGCGCGACCTTGTTCTTGACGACCTTGACGCGGGTGCGGTTGCCGATGACGGCGCCGGCGGGGTCCTTGATCGCGCCGATGCGCTGGACCTGCAGGCGCACCGAGGCGTAGAACTTGAGCGCCTTGCCGCCGGGCGTGGTCTCAGGGTTGCCGAACATCACGCCGATCTTGTCGCGCACCTGGTTGGTGAAGAGGCAGAGCGTCTTGGTCTGGGAGATGGCGCTGGTGAGCTTGCGCATGGCCTGCGACATGAGCCGCGCCTGCAGGCCCATGTGCGAGTCGCCCATGCTGCCGTCCAGCTCGGCCTGCGGCGTGAGGGCCGCGACGGAGTCCACGACCACGACGTCGAGCGCGCCGCTCTTGATGAGTTGCTCGGTGATGGTGAGCGCCTCCTCGCCGGAGTTGGGCTGCGAGACGAGCAGGTCGTCGAGGTTCACGCCGATCCGGCGGGCGTAGTTGGGGTCCATCGCGTGCTCGGCGTCGACGAAGGCGGCGAGCCCGCCGGTCTTCTGGGCGTTGGCGATGACGTGCAGGGTGAGGGTCGTCTTGCCGGAGGACTCCTGACCGTAGACCTCGACCACACGGCCGCGCGGCAGGCCGCCGACGCCGAGGGCGAGGTCGAGGGAGAGCGCGCCGGTGGAGATGATGGGGATGTTCTTGGACGCTTCGGCGTCGCCCATGCGCATGATGGCCGCGTCGCCGAACTCCTTACGGATCTGGCTTAGGACGGCGTCTAACTGCGTGTTGCTGGATTTTTTCTCGGCCATAGCGCTCCTTCTTGAACAGGTGTTAAAAGACATGATCAGGATAGCAAAACGGCGCCTGTCTGGGGGAGCGTTTTCTTTGAATTCGCGTCGCGGGCGGCTTGCGGTGCGGGAATGGGCCTGATAAGATCTAAAAACATCGTTTAAAGTGACCGTAAGGGGGGGGACGGGATGCAGGCGTCAACGGCAAACAGCGCACTTCTACGCTCGGGGCTGCTGCTCCTGGCGGCTCTCGCGACAACAGCGGCGGCCGGTGCCGCGCTCACGGAACAGGCCCTGGCCGAGCGTTCGGCGGCGGGAGCGGTCCGCTATCTGAGCCCCTGCGTCTACGCCGCCAGAGAACCCGCGGCTGCGGAGATCGCCGCCGACGTGGCCGGACTTGAGGAGGTCTCGCTGGTCACCTGGACCGGGGGCGACTACTCGGTCTGCGACTACGCCGACTGGCTGGAGGCGCGTTTCGAGGGCGAGGGCGCGCCGGTCTACGTGTCCGACCTGCCGTGGGCCTTCGCCTGGACGTTCGGCGGCGACCAGTGGCGCTGTACGGAATTCCACAAGACGCAGTGCCGCAAGGACCGCTCCGTGCTGGATACCGCGCTGACGAGCGGCGGGCAGGTCTTCAAGAAGGGCTTCGGCGTGCATGCGACGTCGCTGCTGGTCGTGAAGGTGCCGCCGGGAGCTAGGCGCCTGGTGGCGAGGGGCGTGCTGGACGACGTCACGTCGGCCCATCCGCAGGGCCGGCAGGCTTCGGCCCAGTTCGCCGTGCTGGCCGGGCTGCCCAGCAAAGGCGTGACGGCGCTGCTGGACCTGCCGCAGGTGCTGCCGCCTCAGACGCGGGCGCGGATCGCGGCGCTCAGCGGGCGCTGCGACGCGGCGCTGGCCCGCGACTACGAGGGACTGTGGCAGGGGCTGCTGTTCGAGACGCGCGTGCAGGAGGGGTGTTTCACGCGCGAGGTGCGCGACAGCCAGGCGTGCCAGCCGGGCGCGAACGTGCTGGCCTCGGACCGGGACCCCGCCGACCTCGTGGCGCGCCGCACGCGCGCCCTGTGGGAGGATCTCGCGCCGACGGCGGGGCTGCGTCGCGAGGGCAAGGCGCTGGCCGAGCTGGAGGCGGCGGTTCAGAAGACGCCGGTGACGGACAGCGCGGCGCGCGACGACCTCTACCTGAAGCTGTGCGCGCTGCGCCGCAAGATCGCGTTCGCGAACCCGCTGCTCAAAGGGTTGGACCGGCTGGCCTTCATCACGCGCGAGGCGCTGCCGCCCGAGGAGCTGAACTTCGGCACCCACATGGCGGATCAGTATTTCGGCTTTCACGCGACGCTCAAAGGCACGACGCGGGGCAATGGGCTGTATGTCCTTGAAAAGCCCTTCTCCGAGCAGCCGGTCGCGCGTAACCTGCTGGAGAACGCCGTCGTGGAGTCCGGGCTGCGCAAGGGGCAGAAGCTCGGCAACGGCGGCTACCTCGCGCCGGACGTCTCGTACGACGGAAAACAGATCCTCTTCTGCTACACCGACGGCGCGTGGGCGCACCGCGCATGGACGGAGGAGAGCACCTTCCATATCTTCCGCTGCAACGCGGACGGCTCGGGGCTGGTGCAGCTCACGGACGGGCCGCTCAACGATCTCGACCCCTGCTGGCTGCCGAACGGGCGCATCGCCTTCATCTCCGAGCGGCGCCGCGGCTTCGGCCGCTGCCACCCGCGGCCGGTGCCGAACTACACGCTCTTCTCGATGTTCGAGGACGGCACCGACATCGCGCGGCTCAGCTCGCACGAGACCAACGAGTGGCAGCCGAGCGTGGACAACAACGGGATGCTGGTCTACACGCGCTGGGACTATGTCGACCGCGGCTTTAACCAGGCGCACCACCTGTGGCTGACCACCCCGGACGGCCGCGACGCGCGCGAGCTGAACGGCAACGAGCACCGCTCGGAGCGTACCGCCCCGCACCTGATCGGCGACGGGCGCTCGATCCCCAACAGCGGCAAGTATATGGCGGTGGCGGGCGGCCACCACACGCAGACGCGCGGTTCGCTGATCGTCATCGACCCGTCGGTGCCGGACGACCACGAGATGTCGCAGGTCCGCCGCTTCACGCCCGACCAGGTGCTGCCCGAGGCGGAGTCGCCGCTCAAGTACGACAAGGCGTCCGGCGCCTACGCCACGCCGTGGCCGCTGAGCGAAAAGTACACGCTCTGCGTCTACGATCCGCTGGCCAACGCGCAGTACGGCTACATCGACTGGCGGGCGCGGCGCTACGCGATCGCGCTGGTCGACGCCTTCGGCAACAAGGAGGTGCTCTACACACACCCGGAGATCTCCTGCCTCTCGCCGCTCCCGCTCCGCGCGCGGGCGAAGCCGCCGGTACACGCGCACCAGACGCTGGTCGGGCGTCCCCGGCAGCCGGGCGGCGAGAAGCCCGAGAGACTCGACCCGGCGCTGCTGCCCAAGACCGCGCGGGTCGGCGTGGTGAACGTCTACAACGCCCGCTATCCGCTGCCGGAGGGCACGAAGGTCAAGGCCCTGCGGATCTGGCAGGTGCTGCCGAAGGTGGCGCCGATCGTGAACCAGCCGCGCATCGGCCTGGGCGACCAGAAGGGCGGCCGCCAGTGCCTCGGCACGGTGCCGGTCGAGGCGGACGGCAGCGCGTTCTTCGAGGTGCCGGTGAACATCCCGATCCTCTTCCACGCCGTGGACGAGAAGGGTCTGGCGATCCAGGGCATGCGCAGCGCCACCTACACCGCGCCGGGCGAGACCCTGATGTGCAACGGCTGCCACGAGCAGCGTGTGGGCGTGGTGCCGCAGAAGACCGCCGGCACGCCGCTGGCCATGCGCCGCGCGCCGTCCAAGATCGTGCCGGAGGTGGCGGGCTCGAACCCCTTCAGCTTCCCGCGCCTCGTGCAGCCGGTGCTCGACGCCAAGTGCGTGAGCTGCCACGGCGAGAAGCGCGACGCCAAGGCGCCCGACCTGCGCAAGGGCAATTTCCTGGCCGACAAGGACTTCTTCTACACCTCGGTGCGCAGCCTGGCCAAGCATGTCCACCACTACGGCGCGGGCATCGAGTGGGACGCCTTCACGCCGCCCTACACCGAGCCGGGCAAGTTCGGCGCGTACGCCTCGCCGCTCTACGCGATGCTTGCGAAGGGGCACCACGACGTGAAACTGACCGACGAGGAGCTGCGGCGGCTGGTGCTCTTTATGGAGTCTAACGCCTCCTTCTTCGGCCACGACCACGACCCGCGCGGCCAGGCCGACGGCTGGATCGTCTATCCGGTGCTGGAGTAGGGGCGCCAGTGGCGGCGGCGGGCTGAGGTTTTTGAGAGGCTCGAGTCTGTCGAACGATTCGATTGAATCGATTCAGTCGAAGACAAAGCAAAAGGGGAAGACGATGAAGAGAAGTATGGGGCGTCTGTTGGCTCTGGCGGCGCTGACATCCGGCGCGGTGGCGGTTCAGGCGGCGGAGGCGCCCGCGAAGGCGGCGGCGCCGGACAGGCAGGCCGCCAAGCCCGCGGCCGCGGCGGAAAAGAAGCCTGAGGTCTATCCGCTGCCGCCCACCCTGAAGGACGTGGCGTACGGCAAGCATCCGAAACAGGTGCTGCATTTCTGGAAGGCGGAATCGGACAAGCCGACGCCGCTGCTCTTCTTCATCCACGGCGGCGGCTGGCAGAACGGCAACCGCTCAAGCGGGCTGGCCACGCTGCTGCCCGCGCTGCTGACGAACGGCATCTCGGTGGCGTCGGTCGAGTACCGCTTCATCAATGAGGCCACGGCCGACGGCGTCGTGCCGCCGGTCAAGGGGCCGCTGACGGACGCGGCGCGGGCGCTGCAGTTCGTGCGCAGCAAGGCGGTGGAGTGGAACCTCGACAAGGCGCGCATCGGCGCCTCGGGCGGGTCGGCCGGCGCGTGCAGCAGCCTGTGGCTGGCGTTCCATGACGACCTGGCCGACCCCAAGAGCGCCGACCCCGTGGCCCGCGAGTCCACCCGGCTCTGGTGCGCGGCGGTCTCGGGCGCACAGACCACGCTCGACCCGGCGCAGATGCGCGAGTGGACGCCGAACAGCAAGTACGGCGGGCACGCCTTCGGCTTCAAGGGCGACCCCTCCAAGAAGCTCTCGCAGTTCGAGGAGTTCATCGTCAATCGCGAGAAGATCCTGCCGTGGATCGCCGAGTACTCGCCCTATGCGCTCGTCACAGCGGACGACCCGCCGGTCTACCTGCTGTACGGTGCGCCGCCAGCGCTGGGGCAGGAACAGAAAGACCCCACCCATACCGCCAACTTCGGTGTGAGGCTGCAGGAGCGGTGTAAGGAGGCGGGCGTCCTCTGCGACCTCTATTACCCCGGCGCGCAGGGCGTGCAACACGCCACCGTCCAGTCCTACCTGATCGAGACCCTCAAAGCCGCAAAGGCGAAATAGGGTTGTGAGCGGCCTAAACAGAAGGCGCAACAGCGCAGCCTTGGCGCCTTCAACCCAACAACGCGGATAAATCACGCTGTCCGCGCGGGCGGAATATTGGAAGAGCCCTTCGGCTGCATCGGGCTCAATCCCCGCCATTCCGCCATTCCGGTTGGGGTTACGGGCGCCCCGTGATGCGGTTATGCGCCAGTGCATCCCCGTTTCGGTGCTTGACCCGAATTCTAAGCGAATCACGGAATCGGCGTCCAAAAGATCTCTGTTGGCGGTCATGGTTATCTCTCGGGGTCGGGGTCGGTATCGGCATCGGGGTCGATCTGCCTCGTCCGGTACCCTTACGTAGCCACGTGCTCCAGGGCCGCGCGGTAAACGTCCGGTTTCTCATGGCCAAACGCCATAACGGTCGCCTTTCGACCCCGATCCCGATACCGACCCCGACGGGTTCCTTCTGTCCGGCTGCTTCTTCTTTGCCAACGCTCGAGTCAGTGAAACGGGGTTGCGCCCGTTATGCGCCAGCCCTTAACTTGCCTATTGACAGCGATCCGACGGTTGTGCGAGACTGGCCATGTGCAGAGTCAATGGGTATTATCGTGGTATTAATTGATTAATGTCATGGTAATATCGGGTCCTGAGGAGGTCAGAAATGTCGCATCACATTAAACTCTCGATTCTTTGTGTTGGCCTTGTGTCCCTGTTCGGCAGCCTCGCGCCGGCCGTTGCGGAAGACACCGGCGTCTGGACGGCGGGTCAGGTGACCTACTCGATCAGCCGTTCGTCGATCGAGGTCGGCCCGGGGACAGATCCCTTGGCCATCGCGGTCTCGCAGTTCAACGCCGCCACCGCCGCCTCGCGACTGGGGGGCGACGCCGCCGGTTATACCCTGACCGGTGTGATCCTCAGCATCGACAGTTCGGTCTCCGGCACGTTCTGGTACCGTAACACCTCGACCACCACGCGCAATGTCAGCGTGGAGTTCGCGGGCGGCGGCTCGCTGGACATGTACGGCTCCTCCACCGGTGTCGAGACCTTCGGCCAGACCGTCAACCTGGGCGCCGTGGCCGCAGGTAACGAGACCACGTACAACTTCAACCTCGCGGGCAGCGGCCTGCGCCAGACCTCCCTGTCCGACGGCCTGGCCGAGTTCCTCGGCTCCGGTGACGTCTACGCTTACGCGGACTACACCTCGCTGCGCCTCACCCCGCTCGTCTCGGGCTCGAACCAGACCCAGACTGACTGGCAGGCGTCCGCCCAAGTCACGGTCACCTACACCTTCGACTACAACGTCGTGCCCGAGCCCTCCTCCGCCCTCCTGTTCGGGGCCGGTGCAGCCGTCCTCCTGCTGCGTCGGCGCGCCCGTCACACCCGTGCCCGTTAACCCCCCTCGACACCGTTATGAGCCTACCCCGTCTCAGAAAACCCCTGGCATCGTCAGAGGTCATGCAGATGGTCGCGCTCGGCAGCGCGGCCTTCTTGCTCTATGCCCTGACCCTCGCGCCCGGCGTTTCAGCCGGCCTGCCCACCACCGAGGCCTGCCGCGCCCTCGGCCTCCTGCCCGGGCACCTCGCGCTCAGCCCGCTCTGGCTGACGCTGGCCAAGGGCGCGGCGCACCTGCCGCTGCTCGCGCCCCCCATCTGGCTGAACCTGCTCTCGGCCGCCTGCGGCACCCTGTCCGTGGCCTGGCTCTTCCGCCTCGCGCGACGCCTGCTGATCGAGCTGGCCCGCGGGATACCCTCCTTCCGCCTCATCCCCTCCAACACCGACGGCTCGCTCCCCGACGACGCCGCGCCCGCCGACTGGCAGGAGGAGGAGGACGCGGACACGGTCTCGCGGCAGCAGAGGGTCGCCTCTTTCGGCGCGGCGCTCGCGGCGCTGGCCTTCGCCTGCTCCGCTCCCGCCTGGATCGCCTCGACCACCCTGCGTCCGCAAGCCTTCCAGATCCTGATCCTCCTGGCGACCGGAGACCTGCTGGCCTCGTACTTCTTCACCGGTCAGATCCGTGCCGGCGTGGCCGCCGCCTTCCTGCTCGGTGTGGGAACCGTGGAAACGGAACTCTTCCTGCCCGTGCTCCCCCTCGCGGCGTTCGTCCTGCTGGCAGGCAGCATCCGTTTCGGACAGATCTCCGAGTCGTTCTTCCTCACCGCGCTGATCGCCGGACTCGCCGGCGCCCTCGCCAACGCCCTCCTCTTCCTGCTCCACACCCGCTGGGCCGACGGCGTGTCGCTCTCGCTCGCCCTCTCCAACCTGGCGAACCTCGCGCGCCACCACCCCCAGGCCCTCATCCATGCGTGGCCGCGCGCCGTCTGGCCCTTTGTCGCCGCGCAGACCCTCCTCCCGCTCGCGTTCGCGACCGTCAGCCTCAGGTGCTGCACCACGCTGACGGACGAGGTCACGCGCTGGAAATGGAACGTGGCCAACCTGCTGGTGACCCTCTACGCCGTGGCCTGCCTGATGAACGCCCCCCGCACCGCCTGGAGCCTCGCCCGCGCAGGCTCCCACCTGCCGCTCTTCTCCTTCCTCTGTCTGGCCTTCGCCGTCGGCGCCCTGGCCGCCTTCTGGCTCCACCACGCCTACGCCCTGTTCCCCCGCCACACGGCTGACGAGGACGGCGAGGAGGGTTCCGCCCACCGCCTGCTGCGGCCCCTCGGCTTCGCGCTCTGCGGACTGCTCGGCCTCGTGTCGCTTCGCACTCTCCACACCAATTTCGACGACGCCGACAACCGTCGTTCCGACCAGCTTGGAGAACTCTGCTCGCTCCTCCTGGAGCAGGCAGGCGACGTCGGCTGCATCCTCAGCGACGGCACCCTCGACCTCAGCCTGCTGGCCCACGTCGGCCTGTCGGGCCGTCAGGTGGCCCTCCTGCCCGACGCGCCACCGAACGAACCCTCGCAGCGCGGCCCGCGCCTGCGCCTGATCCAAACGTCCCAGGCGCCGCACGACGCGCCCGCACCCAACGCGCCGGCCTTTGTCGCCGCCTGGCTGCGCGCCAACCCAGACCGGCTCCGCGAGGTCGTCGCCGTCGGAAACCCGCGTTTCTGGCAACGCTCCGGGTATCGAGTTTTTCCCAACGGCCTGGTCTATACCGGCCTTCCTTCCGACGCCCCGGCACCCGACCCGGCCGTGCTGCTGGAGGCCAACGCCCATACCTGGAGTCGGCTGCACCCGCTCGTGGCCGACATCCCCACCCTCCGTCCGGAACGCCGCAATGCCCGAACCCGCGTCCGCGAGGCCGCCAGCCGCAGCGCCAACGAACTCGGGCTCCTGCTCGAGTCGCTGGGCGCACCCGACCAGGCCGCCGCCGCCTACGCTGAGGCGCTCCTGTTCGACGGGTCGAACCTCCCCGCCGACCTCAACCGCCTCGTGCTCGAACTCCGCCGCGCACCCCCCGTGTCCCGCCCGCCGCTCGTCCGGCAGCTCGAGACGCTCGCCACACGCCCGGCGTTCGCCGAAACATTCGCCGCTCAGCTCGTCCGCTACGGCGGGCTGGCGCCCCAGAAGCCCGACACCTTCCTGCCCGCCCTGCTTCAGGCCTGCAGCGCCCCCGGCGACGCCCCCCCCGCCTGGGCGCTCCTCCTGGCCAACCGCTGGCTGCGCCCCGCAGAACAGCCGCCCGCCCTGCCCGCGCTGATCGCCCAGACAGCCCCCGCCGCCCTTACGCCCGGCTCGGCGGAGCCTGCCGACCCCAAGCTGGCGCAGGCGCTCCAGGAGATCCTCCAAGGCAACGACCAGCAGGCCGAGAAGTTCCTCCGCCTGCTCGTGATGCGCAAGCCCGAGCACCTCTCGGCCTGGGCGCTGCTCGCCGAACTCCTCACCCGCAAGAGCCAGTTCCGCGAGGTCGGCGAGCGGGTCATCCCCGCCATGCAGGCGGCCGCCAACGGCACGAACAGCGTCCTCCTCGAACTCGTCCGCGGCAACTACCTCGCGCGACCCGGCTCGCCGGATAGGGTAGAGGCTCGGGACTGCTTCACACGCGCCATCGACCTGCAGCCCGCCCTCTCACAGGCCCATGACGCCCTCCTCAACATCGACCTGCAACTGGGCGACGCCCCGGCGCTCGAGCGGCACGCCCTCGCGGCCCTTGCGAGCCTTCCCGACCACGCCAAGGCCAACGCCCTCCTGGGCGGACTGCGCCTCGCGCAGAAACGTCTCGACGAGGCCGAGAGCCTCCTGCGGCGCAGCCTCAAGACCCAGCACAGCCCCGGCGCGCTGAACGACCTGGCCGAACTGCTGCGGCAGCGCAACGACCTCGCCGCCGCGGAACGGTTCGCGCGCCAGGCCGTGAACCGCGCCCCCGACTTCCCCCAGGCCTGGTCGACACTCGGCGAGATCCTCCACCAGAAGGGCGAGACCCCAGCCGCCATCAGCGCCCTCTTCTGCGCCGTCTCCCTGCAGGCCCCCACCCCCCGCGCCGGGCTCCTGCTCGCCCGCCTCTATCAGGAAACGGGCGACGCGCGCGCCTGCGACACCCTGCTCAAACGCTTACCCTGCCTCACAAGCGAACAGGCCCCAGCCGCCCGCAGCCGCCCGAACGACAGATAGACCTCTCCCCCCGCCTCTGGTATCATACGGTCACTAGGACTACGACTTGTGAAACTTTGCCGTAACCAGAACGACGCCGACCACTGGGACTGCGACCTCCTGCGCGCGGTCGTGCGCTCCACGCCCGACATCCTGTTCTTCAAAAATACCGAGGGCGTCTACCTGGGCTGCAACGACCTCTTCGCCGAGTTCGTCGGCGTGCCCACCGACAGACTCCTGGGTAAGACCGACTTCGACCTCTTTCCGCAGCCGGTCGCCGACTCGTTCCGCGCCAACGACGCGCTGATGCTCGCCTCGGGCGAGCCGCGCCACAATGAGGAGTGGATCACCTACCCCGACGGCCGCGACGTGCTGGTCGATACCCTGAAGGCGCCGCTGCGCGACACCGAGGGCCGCCTCCTCGGGCTGATGGGCGTCAGCCGCGACATCACCTCCCGCAAGCTCGGCGAGGAGCGCCTGCGCGAGAGCGAGGCGAACTTCCGCATGTTCTTCGAGACGCTCTCCGACCTCGTTGTGGTCGCCACGCCCGAAGGCCGGATCCTTTTCGCCAACACCGCGCTCAAGCAGAAGCTCGGCTACACGCAGGACGAACTCGAAACCCTCCACATCCTGGACCTCCATCCGCCCGCCGTCCGCCCGGAGGCCGAGCAGGTCTTCGGCGCGATGCTCCGCGGCGAGCGCACGAACTGCCCGCTGCCGCTTGCCGCCAAAAGCGGCGCGCTGCTGCCCGTGGACACCCGCATCTGGATCGGCAAGTGGAGCGGCACCGGCTGTATCTTCGGCCTCTGTAAAGACCTTAGCGCCGAACAGGACGCCCTGCAGCGTTTCGAACGCCTCTTCCGCAACAACCCGAACTCTATGGCGCTGTCCGAGATCCCCAGCCGCCGCTTCATCGACGTCAACGACGCCTTCCTGCGCACCACCGGTTACACGCGCGCGGAGGTTCTCGGCAAGACCTCCGCCTCACTCGGCCTCTTCATTGACGCCGGGCTGTCGGCATCCATCGACGAAAGGATCGCCAAGGACCAACGCTTCAGCGACGTCGAGATCCGGATCCGCGCCAAGGACGGCACCCTCATGGACGGCCGCTTATCCGGCGAGACCATCACCAGCCAGGACTGCACTTTCCTGCTCACCGTCTTTGTCGACATCACCCCCTACAAACAGATCACCGCCGCCCTCGCACGCGAGCGCGAACGCCTCGACGGCATCCTTGAGGCGACACGCGTCGGCACGTGGGAGTGGGACGTCCAGACCGGCAAGACCGAGTTCAACGCCCGCTGGGCCGAGCTTCTGGGCTACACACTCGACGAGCTGGGCCCGACCTCCGTCGATACCTGGCAGCGCCTCACCCACCCCGACGACCTCGCCCTCGCACGAACGCTGCTCGAGCGGCATTTCCGCGGCGAGGCCGACTTCTATGAGTGCGAGCAGCGCATGCGGCATAAGTCGGGCGAGTGGGTCTGGATCCTCGACCGCGGCCGCTTATGCTCCCGCACCCCTGACGGCCAGCCCCTGCTGATGCGCGGCACCCATCAGGATATCACCACGCGCAAGCGTGCCGAGCTTCAGGCCGAGCGCCTCTCCGAGATCCAGCACCAGCTCATGCACCTGGCCACCGAGTTCGTCAACGTGCCCATCGAATATCAGGACGACGCGATCCAGCAGGCCCTCACCACCATCGGCGGCCTGATCCGCGCCGACCGCGCCTACCTCTTCGAGTACGACTACCCCGCCGGCGTGATGAACAACACCCACGAGTGGTGCGCCCCCGGCGTCGAGCCGCAGCTCGAGAGCCTCCAGCAATGCCCGCTCAGCCTCTTCCCCGAGTGGCTCCGCGCGCACGAGGCGGGGAACCTCGTCCATATCCCGCTCGTCGAACGCCTCGACCGGCAGGACCCCCTCTGGCAGGTCCTCGCCCCGCAAGGCATCCAGTCCCTCATCACCCTGCCGCTGGTCTCGCCCGGAGGCGCGCTGGGGTTCGTCGGCTTCGACGCCGTCGCCGCGCCGCGCGACTGGAGCGCCGAGGAGATCGCGCTGCTGCGCGTCCTCGCGGAGCTGTTCGCCAATTTCAAGATGAAGCGCCTCGCGGAGCAGGAGCGCCACGACCTGCAGCGACGGCTCGAGGCCGCGCGTGACGAGGCCCAGAGCGCCCTCAAGGCCAAGGGGCTCTTCCTCGCCAACATGTCCCACGAGATCCGCACCCCCCTCAACGCGATCCTCGGCTACGCCCAGCTCATGCGCCTCAAGCGCTCCGAGGCCCACGAGTACCGCCAGGCCGTCGAGACGATCCTCAAGAGCGGCCAGCACCTGCTCGACCTGCTCAACGGCATCCTCCTCTCCGCCCAGAACGACTCCGCCCTAGACCGCGCCGAAACGGCGCCCTTCAACTTCCACGCCCTGCTTTCCGACACCGTCTCGCTCTTCACGCACCAGCTCCGCGAGCGCCCGCTCACGCTCGCCGCCACCTGGTCGGACGAGGTCCCCTGCCGCCTGCGCTCAGACCGGGCCAAAATCCGGCAGGTCCTGATCAACCTCATCGGCAACGCCGCCAAGTTCACCACCCGCGGCGCAATCCGCGTGCGGGCCGAACGCCTGCCCGCCACGGACAGCCGCCACACGCCCACCTTCGCCCTTCGCGTCAGCGACACGGGCAGCGGCATCTCACCCGACTTCCTGCCGCACCTGTTCGAGCCGTTCCAGCAGGAGGCGGGGCGCGTCCAAGGCTCCGAAACCGGCATCGGCCTCGGCCTGCCGATCAGCCGCCGGATCGCCCGCGCCCTCGGCGGCGACCTCACGGTGGCCTCCAACTCCGACCAGGGGTGCGAGTTCCTCTTCACGTTCACCGCCGAGGCCGACGACCGCCAGGGGGCCGAGACGGAGGAGCTGTTTATCACCCGTCTCGCCGCCGGCCAGCCCCCGCTGCGGATCCTGGTGGCCGACGACGACCCCGCCAACCGCCAGATGCTCCACGACCTGCTCGCGGCCGCCGGCTTCCTCCCCGTCACGGCCACGAGCGGCCAGGAGGTCCTACGCCTGCTCTGCGGCTCCGAGCCCGACCCCGCGCCAGCCCTCGCCCTCCTCGACCTGCGCATGCCGGACATGGACGGCGAGGAGACCCTGCGCCAGCTCCGCGCCTGCCCCGAGTGCGCCCGCATCCCCGTGCTCTTCGTCACCGCCGCCGACGCGGGCGACCTGCGCGCAGAGACCCGCGAGTCCCTGGCGGACGGCTTTGTGACCAAGCCGCTGCGCCGCAGCCAACTGCTGCTGGAGATCCAGCGGCTCACCGGCGTGCGCTATGAGTATGAGCGCCTGCTCGACCCAACCGCTGCGGACAAGGGCCCGGAGATCAGGCCGCTGACCCTGTTCCAGCGCCTGCCCGAGGAGCTGAGCACGGGGTTCCTCGCCGCGATCCGGCGCGGCGACACCGCCGCCCTCCGCACCGACCTCGTGCGGATCCGCAGCCACTCGCCTTCGTTGGCCGACCACCTCGACCCGTTTGTCGCCAGCTACAATTACAAGGGGCTGAAGGCCCTCCTGACCGAATCCTGAGAAAGACGCCTATGACCCCAGCCTCCGCGCCTCTGATCATGATCGTTGACGACGAGCCCAAGAACCTCGACGTGCTCGACGCCATGCTGCGACAGGCCGGTTTCGACGTGGCCGCCTTCCTCTCCGGCGACCTGGCCCTCGAGGCCGCCGCCGAGTTCCCCCCCGCCCTCCTGCTGCTCGACGTGCGCATGCCCGTGATGGACGGCTACGAGGTCTGCCGCCGCTTCAAGGCCGACGCCCGCCTGGCCGACATCCCGATCATCTTCCTCAGCGCGCTCACCGAGGCCAAGGACAAGATACAGGCCTTCGACGCCGGCGCGGTAGACTACATCGCTAAACCCCTCAGCCAGCCCGAGGTCCTCGCCCGTGTCCGGACCCATCTCGCCCTGCGCAACCAGAGCCTGGCCCTCGAACAGCAGGTCGAAGCCCGCACGCGCGAGCTGAAAGCGGCCAACGACCACCTGCGCGCGCTCAGCCAGGCCAGAGCCCACTGGGTCAGTATGGTCGGACACGAACTGCGCACACCTCTGACCGGCGTCTTCTGTATCGCCAGCGCGCTGTTCGAGGTGGCGCCCCAAGACAGCCCGTTGCACGAGATGCGGCAAGACTACCAGGCCT
>JAKJGY010000294.1 GCA_022704145.1 Verrucomicrobiota bacterium
AGTGGTCACTCTGACTCGTGCCTTCGCTCTTCTTTGCGTCCTTAGCGTCCTTTGCGGACGAACATGTGTTTATAATCAGTGACTTGAAGTATGTTTGGTGAGAGTCCCGGTCGCCCCTGCCGGTGCGCTTATTCGCGCATCAAACTGGGGGTGGCGTTCGCTCCGATTGGGAGTAAAAGAGCAGTGAGCGCTGGGCCTTAGGCCGCCACCGCACTGGTGCTCGCTGCCCGCGTGAGAGTTTGGCCTGGGCCTTGATCGGCTTCGATTCATTGATGGCCGACGGCGGCTTTCGCTGCTGTCTGGACCTCGCGTGAGAGATTGAACTTCAGCCGAGGCCTGACCCAGCGCTCGATTCCTATCGTGGAGGAGCGTGCGATGAAGCGCAAGCAGGAGCCCAGGCAGGCGTTGTCGGTGGTGTATCCGGACTCGGCGGGGATCGATGTCGGTTCCCGCGAGCACTTTGTGTGTGTACCGGCGGATCGGGATGCGCAGCCGATTCGCCCGTTTGCGGCGTTTACCGAGGACTTGTTCGCGCTGGGAAAGTGGCTCAAGTCCTGCGGCATCCGGCAGGTGGCGATGGAAGCGACCGGGGTCTACTGGATCCCGCTGTTCGAGGTGCTGGAGCGCATGGGTTTCGAGGTGGTGCTGGTCAACGGACGGCAGACCAAGCGTCCGGCGGCGCGCAAGTCGGACGTGCTCGATTGCCAGTGGATCCAGCAGATGATGATGTTCGGTCTGTTGTCGGGTTCGTTCCGGCCAGCCGATGCGCTGTGCGCGATTCGCGCGGTGGTGCGCCTGCGCGCGCGGCTGATCCGCGACGGCCAGCGCGCGGTGCAGCAGATGGACAAGGCGCTGGTGCAGATGAACGTGCAGTTGGGTCGGCTGCTGGCCGATCTTGCCGGCAAGAGCGGCCAGGCGATCATCCGCGCCATCGTCCGCGGCGAACGCGACGGAGCGACGCTGGCGGCGTTGTGCGACCGTCGCGTACGCAGCAGCCCCGAGGTGATCGCGCGTAGCCTGGTGGGCAACTGGCGCGACGAGCACCTGCTGGAACTGAAGCAGGCGGTGGCGACCTTCGACCTGATCCAGGCGCACATCGCCGAGTGCGACAGCACGATTGCGCAGGCGGTCGCCGCGCTGCAGCGCCTGCCCGATCCGCCGCCGGAAGCGCGCAGCCGTTCGCGCAAGACCAAGCGCCACACGGCGGCGCAGCACAGCAGCCTGCGCACGGCGCTGTTCCAGGCGATGGGCGTGGACCTGACGGCCATCCCGACGATCGAAGTCGACACGGCGTTGGTGATCTTCACCGAGGTCGGGCCCGATTTGTCGCGGTTCCCGACCTCCGAGCACTTCTGCGCTTGGTTGAATCTGGCGCCAGGGACGCGGATCAGCGGCGGCAAGCGACTGGGCCGCGCGCCGATGCCGGCCATCAATCGGGTCGGCGAGGCCTTGAAACGAGCGGCGGTGAACGCGCGCAGCAGTCCCACCTTCATTGGCGCCGCGCACCGCGCTCGCCTGTCGCGCATGACCAAGGCATGCGCCGTCAAAGCCACGGCGCACCAACTGGCGCGACTGATCTACGCGATGGTCACGCAGGGCAAAGCGTATGTTGAATACGGCATCGACCGTTATGAATCGGAGCACCGCGAGAAGCAACTGCGCCAGTTGCGCCGAAAGGCAGCGCAGTTCGGGCTCGCGCTTGTTGAAAAGGCGGCCTGAAAAACACGCTTACGATCAACTACTTGGGATATGTTTGGTGAGAGCGGCTTCGGCCGCGATCTTTCCCCGCGGATCCCTGAAAAGATCGCCGACAGAGTCGGCTCCCAGTGCGCCCGCAAGCGCACCCACACAGCACGGTGGAAGTCCGTGTCGGGGCAAGCCAAGGCCTCGTAGCTGAAGGTAACTGCGTCGCAGCGATGCGGGGTGGGAAGCAACCGGAGGCGAACTGGCGGTCCGCAGGATGACGAACTCGATTCGGCGAGGAACGGCGACGAGCTGGCTGGGAGAAGGCGAAGTCTGGAAGTAACTGGTCACGCTGAGTGGCTGATAAAGCGGTGACCGGGCCGTCCGCGTGGTTGGAGGCGGAACGTCGAGGACGTGTGGGTGCGTGAAGCGGGGAGACCTGCGGGGTGGTGACGCCGCAGGAGTCAGAGTCCTGGTAGTACCGTGTCGGCATTTTGGGGGTAAGGGCTGCACTGTTCGCAAGGCAGTGAGATAGAGCTTGGGGGGCAAACCCTGCCCAAGTCCTACTGAGGTGTGCGCGAGAGCCGCGGTCAACAGAACCCGCGGGTAGGGAAGCGGGACAGGAAGGTGGAGGCGGGAAGTTTGGGATGGACGAGAGCGCAAGCGAAGCTGCGGCAGTGATCGCAGGATCTAAGCAAGTGGCGTCGACGCGGCCCGAGGATTGGAGCTGGGTCGACCGTTCGATCTGGACGGAGCGCATGTTGGCGGCGCTGGGCAACGGCGTCCGAGGAGGCAAGTGGTTCAGTTTGATCGACAAGGTATACCGGCCGGCGACGCTGCGATCGGCCTGGCAACAGGTATTGGTCAATCGCGGCGCGGCGGGTGTCGATCGGTTGAGCGTGGAGCGGTTTGCGGGCCATCTGGATCGGTACTTGGGTGAGTTGGGGCAGGAGCTGGAAACGGGTCGTTATCGGCCGCTGCCGGTGCGTCGGGTGGAGATCGAGAAGGCGGACGGCAAGTTGCGTCCGCTGGGTATCCCGACGGTTCGGGACCGCGTGGCGCAAGCGGCGGTGAAGCGGGTGATCGAACCGATTTTCGAGCAGATGTTTGCGCCGACGAGCTTCGGGTTTCGGCCTGGGCGCAGCTGCAAGGATGCGTTGCGTGTGGTCGATGGATTGCTGCAGGCGGGCTACACCCATGTGGTGGATGCCGACCTGAAGGGGTACTTCGACAGCATTCCGCACGACCGGCTGAAGCAGCGGTTGGCGGCGCACATCAGCGACAGTCGCTTGCTGGCCTTGCTGGATGGCTGGATCGAACAGGATGTGGTGCAGGAGCTGAAGCGCTGGACGCCGACGAGCGGAACGCCGCAAGGTGCGGTGATCAGCCCGTTGCTGGCGAACTTGTACCTGCACGACCTGGACGTGAAGCTGGCCGGGCTGGGTCTGTCGATGGTGAGGTACGCCGACGACTTCGTGATTCTGTGCCGGAGCGCTGCCGAGGCGGTCCATGCGCTGGACGTGGTGAGTGCGTGGGTCGCTGCGGAAGGTCTGCAGCTGCATCCGGACAAGACCCATGTGGGCGACTGCCGGCTGGTGGGCCAAGGGTTCGAGTTCCTGGGCTACCGCTTCGAGGCGGGACGGCGCTGGGTGCGCGACAAGAGCCTGAAGGCGCTGAAGACGAAGATCCGCAGCCAGACGCGGCGGACCGAGGGCCGGAGCTTGAGTCAGATCGTCAGCGGTCTGAATCCGATGCTGCGGGGCTGGTTCAACTACTTCAAACATGCCCAGCGCGGGATTTTCCGCACACTGGACGGCTTTATCCGGAGGCGACTGCGGGCGCTCCTGCGCAAACAGGCCAAGCGCCCGGGGGTCGGTCGCTGCCTGGCCGATCATCAGCGCTGGCCGAATGCCTACTTCGCTGCTGCTGGGCTCTT
>JAKJGY010000295.1 GCA_022704145.1 Verrucomicrobiota bacterium
AAGGCCAGCCCGTGCCGGATTTCCGGAACGCTCTTGAAGAGCAGCCCCCACGGGATGCGCGCCTCCTGCGAGAACCCCTTGCCGTCCTCGTCCCTGCGGTAGGCCAGCTCCACACCGTCTCCCAATGCGGTACAGCCCTCGGGTGCCACCCGCAGCCGCGACTCCTGGCCCGCACGGCAGTTCGACGGATCTTTCCAGATATCGTGCAGCAAGGCGGGCTGCCGCTTGGGCGCGTAATACCAGGTGGTGATCCACGAGGTCTGATCCGCCGTGCGCAGGCGTAACTGCACCGCGTCGGCTTTCCAGCCCTCGTTGGGGTTGAACGCGGGGTTGACCGTGTTGTGCATCGGCGTCGGGTCGCGCCACTTCACGCCGAGGTAGAGCGCGTCCCGGTCCCACATCGCCGCGACCTCGGCGGAGTAGCGGTTGCGGATCGACTGGTCGGCGAAACACCAGAGGCGGCCCGAGAAGTCCCACTCGGAAAGGTCGCCGTCGACCTGAACCCGTGCGGGCGCGGGCACGACCTCGAGCCCCTCGTTCTGGCTCTGCCGGCCGAGCATGTTCTCGGCGGCGCGGACGCCGGCCCCAAAAGACAGCATCGCTCCGACGCACGCGGCCGCGCGCGTCATCCCCCCAGGCTTCTTCATATTTCACTCCCTCTTCGGCTGAAAAACGTTCGCGGTTTCGGCCGGCGCTACGAGCCGGCCGATCCCCCGGTCCACGCCGTACGGCCGGCGCTACGAGCCGGCCGACCCCCGCATACCGGTCTCTGCGCATCACCTCACGCTGATGATTGTGCCCTTGAAGCTCGGAATCCGCAGTGTGATCCGGTTCCCGTCGGCCTGGTTGACCGTAATCCCCGACGGCACGAACGTCATATTCTCCTCCGCGATGCTGCCCGTCTTGCTCCCGTAATTCATCAGCGTGACCGTGCCGCCGCCCGCCTTGGCCAGCTCAAACGCGTCGACGGTCAGCCGGGTCGTCCCGTCGAACCACACCCGGCCGATAACCTCGATCGGCGTGAAGCCGCCGGGGCCGATGCGGACGTCGAGCCCCGAGCCCGTGTTGACCGCGAGCGTGCGCGCCTGCACCACGCTGTTGCTGCCCTGTATCGCCAACGTGCAGGCGTTTGAGACGATGACATTGCCAGCGCCCGACTGGTTGCAGCGGAACGTCCCCTCGCGGATCAGGAACGTATTGCTCACCGCGCCGTCGTAGTGGCCGATGTAGGCGTGGCGCATGATCGTCAGCTCCGCGCCGTCCGTGATCTCCAGCCGGTTGTAGGCGCCCTGCCGGCCCACATCAAGGTCGAACTGCGTGTTCGTCGCCACCGTGCCCGCACCCGCGATGAACAGCGCGTTGCTGTTGGCGCCAGTGTTGTAGCCGATATAGAAGTGGCCGCGCGCCACCCACTCAGCGCCGCCGCTCACCGCCAGCGCGTTCCCTGAGCTGCCGGAGCCGATGAAAACGTAGCCGCTGTTGACCTGGGCGTTACTGACCGCCATCGTGTTGCCGCCCCCGCTCTTGCCTACGTACAGGTTGCCGCCGTTGGTCAGCGTACATCCCCCGCCCACGAAGACCTGGTTGCTGAAGCTACCTGCGTTGACGCCGAGCGCGAACTCGTAGTTGCCGTTCCCCACGAACGTGCCTCCGTCCTCCAGGCGCAGCACGTTGTTCGTGCCGTTCAGGCCGACCGCCAGCGCGTAGGAGGGGTTGTTCAGGCACTCGCCCCGCAGCGTCGAGCCCGCACCGCTCACCAGCAGCGTGTTGTACGAGGAACCTGCCCCCGTACCGGCGTAGACGTTGCGCCAGCCGCTGGCGGTCGCGCCGTTGCTGACCACCAGCGTGTTGTAGCTGCCGTAGTTGCCGACATTCACATCGTAAAAGGTGGTCTTCAGCAGGCTGCCCGTGCCTGCGACCACGACCGTGTTACTCTGCGAGGCCGCGTTGCTGCCGATGTACACGTGTGTCCTTGTCGAGACCTGCCCGCCGTCCACGACCTCCAGCCGGTTGCCCGAGCCGGTGCCGCCGACCGTGAAGTTATAGTAGCTGCTGAAAGTGCCATCGCTGATCGTCATCGTGTTAAACGAACCCCCGTTACCGACATAGCAGGTGTTGTTGCCCCCGCTGGTGGAGATACCGCCGCCCGAGCGCAGCTCAACCGAGTTGCCGTCCGCACCGGCGAGGTCGCCGATGCTGATGATCCCGTTGGTCACGGTCGCCTGCGCGCCGTTCTCCAGAACCAGCCGGTTGTAGTCGCCGTTGCGGCCGACCATGATGCCGCTGTTGCGGGGATAGACCTCGGTGCCTGTGCCAGACACGTAGACTAAGTTATTGGTGCCGGCGCCATAGCCTGAATACAGGTAACGGTACGGCTCCAGGCGAGCCCCGTCCAGCACGTCGATCCGGTTGTTGCTGCCGGCGAGGCCGCAGTTGATATCGAAGACCCGCGTCCTCAGAACGGTGCCGGACCCCTTCACGGTCAGCCGGTTACCGTTATGCGTGGCCTGGTCGCCGATATACACATGGCCATTGACGCTCAGCAGGCCGCTGACCTGCTCCACGCCGGCCGCCCCGCCGGCGTTCTGCAGCCGCATCGAGCCGGAGGGGACGATGTAGTACTCCTGACCGGAGCCGATATCCAGCGTCACCGTGCCGCCCGGCGCGTAGAAGTTCACCGCGTTGTTGCTCGCGCTAGCGCCGAACGTCACCGTATAGCTGGCGTTGGCATTGAAGACGGCCGCGTCCGCCTCCGTCGGCGCCACGCCTCCCGACCAGTTCGCCCCTGTCGCGAACACGCCTCCCGCTGTGTTGCTCCAGGTGCGGTCGGCGCCTTGGGTGACGTAAGCAAGGTTGAGCGCAACTCCTGCAAACAGCAGGCCCCAAATTCGCAGCGATAGGCTCCGGCTCATCGTTGTCCCTTTCGTTTTCGCACATACCGTTTTTCTCATACTCTTGTCTCACTCCTTTCAAAGCCACACCACCCTCGGCCGGCTCGTAGCGCCGGCCGTACTTATCCGTCCACACCCGCACGTCCGGCGCTACGAGCCGGACGATCCTCCCGATCCATGCCAGTACGTCCGGCGCTACGAGCCGGACGATCCTCCCGATCCATGCCAGTACGTCCGGCGCTACGAGCCGGACGATCCTCCCGGTCTAAGCCAGTACGTCCGGCGCTATGAGCCGGACGCCCCCCGGTCACAGCACCTCACTTATCCTGCCACTCGATCACGCCCCACAGCGCGGGCGTCAGCGCGGCCTCGGAGGGCACGTCCGCCGTGATCCCCGTGGCCTTATTGCTCCAGTAGACACGCGCCGTGGTCTCGCTGCCGTTACCGCGCAAGATCCCGATGTCACCCCGCGTCCTCAGTCCGGCAGCCGGCGCGAGGCCGAGCGCCTGGAGCGGCACGGAGATCTCATAACCGCCCTTGCCGTCGGCCGCGAACTCGACCTGCGCGCTCACGTCCTCGACGCTGTCGAACGTGAGCGTGCGCCACGGCGAGCTGAAAGGCACGCGCGCCGCAGCGGGCGCGCCCGGAACCACGGGCCGGTAGAGCGCGGCCCGCGTCGCCTGGCCCACGCGCGTGACGAGCAGGCGCAGGTCGCCCGC
>JAKJGY010000004.1 GCA_022704145.1 Verrucomicrobiota bacterium
GCGGCGGGCCAGTTGACGCGAAACGCCCTGTCGGACCAGCCATGGAGACGCGGCAACAGTGCCGGGGGGCCACTGTTTCAGCAATTGGTTTACTTTTGACTCCATTTTGACAACTCCGAGTTTACATCAGGTGCGGACGGATGAACTAAAGCCATATTCGGTTTGACTTGATGCGAATAATGTAAACTTCTGGTTTACAAAAATCAATATGAAATAAACCCTTGCGGGCGGGCTGGTAAAACGTTCAGTGTGGTTGAAGTCGATCTGCAATCAGGTGAGCGTCACACGGCAAGCAATTACTGATCCGTCCTCCGCCAGCATGGCTGTCAGTTGCTTGCGCTCGGTTTCCGAAAGTTGTTTGAACTGAGAGGCGAGGGCTGAGACCGGATCTTCGCCGCGTTCTTTCAGTTTCTTGGGAAGCTTGGCGCTGGTATTGCCTTGGATGATTTTTGAGCCGGTGCCTTCCACCCGTCGTGTGAAGGCGGTTGCAGCGATGCGGCCGCCTTATTGCTTGGGTGGCCCGACAAAAAAAGCCCTGCAGCGGTTAGGCTGCAGGGCTTCCTGAAGATGGTGGTGGGGCTTGGATTCGAACCAAGGAAGGCGTTCGCCAGCAGATTTACAGTCTGCCCCGTTTGGCCGCTTCGGTACCCCACCGGATCGGTTGCGCAGACTATCGCAAAAACGGTTCGGCCTGTCAACGGGCGATTGGCGATTTTTTCGTTCGGCGGTTGACGGCGGCAGGCGCTTCCTGATATTCTAGACCTTCATTTTTTACCTGAGCGGTCGCGTTCACACGGGGCCGAAGGTCTGGAGAGGGGGTGACAAGCGTGATTCAGATCCGATTGAAGAAGGGCGAGTCGGTTGAGCGTGGGCTCAAGCGCCTGAAGAAGATCATGGATAAGGAGGGGCTGCTGAAGCAGCTCAGGAACAACCGGTATTTCGAGAAGCCTTGTGAGAAGGCCCGTCGGAAGTCCGCGCGCGCCCGAATCCGCAACAACTCGCGCCGCCTGATGCGCGAGCTGTGAGCCTCTCGGTTCACGCTTGACAGGAAGGGGGCGCTCCGGCTTAGCCGGGGCGCCCTTTTTGCATTTCAGGCCTGCCGCGCGGGGCAGTAGGCGGCGAGGGGGCAGCCGGCGCAGTGGGGGTTGCGGGGGCCGCAGCGGGTCTGGCCGAAGGCGACCAGGTAGGAGTTCCAGGTCTTCCAGTAGCGTACGGGCAGGCAGCCGCGGAGTGCCATCTCAGTGTCGTAAGGGGTCTTGGTGCGGACGAGTCCGAGGCGGTTGGTGATGCGGTGGACGTGGACGTCGACGCAGATCGCGGGCTTGTCGAAGCCGAGGGCGACCACGAGGTTGGCGGTCTTACGGCCGACGCCGGGCAGCTCGCAGAGCGCCTCGACGGTGTCGGGCAGGACGCCGCCGAAGCGTTGGTCGAGGACGTCCGGCAGTTGCTTGAGGTGGCGCGCCTTGTCGCGGAAGAAGCCGACGGGGTAGATGGTGCGCTCCAGCTCGTCGGGCGGGATGCGGCGCAGGTCGTCGGGGGCGCTCACCTTTTGGAAGAGCCGGCCGCAGGCCGCTGCCGTGCAGGCGTCTTTGGTGCGCGCGCTGAGGATCGTCCCGACGAGCACCAGGAAGGGGTCGCGCGTCTGCACGGCGACGAGGTCGATGATCGGGGCTTTGACGCTGTAGAAGGCCTTCTTCAGCGCGCGATTGACGGCGGGGAGGTCGGAGAGGGTCATCAGTTCATCAGGCTGTGGATAGGGGCGGGGATCTGGCCGCCGCGGTTGACGAAGATCTCGGCGCCGCAGGGGCTGGCGGGCCTCGTGACGGTGCCGGCGCCGAAGAGGCCGCCGAAGTCGACCCAGTCGCCGGGCTTGGCGTCCGGCACGGGGATCAGGCGCACGCCGGTGGTCTTGCGGCTTGTGATCCCGATGGCGGCCTCGTCAAGGATGATGCCGGCGACGGTCTCGGCGGAGGTTGAGCTGGGCAGCAGGATCATGTCGAGCCCGACGGAGCAGACGGCGGTCATCGCCTCGAGCTTCTCGAGGGTGAGGGTGCCGTCGGTCACGGCCTGGGAGAGGGCGTGGTCCTCCATGACGGGGATGAAGGCGCCGGAGAGCCCGCCTACGGAACTGGAGGCGAAGGCGCCGCCCTTCTTGACCGCGTCGTTGAGCAGCATGACGGCGGCGGTGGTTCCGGGGGCGCCGATCAGCCGGACGCCCATGCTCTGGTAGATCTCGCCGACGGAGTCGCCCACGCGCGGGGTGGGGGCGAGCGAGAGGTCGACCACGCCGAAGGGGATGTTGAGGCGGTCGGCGACCTCGCGTCCGATCAGCTCGCCGGTGCGGGTGACGCGGAAGGCGGTATGCTTGATCTCCTCGGCGATCTCGTTGAGGGTCGCCTCGGGGTCGTGCTGCACGAGGCG
This sequence comes from Verrucomicrobiota bacterium, assembly GCA_022704145.1. Classification (GTDB taxonomy): domain Bacteria; phylum Verrucomicrobiota; class Kiritimatiellia; order RFP12; family UBA1067; genus JAKJGY01. The sequence goes on from JAKJGY010000004.1 coordinate 2,422, forward strand.
GTCGATCGCGCGCTTGACGACGCCGGGGCCGCTCACGCCGACGTTGATGACACATTCCGGCTCGCCGGGGCCGAGCATCGCGCCGGCCATGAAGGGGTTGTCCTCGGGCATGTTGGCGAAGACCACGATCTTGGCGCAGCCGAAACCGCGGGTGTCGCGCGAACGGTCGGCGGTCTCGATGATCTTCCGGGCGAGGAGGTTGACGGCGTCCACATTGATGCCGGCCTTGGTGGTGCCCACGTTGAAGGAGGAGCAGACGCGGCGGGTGGCGGTGAGCGCGAGGGGCAGGGAGTCGATCAGGGTGCGCTCGCCCGGCGTCACGCCTTTCTGGACAAGGGCCGAGTAACCGCCGAGCAGGTCGATCCGGACCAGCTCCGCGGCGGCGTCGAGCGCGCGGCAGACCCGCACGGCGGTCTCGACGGAGTGCCCTTCGAGCAGCAGGCTGACGGGCGAGACGGCGATGCGCTTATTGACGATCGGCAGGCCGTACTTCGCGCTGACCTCGTCGCAGAAGCGCACCAGGTTGCCGGCCTTCTCGACGATACGGGCGTAGACGGCGGCGGCCAGTTTGTCGGGGTCCGGGTTGGCGCAGACGTTGAGGTTGACGCCGAGCGTGACCGCACGGACGTCGAGGTTTTCCTCGCGCACCATGCGGATGGTGGAGAGCACATCTTGTCTGGCTAGCATGGGGGGTCTCGGTTAGGGGGTTGCGTCGGCTTAGCGCCCGATCAGCGACTTGATCGGGCCGACCTCGTTGGTGGCGCGGAAGATATTCTCGTGGCAGAGCAGGCCGATCAGGCCGCGCTCGGACATGGCGGTGCGGAACCCCTCCTGGATGGCGCGGAAGTCCACGGTTTCCGGGACGGAGACCTGGGCGATATAGACGACCTGGCCCGCGTCCTCCTCGACCATCCAGTCCTCGATGTTGACGCCGTGGTCGACCAGGAAGGAGGTGATCGCGAGGATGGTTCCCGGCCGGTCCTGGCCGCGGGTCATGGCGACGAAGCGCGAGCCGCTGGAGGGGGCAGGGGCGTGCGCCACGGGGCTGTCGAGGACGGTGACGACGGCCTCGGACTCCAGGGCGGAGTCCAGCAGGGCGCGCAGCGCCTCGGGCGTGACGGGTGCGGGGTGCTCGGAGGTGAAGACCAGCGTGAAGAAGCCGTCCACGACGGTCTGGCGGATCGCGCCGATGTTGCCGTCGAGGGCGAAAACGGCCTGGGTGACATCCCGAAGAAGTCCGACGCGGTCGGGCACGAGCACAGACGTGATCAGGCGCCGGGTGGCGGCCGGGGCGGGCTTATGCATGGGTGGTGCCCTAAAGCAAAGACCCCGAACGCCGCCGTGCGGACTTCGAGGTCTCAAGGTGGAGCCAACGATCCGGATCGAACGGACGACCTGATCATTACGAATGATCTGCTCTACCAGCTGAGCTACGTTGGCTTAAAAACGAGGTGTAATTTACCTTTTCAGGGCCGAATAAGTCAAGCGGCACCTGCCAAAAAATTACCCCGCGATTTTTTTCGGTCGATTGACAAAGTAAGTTAGCCCCCTGGGCTGGGGAAAGGGCGCGGTTAGTCTGCCGGAGGTGGAGGGCGCGGTTAGTGCGCCGGAGGTGGGGCGCGGTTTCCCCCCCCCTCCCCCCGGGGGGAGGGGGCGCGGTTAGTCTGCCATTTTCCGCCGGCATTCGGTTCCATGCTGCACGCCCCGCAATGACGCGGGGCGGCAACAGAAGGAGCCGTCATGGCAAAGAACAAGCACCTCACGGACGCGGAGCGTCTGGAGATCGAGCACGGGCTGAGGCACGGCCTCTCCCTCAAGAAGATCGCCGCGAAGATCGGCAAGCACCATTCGACCGTCGCGAGGGAGATCCTCGCGCGCAGCGTCTTTAGCGAAAAGGGCGCGTACGGGCGCGTCACCAACCGCTGCGTGTCGCGCCTCTCGTGCGACCGGCGGCAGCTCTGCGCGGACAGGCCCGACTGCACCAGGCGCTGCTCGGCGTGCCGCCTCTGCAACGCGGCGTGCCCGGACTTCGAGGAGGAGGCCTGCCCGAGGCTCGCCGCCGCGCCCTACGTCTGCAACGGCTGCCGGGACGGGCGGGCCTGCGTGCTCCGCAAGCGCTACTACCTGCACAACCCGGCCCACAAGAACTACCGCGACATCCTCGTCGCGTCGCGCGAGGGCGCGAACATCACGCAGGGCGAGCTGCTCGACCTCGACGGGCTGCTCAGCCCGCTCGTGAGGGGCGGCCAGTCCGTCCACCACGTGATCGCGAACAACCCGGACCGCTTCAGCGTGAACGAGAAGACCGTCTACCGCTACGTCGCCGGCGGACTGCTCCGCGCCAAGAACGGCGACATGCCGCGCGTCTGCTCGCTCAAGCCGCGCGCCCGCAAACCCGTCGAGCACAAGGTGGACACCAAGTGCCGCGTCGGGCGCACCTACGCCGACTTCCAGGCGTTCACCGCCGCCAACCCCGACGCCCGCGTGGCCGAGATGGACTCCGTCATCGGGCGCGTGGGCGGCAAGGTGCTGCTGACGCTCATGTTCAGGGACTGCGGCCTCATGCTCGCGTTCCTCCGCGGCCGCAACGACTCGCAGTCCGTCATCGACGCCTTCGCCCTGCTCTGGGAACTGGCCGGACCGGACCTCTTCCGCCGGCTCTTCCCCGTCCTGCTCACCGACAACGGCTCCGAGTTCAGCAACCCCCTCGCCCTTGAGAGCGCCCCCGACGGCTCCCCGAGGTCGCGCCTGTTCTACTGCGACCCCTGCGCCTCCTGGCAGAAGGGCCGCGTCGAGCGCAACCACGAGTTCCTGCGTCTCGTCCTGCCCAAGGGGACGTCCTTCGACGCCCTGACGCAGAACGACGTCGACAGGGTGCTCTCGCACGTCAACAGCTACTCCCGCCCCGCCCTCAATGACAGGGCGCCGTTCGACCTGTTCGCCTTCACCTACGGGGCCGGACTCCTCGCCAAGCTCGGGATGTCGCGGATACCCGCGAACCGCATCGTCCTGAAGCCCTCGCTGCTCGGCTAGAGACGCGCGGCGGCAACACCGCGCCGCCCCGCGGGGCAGGCGCATGACAGGGGGCGCACTTTCCATGTCCGAAAAACGGGACTGCGGCGCGCCGCGTTCCTGCACGCACTTTTTCGGCCCACTCCCCGCCCTCGCCACGCCCCGAAAACCGCAAACAGACGGCATCAGGCGGGTTGGAGCCCCTTTTCGGACAGACTAACCGCGCCCCCAGGCGCAGTTACCCCGCCAAGGGCTAACTTACTTTGTCCATTGACCCGCGATTTTTTTCTCCGTTTTTCAATTGCGGTGGCAGTACAGGAAAGGTAAACTGTCGCGCCAACTTTCGCAGCCCCCGTGCCCGGAGCATGCGGCTGGCTGTTGGAGGTGACAAACCGCCAATGACTGGAGACGACCCCATGGCCTGCAAGAAGAACGCCACCTGCGCCTGTAAGGCTGCGCCGAAGAAAGCCAAGACGGCTGTTGCCGCTAAACTCCCGACCCAGCATCAAGAGCTGCTGGCATGGGTTAAGGATTTCGCGAAACTGACTCAGGCGAAGGATGTGGTCTGGTGTGACGGCTCCAAGCGTGAGTACAACGAGCTGTGCGACCTGATGGTCAAGGGCGGCGTCTTCACCAAGCTGAACTCGAAGAAGCGCCCGGGCTGTTACCTGGCCCGTTCGCACTGGTCCGATGTGGCGCGTGTCGAGGATCGCACCTATATCGCCTGCGCCAACAAGGAGGATGCGGGCCCGAACTGCAACTGGATCGAGCCGGCCGAGCTGAAGCAGACCATGACCGGCCTTTACAAGGGCTGCATGAAGGGCCGCACGCTGTATGTGATCCCGTTCTCGATGGGCCCGGTCGGCTCCGACATCGCGAAGATCGGCGTCGAGCTGACCGACTCGCCGTACGTCGTGGTCAACATGCACATCATGACCCGCGTCGGGACGAAGGTCCTGAAGCAGCTCGGCGCGCATGGCTCGTACATCAAGTGCCTGCACTCCATCGGCTCCCCGCTCAAGGCCGGCCAGAAGGATTCGACCTGGCCCTGCGCGCCGATCGAGAAGAAGTACATCGCGCACTTCACCGAGACCGCGGAGATCTGGTCGTTCGGTTCGGGCTACGGCGGTAACGCGCTGCTCGGCAAGAAGTGCCTGGCGCTGCGCATCGCCTCCTTCCTGGCCAAGCAGGAGGGCTGGCTGGCCGAGCACATGCTGATCCTGAAGCTCACCTCGCCGGAAGGCAAGTCCTACAACATCGCGGCGGCCTTCCCCAGCGCCTGCGGCAAGACCAACCTCGCGATGATGGAGCCGAAGATCCCGGGCTGGAAGGTCGAGACCATCGGTGACGATATCGCGTGGATGAAGATCAAGGAAGACGGCCGCCTGTGGGCCATCAACCCGGAGTCCGGTTTCTTCGGCGTGGCGCCTGGAACCTCGATGGACAGCAACCCCAACGCGATGCGGACGATCACCAAGAACACGATCTTCACCAACTGCGCGCTCACCGACGATGGCGACATCTGGTGGGAGGGCATGGGCGTTCCGGCTCCGGCGCATGTCATCAACTGGAAGGGCGAGGATGTGACCCTGACCGTCAACGACCAGGGCAAGAAGGTCTATGCCAACGCCAAGGGCGAGGTGGGGCCTGCCGCGCATGCCAACGCCCGCTTCACGGCGCCTGCGACGCAGTGTCCGGTGATCGCCTCCAACTGGGAGGATCCGGCGGGCGTTCCGATCGACGCGTTCCTCTTCGGCGGGCGCCGTCCGACGGTCATCCCTCTGGTGAACCAGGCGAAGGACTGGACGCACGCCGTGTTCATGGGTTCCGCAGCGGGTTCCGAGACGACGGCCGCCAACCTCAGCCAGATCGGCGTGGTGCGCCGCGATCCGATGGCGATGCTGCCGTTCTTCTCCTACAACACGGCGGACTACCTGCTGCACTGGCTCACGATGCCGCTGCGCACGGATCCGACCAAGCTGCCGAAGGTCTTTTTCACCAACTGGTTCCGCAAGGACGAGAAGGGCTTCATGTGGAACGGGTTCGGCGACAACGCCCGCGTGCTCAAGTGGGTGTGCGAGCGGATCGAGGGCAAGGGCAAGGCGGTCGAGACGGCGATCGGGTTCCTGCCCACGCCGGACGCCATCGACATGGACGGGTATGTGGACGCGGGGCGTGACGCGGCCTGCCTGAAGGCGACGATGGAGGCGCTGCTCTCCGTGGACGTCGAGGGCTGGAAGAGCGAGGTCGCTGCGGTCCAGGACTCCTACAAGAAGTTCGGCGCGCGTATGCCGTTCGCCCTGACGGCGAAGCTGGCCGAGATCACCAAGGCGCTGGAGGCGGCGAAGTAGTCGCCGTTTGACAGTCGAGGCCCGGGGCTACCGGCCCCGGGCCTTTTCTCTGCCTGCAGTTGGCGGGCAAACCATAAAAGATACGTAGTTCCGTTTTGGCTGCGCCCCATTTGAGCGCGGCGGGAGATAAGATGAGCCGTTCCTTTCGCTTGGGCCTCACCGTGCTGACGGTGCTCGGTTTTGCTGTGCCGGTTCTCGCTTCGACTGCGGGGGAGGGCGGAGACGCTTCTCCCGACCTCACGACCCGCATGACGGCGCTGGTGATCCAACTGGGCGTCGTGCTCTTCGCGGCCCGTCTCGGCAACATGCTGTTTGAGAAGTTCCGTGTGCCGGGGGTTCTGGGCGAGCTGTGCGCCGGCGTGCTGATCGGGCCCTATCTGCTGGGCGGCCTCCCGTTGCCGATCCACGGATTTGAGGACGGTATGTTCGCCGTGGCCGAGTCAGTCCGCTGCGGGAGCTGTCCGGTTTCGCCGGAGTTGTACGGGATCTGCTCGGTGGCGGCGATCATCCTGCTGTTCCTGGTCGGCGTTGAGACCGACCTCAAGATGTTTGTGCGCTATTCGGTGGCCGGGAGCCTGGTCGGTATCGGCGGTGTGGCGGTCTCGTTTGCGGCGGGCGACCTGATCGGCATCTGGCTGCTGCCCACGATCATGCCGGGGCAGACGTTCTCGGTGATGCACGCCGCCTGCATCTTTCTCGGGGTGATGAGCACGGCGACCTCGGTGAGCATCACGGCGCGGATCCTGTCCGAACGCAAGAAGCTGGACTCTCCGGAGGGCGTGACCACGCTGGCCGCGGCGGTGATCGACGATGTGCTCGGTATCGTCATGCTGGCGATCGGCATGGGGCTGGTGGCGGCGGGCGGCAAGGGCGGTACGGCGGGTGTCAACTGGGCGGCGATCGGGATCATCGCGCTGAAGGCGGTCGGCATCTGGCTGGGCGCGACGGTGTTCGGCATCCTGGTCTCGCGTAAGGTCAGCTCAGGCCTCAAGCGCTTGGGCGGAAACACCGAGATCGCGGTCGCGGCGCTGGGTATGGCGCTGGTGGTCGGCGGACTGTTCGAGGAGGCGCACCTGGCGATGATCATCGGGGCCTACGTCATGGGCCTGGCGCTCTCGAGGGCGGACATCAGCCACATGATCCGCGAGAAGCTGCACTCGGTCTACGCATTTATGGTGCCGGTCTTCTTCGCGGTCATGGGCATGATGGTCAACATCAAGATGATGGCCTCCCGCAGCGTGCTGGTGTTCGGCCTGATCTACACGTTCGCGGCGGTGCTGGCCAAGCTGTTCGGCTGCGGGCTTCCCGCCCTGCTGTGCCGCTTTAATCTGCGGGGGGCGTTGCGCGTGGGCATGGGCATGGTGCCGCGCGGCGAGGTCGCCCTGATCGTGGCCGGTATCGGCCGCGCCTCGGGCCTGCTGACCGACGAGGTTTTCGGCGTGGCGGTACTGATGACGCTGCTGACGACGGTCATCGCGCCGCCGCTGCTCGTGCTGGCGTACCGCAGCCCGCTGGCGGGGATGGCGGCGCGCGGTCGCGGCGCTGAGGCGGGCGGCGAGGACGCCGCGCCGATCGTCTACACCTTCGCGAACGCGGAGATCGTCTCGCTGCTGCTCGACAAACTTTTCGCCTGCCTGCAGCAGGACGGGTTCTTTACGCACACGATGAACCGCGACGAGGGGCTGCATCAGGCACGTAAGGATGATCTGGTTATCTCGATCAAGAGTTCGCCCCGGGCGATCACCTTCGAGTGTCCGGCGCATGCGGTCTCGATCATCCGCGTGCTGATGATCGAGGTGGTGGCGGAGTATGAGCAGACCTTGCGTGAGCTGCGCAAGCTCCTGGATGACGACCATCAGTTGTGCGTCACGCCGGATGAGCTGGCGCGCCTGCAGCGCCGCGAGCGGATCGCGAGTTACCTGAGCGTGACCTCGCTGGTGCCCCAGCTTAAGGGGCGCACGAAGCAAGAGGTGATCGGCGAACTGGTCGGCGTCCTTGCGAAGAACGGGCGGCTCAGGGAGCATGAAGCGGCGCTGGCGGATGTGCTCAAGCGTGAGGCGGCGATGTCGACCGGCCTCGGCCATGGTATCGCCTGTCCGCATGCGCGCACCGAGGCCGTCGACCGGCTGGTGTGCGCGCTCGGGGTCTCGCGCGAAGGGGTCGACTTCGGTGCGGTGGACGGCAAGCCGGCCCGTCTGGTCCTGCTGACGCTGTGCCCGACGGCGGCGAGCGAGCCGTACATGGCGTTCCAGGCGGCGGCGCTGGCCACGCTCAACGACCGGGAGATGGCCGCGGCTTTGCTGGGCTGCAACACGCCGGGCGAGCTGTTCCACGCGTTGTGCGCACGTGGCAGCGCAGTCAAGCGCTGAGGCGGGCAAGAGGCGCGCGCGGTCTAGCCGCGCGCCGCACGCACGGCGGCCACCGCCTCGCGGCAGCGCTGCGCGACGGCCTCCCAGTTGCCGCCTGCGAGGTCTTCCGGCTTGGCGATCCAGGTGCCGCCGACGGCGGCGACGGTCTTGACGGCCAGATAGGCGGGGAGGTTCGCGGGCGAGGCGCCGCCGGTGGGCATGAAGCGTACGCCCGTGTGGCGGTAGGGGGCGGAGAGCGCCTCGAGCAGCCGCACGCCGCCGAGCGCCTCGGCCGGGAAGAACTTCAGCAGGCGGCACCCGAGGTCGAGGCCGGCCTCGATGTCGGAAGGGTTGGCCACGCCCGGGACGAACGGCAGGCCCAGCTCCTGCGCGGCCTGTACGACGCGCGGGTTGAGCCCGGGGGCTACGGCGAAGGTGGCGCCGGCGTCGCGCGCGACCTGCACGGTCTCGGGGCTGAGCACAGTCCCGGCGCCGAGTGTGAGCTGCGGCCGCTCGCGTGCGAGGAGGCGCAGGACATCGGCGGCGGCGGCGGTCCGGAAGGTGATCTCGACGACGGGCAGACCTCCGGCCAGCAGGGCGTCGGCCAAGGGAAGGGCATGCGCGACGGAGTCGATGGCGATGACGGGCACGACGCCCGCCTCGGCGACGCGTTCAAGCACAGGGGACATGGGGCCTCCTAACAGGTGTGACGTGATGCGCGGATTTTGCTTCGCGCGCGACGGCTTGTCAACCGTAATCAGGCGCGGTATATTGCCCATGTGCCAGCCGGGCCCGGTCGCGGGCTGACCGGGTTTAGCGGTTCCAGTCATTCGGTTTGGGTGGCGGGCTCCGTCCGTGTTAAAGAGGAGTGGGTGTCTATGCTTCGAGCGCTCCGTGCGTTATGGGCAGGGGCTCTGGAGCGGGGGCGGCGTGTGCCGCTCGCGTGGAGCGCCGCTCTGTTCCTGTGCGGTCTGGCCTGCGGTTATTCCGGCTGGGGCGGAGGGCTGCTTGCGGCCGTGCCCGTTGTGGGCGCTGCGGTGCTGTGGGGCGTGTGGCGGATGAGGCGTGCGGCGTGGGCGCGCCAGGCCGCTGTGGCGGCCGGTTTGGCGGCGTGCGCGCTTGGGGTTGGCTGGGGGCGTGCGGCATGGGACGCGGCAGGGCGCAGGAGGGAGGAGGCGTGGCTGGCCGGGGCGGAGGGCCGGGTGACGCTCGAGTGCCGGGTGGGGCGGGATGTGGCGGTGACGCGTCTGCGGGGCGAGGCGGCCAAGCACACGTTTCGCGCGCAGGACGTTCGCGTCAGGCGGTCGGGCGCTGGGCGCGCTGTGCGCCATCTGCCGGTGGAGGTGAGCTGGTATGGCGCTTATACGGGGGGGGAGGCGCACGTCCCGAAACCGGGCTCGACCTGGCGGTTCAGCGGCCGGGTATCGCTGCGCCAGGGTCGCGGCAGGCTTGCCGTGGCGACGCTGAACTCCGGCGAGGGCCGGTCGGAGTGGGTTTGCGGCGCAGATGCGCAGGCCTGGCGGGAACGGTTGCGCGTGTTGCGCGATCAGGCGGCGCGCCGCCTGACGGTCGGGATCGAGGATTGGGGTGCGGTCGCCGCCCTCAACCAGGCGATGCTGCTGGGAAGCCGGCATGAGATGCCCGCTGCGCTCAGGCGGGTCTTCGCGGACTCCGGGACCATCCATGTGTTCGCCATTTCAGGGTTGCATGTGGCGCTTGTCTCGACCGTCTTTGTCCTGTTGGCGAATGTCCTGGGGGTCGGGCGTCAGAGGTGGTTTCTCGTGGTCGCGCCGCTGCTGGTGCTCTATACGGTGGCCACCGGTTCGCGTCCGAGCGCGGTGCGCGCCTGCCTGATGGCGCTGGCGATGCTGGCGGCGCCTTTCGCGGGGCGCCGCGCGGACGGGGTGGCGGCCCTTTCGCTGACGGTCTGGGTGGTTCATCTGGTCAAGCCGCATCTGCTGTTTGACGTCGGCAACGTGCTCTCGTTCGTCGTGATGGCCGGGCTGGTCGTCCTGTGTACGCCGTTCAGCTCGCTCTTGCGCCGGGTATGCGGCGTCGAGGGGTTCCGGGCACGCGCCGACCTGTATGAGAAGGCGGGCAGCGGGGGTGCGGCGCGGGCGTGGCGGCTGGCCGGGCGGGCGTCGGTGTGGCTGGCGGACTCCCTGGCGGTCTCATTGTCGGCCTGGCTGACCTCGGTGCCGCTCAGCGCCTATTACTTCGGCCGGTTCACGCCGGGCGGGCTGCTGGCCAACCTGGTGGTGGTCCCGTGCGCCTTCCTGGTGGTGGTATCGGGCGTCCTGGGTATGGCGGCGGGCCTGGTGAGCGAATGGGCGGCCTCCTGCTTCAACCATGCGGCAGGCACCTTCACGTGGGTGATGATACGGTCGGCGGAATGGACGGCGGGCTGGGGCGGCTTCCGTATCGAGAAATGGACGCCGCTGCTGGTCTGGGGCTGGTTTGCGGGATTGGCGGCGTTGGCGGTCGGACTGCGCGTGCGGCGCAAGGCGGACGGGCTGGATTGGCTGGACGGGACGGAGGAGGCGTGAGGGCGCCTGAGGCGGCCGGGCGTTAGGTGGCGGCCTCGGCGTCTTGCGCGGGCGGCGCGTCGGGGGCGTCGGAGCGCTTGCGGCGCGACCGCTTGGTCGGCTCAAGTTCGACGGTCGGGGCCGCGCCGCCGGGCTCGCCCACTTCCAGCTCGCGGACGCCGATCTCGCGCAGGCGCATGGACACGATCTTAGAGATGCCCTTCTCCTGCTGCGTCACCCCGTAGACGATATCCGAGCCGGCGATCGTGTGCTGGTTGTGCGTGATGATCAGGAACTGCGAGTGTGTGAGGAAGTCTTTGAGCGCCTGCACGAAGCGGCCGATGTTGCTGTCGTCCAGGGCCGCGTCCAGCTCGTCGAGCATACAGAAGGGGGCGGGCTTGATCATGAAGATCGCGAAGAGCAGGCTGACCGCCGTCATGGTCCGCTCGCCGCCCGACAGCAGGGTCACCGACTGCGGCCGTTTGCCGGGGGGGCGCGCGATGATGTCGATGCCGCACTCGAGCGGGTCCTCGTTGTTCTCCAGCAGGACGAGCTTGGCCTGGCCGCCGTTGAACAGCTTGGTGAACATCCGCTCGAAGTTCGCGTTGGCCTGTTCGAAGGTCGTTTGGAACATCTCGCCGGACTGCTTGTTGATCAGGGCGATCAGGTCGAGGATCTGCTGCTTCGACTTCAGCAGGTCGTCCTCCTGCGCCTTGAGGAAGGTGTAACGCTCCTCCAGCTCCTTGTACTCCTCGATGGCCACGAGGTTGACGGGGCCGAGCGTCTGGATGTCGGCCGAGAGGCTTGCGGCGCGCGCCTCGATCTCCGGCACGGGGGGCTGGAGCCCGTTCTCCCAGGCGGGGTCGGCGTGGGCGACCAGCTCGTCGGCGGAGAGGCCGTACTCGTTGTAGATGTGGTCGAGCTGGTTCTGGCGCTTCAGCCGCGACTCGGCGAGGTCGATCTCCGCGCGCGCCTTGTCGTCGCGTGCGGCGTCGAGCGCGCGCCGGCGTTCGGAGAGGGTGGCGTCCGTCTTCTCCAGCTCGCGCTGGCGGGCCGCGCGCTCCTGGCGCGTCTCGTCGATCGAGCGGTGCAGCGCGGCGGCGGCCAGTCGCATCGGCTCCAGATTGGCCTCCAGGGTCTCGATCTCGGCGCTCAGGCGCCCGATGCTCTCGTCGTACGACATCACGCCGCGCGCCCGGCCTTGGAGCGTGCGCGTCAGCTCGTCGCTACGGGTCTGGAGGGCCTCGCTCTGCGCGGCGGCATGTTCGATCTGCTGCGAGAAGCTCGACACCTGAATACGGCATTCGGTGAGGGCCTGGCTCAGGTCGCCGTAGACGCCTTCAAGCTCGTGGAGGCGCGCCGACTGCTCGGCCGTGAGTTCCAGCAACTCGTTACGGGTCAGGAGCAGCTCGTGCAGCTCCTCGGTCAGGGCGGCGCGCGCGGACTCGTCGCCGGAGGTCTTGGCGCTCAGCGCTTCCAGGTCGCGGCTGACGGTCTGGAGGCGGGCGAGGGCGCGTTCGGCGTCGCGGCTGACGGACTGGTGCTCGCCTTCGGCTTGGGCGGCCTTACGGCGGTGGGCGTCCAGCTCCTGCCGCGTCTGCCCGAGCAGCAGGTTCAGCTCGGTGGCGCGCGCGACGAGGGCCTCGAGGCGGCTGCGGTGGGAGGAGAGGCGCTCCTCGAGCGAGGCGAGCTGCGCCGAGGTGTCGGTGATCAGCAGATGGCGTGCGAGCGGGCTGGAGACCTGGCTCTCGGGCATCCAGAGTTCGACGCAGCCGTCGGGATGGAAGATCGCGCCGTCGCGGGTGACCACGCTGCAGCCGGGGGGCAGGGGGGCGGGCAGAGCGTCCAGCGACTCGGCCAGGAAGACATGCCCGAGCAGGCGTCGCGCGGCGGTCTCAAAGCGTTCGGATACGGTGATGAGCGACAGGAGCGGGGTCAGACCGTGGGGCGCGCTGGGCGTGGCGGCGTCGTCGGACGCCTCCGCCACGACGAGGCGCGTGGCGGCGGGGCTGCCCTGCGCCAGCAGGAGGGCCACGGTGTGGCGGGCGCTGGCGGCGTCGCGCACGACGACCGCGTCCAGCCAGGCGCGCAGGGCGGCCTCGAGCGCGAGGCGCAGCGCTGGCGGCGCGCTGAAGGCGTCGGCCAGCGGGCCGATCACGGTGCGGGTGTCGAGCGCGAGCGGGTTTGACGGGTCGAGCAGCAGCCGCGAGCCGGCCGCATACTCGTCGGCCGACTCCGCGCGGTCGGTGAGGAGGTCGAACTGGGCGCGCTTGGCGGCCGCCTCGGACTGCAGCCGGGAGGCCTCCTCCTGAAGGGTGCGAAGCTCGGCGGCGGCCTGGGCGCGCTCCTCTTCCAGGGCGGTGAAACGTTCGTGGACGGTGTCGGCGGCGGCCTGGCTGGCCTCGAGGCGGGCCTTGACCTCGGCCCGCGACTGCTCGACCTGGGCGAGGCTTTCACGCAGTTGGCCGCACTCGGAGTTGAGGCGGTCGCGCCGCTGGAGCTGCTCGCGCTGGCGCGCCTCCATCTCCGAGAGGGTGTTCTGGATCTGAGCCGAGCGGCGCTCGCAGTCGACGGTCCGTTGGCGGTCTTGCTGGAGGCGCGAGCGCGTCTGGTCGATCTGGGCCTTGTGCGCGTCGAAGCGGGCCTGGGCCTCCTCCAGCTTGCCGCGCTCGACGGCGGCGGCCTGCTGCATCAGCACGCGCTTCTGGGCCAGCGACTCGAGCTGGAGCGAGAGCTGTTCGATCTGCGTGCGGGTGTCGGCGATCTCGCGGTTGTCGCGCTCAGCCCAGGCGCGATATTCGGCGATGCGCTGCTCGTTGACGCGGATGACCTCCTGGGCGCGGACGTACCGGTTGTCGGCCTGGGCCGCCTGCTCGGTGAGCGCGGCGATACGCTCCTCGGTCTCGTGGATCAGGCCGTGGATGCGCGAGGACTCCGCCTCCGCCTCGGCCACGAACTCCTGGTGAGAGACGAGCTGTTCGCTCAGCGCGTGGATGGAGGTGCCCAGCTCGCGGAGACGGACGTCGAGGGCGGCGAGGCGCCTGCGGGTGAGGAAGATGTCGAGGCCGCGCAGCTCGTCACGCAGCTCCTTATACTTCTGCGCCTTGCCCGCCTGGCGCTGGAGCGTGCCGATCTGACGCTTGACCTCGCGGATCACATCCGCGAGCCGCAGCAGGTTGGCCTCGGTCTGCTCGATCTTGCGCAGGGCCTCCTTGCGGTCGGCCTTAAACTTGGTGATGCCGGCCGCCTCCTCGAACACCGCGCGGCGGTCCTCAGGCTTCGAGGAGAGGATCGCGTCGATCTGGCCCTGGGCCATGACCGAATAGGAGGTGGTGCCGATGCCGGTGCCCATGAACAGCCGGTGGATGTCGCGCAGCCGGCAGAGGTTCTTGTTGATAAAGTACTGGCCGTCTCCTGAGCGGAAGACGCGGCGTGTGATGGTGACCTCGTTGAAGGCGGTGTCAAGGAGGCCTTCGCAGTCGGTGAAGGTGATCGAGACCTCGGCCATGCCGAGCGGCTTGCGAGAATCGGTGCCGTTAAAGACCACGTCGGGCATCTTGGCGCAACGCAGGGCGGTGGGTCGCTGTTCGCCCAACACCCAGCGGATCGCGTCCGAGACGTTGCTTTTGCCGCAGCCGTTCGGCCCGACGATGGCGATCATGCCGGGCTCGAACTGAAGCTTGGTCTTATCGGCAAAGCTCTTGAACCCTGTGATTTCGATCTGCTTAAGATACACGGCGACCTCGAAAATCAGCCCGTCTGCGCCGGTCTGGCCGGGTGGGCGTACGTTGAACGGTTTATTTTTTAGCAAAAGCGGTGCGGTGAGGGAAGAACAAACGGGGCCACGCCCGGGGCTTGCGCTTAAGCTTGTGAGGCGGGCACCGCTTCCCGTATACTGCATCTATGACTTCTGAGCAGAGGATTGTGTCGCGGGTGGTGGTGATTGTGGGGCGGCCCAACGTGGGCAAGTCGGCCGTGTTCAACCGGATCGCGGGCAAGCGGATCGCGATCGTGCATGACGAGGCCGGGGTGACGCGTGACCGCCTGATGCGCGAGGTCGAGTGGGAGGAGCAGCGCTTCAGCCTGGTCGATACCGGGGGGGTGATGGCGCCGTCGGGCCAGATCACGCGCGATCCGATCGAGGCGGGCATCCTGGCCCAGGTCGACGAGGCGCTGGGTGACGCCGCGGTGATCATCCTGGTGACGGACGTCCAGTCCGGCCTGCATCCGCTCGACGAGGAGGTCGCCCGGAGGGTCCGCAAGCAGGGCGTGCCGTGTGTCGTGGCGGTGAACAAGTGCGACCTCCCGCAGCATGAGGCGGGCGTGGAGGAGTTCGCGCGGCTCGGCTTCCCGGCCTTTCCGGTGGCGGCGCAGCACAACCGCGGCATGGGCGAGCTGATGGACGCGGTCCTGTCGAACCTGCCTTCCGCCCAGAACGAGACCGTCGAGGCGCCGTTGCGCGTCGCGATTGTGGGACGTCCGAACGCCGGGAAATCCTCGTATATCAACCGCCTGCTCAGGGCCGAGCGGGTGATCGTCTCGGACGTCGCGGGCACGACGCGCGACTCCATCGACGTGCCGTTTACGATCGGCGCGGGCGAGCAGGCGCGCCACTATGTGCTGGTCGATACCGCCGGGATGCGCCACAAGCACAGCGTGGACAGCGCCGTCGAGCGCTTCAGCCTCTTCCGTGCGGAGCAGAGCGTGGCCGAGGCCGACGTCGTGGTGCTGGTGCTCGATCCGGAGCTGGGCCCGACCGTGCAGGACAAGCATATCGCGGCGTTGATCCAGAAGCACAAGAAGGGCTGCGTGCTGCTCATGAACAAGTGGGATCTGGCGATGGAGAAGGGGATGACCCAGACCCAGGCCGAGCCTTTGCTGCGCACGGTGATGCCGTTTATGAGCCACTGCCCGATCCTGTTCATCTCGGCCAAGACGGGGCTGAACATCCGGAAAAGCGTCGAGGTGATCGACGCCGTCGCGGCGCAGACGCGGGTCACGCTGCCTACCGGGCTGCTGAACCGGACGCTGGTCGAGGCCACCCGGCGCGTGGTCGCGCCCGCCAAGGCCGGCAAGCGCCTGCGCGTCTACTACGCGGTCCAGGTCTGTAGCGCGCCGGTCACCGTCCGCATGTTCGTGAACGACCCCAAGCTCGCCACCAAGCAGTACACGGACTTTATGGTGCGGTCCCTGCGCGAGCGCTTCGGGCTCGAGGGCGCGCCGGTGGAGATCTTTTACCGTGCCCGCGCCCGGCCCGAGCCGGGCGACAGGCCGCCGCCGCCGCCCCGGACGACCGGGCGCGACGCCGCGCGCAAGGGCGTACGCAAAAGGCCCCGGCGCGAGGAGGACTGAGGGGTGTGTCGCCGCGTTAAGGCCGCGAGAGGCGGCATGAGGATGTCGTGAGCATGCGTAAGTCGGTCCAGTGGGCGGTTCCCGTCGCGGCGGTGTCGGTGGCGGCGGTCGTGGCCGCCTACGGCCTGCTGCGCAAGAGGGCCGAGACCGCCGGCGGAACTTACGCGGGCTCGTCCTCGTGCCGCGAATGCCACGAGGCGTTCTATCAGAAATGGGCGCCGTCGCACCACGGCAAGGCGATGCAGCCGGTCACGCAGGCGTTTGTGAGCGAGTCGCTGACGCCCATGGAGGCCGCGCTTGAGGTCGGGGGGCGCCGGTACCGGGCGGATGTCGAACGGCGCGAGGTCGTCGAGGAGGGCGCAGACGGCGCGGTGGCGCGCTATGCGCTGGCCCACGCGCTGGGCGGCAAGAATGTGTTCTACTTCCTGACGCCGCTGGCGAAAGGTAAGCTGCAGGTCCTGCCGCTGGCCTATCATGTGGACGACCGGCGGTGGTACGACACCACCGGGAGCATGCTGCGCCACTTCGTCGAGGCCGGAGACCAGGCGCTGGACTGGCGCGACCCGATGCTGACTTTCAACACCGCCTGCTTCGGTTGCCACGTCAGCCAGCTCGCCAAGAATTATGATTTCGCCTCCGACTCCTATCGCACCACGTGGCGTGAGCCGGGCATCAGTTGCGAGTCCTGCCACGGCCCGGCCGAGGAGCATAACCGCCTCTGCCGGGCGCTCAAGCCCGGCGAGGCGCCCAAGACGCTCGGCCTGAGGAGCTGGCGCGACTTCTCCCCCGACCAGGTCAACAGCGCGTGCGCGCCCTGCCACGCCAAGATGTACCCGCTCACCGCCGAGTATGTGCCGGGCGAGACGTACTTCGACCATTTCGACCTGGTCTGCCTGGAGGACCGCGATTTCAGCGCGGACGGCCGCGACCTGGGCGAGAACTACACGTACACGCTCTGGCTGATGAACCCGTGCGCCCAGAAGGGGCGCCTCGACTGCGTGCACTGCCATACCTCCAGCGGCCGGTACCGGTTTTCGCCTGCGGTCACGAACGACGTGAACGCGGCCTGCTCGGGCTGCCATGAGGACAAGGCCCGCCGCCTGACGGCCCATTCGCGCCATCCGGCGCAGGGCGCGCCCGGGCGGTGCATCTCCTGCCATATGCCCAGCACGCAGTTCGCCGCGATGCGCCGCAGCGACCACTCGCACCGGCCGCCCTGCCCGGAGGCGTCCGCCCGCTTCGGTGCGGCCTCGGCCTGTATCCTGTGCCATACGGACAAGCGCGAGGAGTGGGCCGCGTCCTTTGTGCGGGCCTGGCACCCGCAGAGCCGCCTGCGGCCCAAGATGGTGCGCGAGGGCGAGCTGGTGGAGGCGGCGCGCAAGCGCGACTGGTCGCGGCTGCCTGACATCGTCGGATACCTGGGGCAGCCGGAGGCCGAGCCGGTGGTGTGCGCCTCGCTGCTGCGCCTGCTGCGCGGCTGCCCGGACGCCTCGGCCTGGCCGGCCGCGCGCGCCTGCCTCGGCCACGCCTCGCCGCTCGTGCGCGGGGCTGCGGCGGGCGCCCTGGCGGACGACCTGGGCACGCCCGCCACGGCGGCGGCGCTTTTCCGCGCGCTGGCCGACCCCGTGCGTGTGGTACGCGTGCAGGCCGCCCAGGCGCTCGCGCCCTACCCGCGGCGCTCGCTCGACCGGGCGGCGCTCGACCGGCTGAACCGCGCCGAGGCCGAGCTGCTGTCGATGTACGCCGCGCGGCCGGACGATTGGGCCAGCTTCTACAACCTCGGCAATTACCGCCAGGCGCGCGGCGACGCGGCCGCGGCCCTTGAGGCTTATCGGGCCGCCATACGCCTGCGGCCCGACGCGGTGATGCCGCACGTCAACGCGGCGGTGCTCGCCTCGCAGCAGGGCGACCTGCCCGAGGCGGTCAGGCTGTTGCGCGAGGCGTGGAAGGCCTCGCCGGAGCACGGTGCGGTCAACCTGAACCTGGGGCTGGCGCTCGCCGAGACCGGCGACGCGGGCGGCGCGGCGCGCCACCTGCGGGCCGCCATGGCCGACCCGGCGTGCCGGGCGCAGGCCGCGTATAACTGTGCGGTGCTGGTCGGCGCGGGTGACCCGGCGGCCGCCGCCGCCCTGTGCGGCGAGGCCCTGGCCGCAGAGCCCGGCAACGTCCGCTACGCCGAGGCGCGGGCCTTTTACCTGCGCGCCGCAGGCGGCCGGACGGCTGAGGGGGCTGCGGCGCCCTGAGTGCGGGACGTCCTGCGTGCGGCGGGCGCCGCACGCAGGAGCGGCTCACCCTACTCGGGTTTGGCTCCGCCGAAAACGTAGTCCAGGTGCTCGGCGGGCAGCGGCTTGGTGAGGTAGGTGACGAGCAGCGCGACCAGCGCCGAGACGGGCAGCGCGACCAGGATCGGGTCCACGACCGTCCACGTCTCGCTGAAGGTCAGCGATTTCGTGACCAGCGTCGGCTTGGCGAAGAGCGACTGGCAGAGGCCGAGGCCGACCGCCGTCTTAGCGTTGATGAAGACCGACCAGAAGGCGCTGGCCACGAAGCCGGCGACGATCGAGGCGATGGCCGCGGCGCGGGTCATACGGCGCCAGAAGAGCGCGCCGAGGAACGACGGCAGGAACGCGGCGGCGCAGATGCCGAAGAAGATGGCGGTGGCCACCGCGATGATGTTCCCGCGCACCAGCTTGCCGAGGATGATGGCCGTCACGAGGCCGGCGATGATCCCCAGGCGCGTGATCAGGACGGTGCGCGAGGACTTGCCCTTGCCGAACACCTCAAAGATGTCGCGCCCGATGGCGGTACCCATGGTGTGGAACTGGCTGGACAGCGTGCTCATCGCGGCGGAGAGCAGCGTCAGCAGGAAGAGCACGCCGAACCACTTGGGGAAGGCGCTGTTGACGTACCGCGGGATGATCGTGTCGCTGTTGCCCTTCAGCGTGGTGCCGAGGGTGACGGTGCGCGCGATGGCGATCATGCCCGGGCGGATCACGTCAGGCCGGCCTTCGGCGCCGCGCTCGATCCGCATGGCCGGGGTCTTGAGGATGTAATTCGGCACGGCGTCGGCCTTTTCAGCGGGAAGCTTGTAGGCCACGAAGGCTTTGGCCCGCTTGACGACCTCAGGCGGGGCGTCGGCGGCGATGCGGGTCAGCGTGCCGTTGTTATCGGCGCCGGGGTCGAGGAGCGCGTTCTCGTCCACGATCTGGCAGGTGATCGCCTCTTGCTTGGCGAAATAGGCGTTCGAGAGCGGCCCCACCACAAAAGCCACGCCGGTCATGAAGAAAATGAAGATGCCGCCCGCGACGACGCCCCGGTTGAGGGCCTGCTTCGACTTGACCGTCATGAAGCGTACGATGAGCTGCGGCTGCGCGAGCACGCCGACACCGACGCCCATGACGATGGTGGAGACCATGATCCACCAGAGGCTGACCTGCTTGACGGCCTCCGGACTGGCGCCCGGCGCGGCCCAGCCGAAGGCGGGCATCGCGGTCCAGCCTTTGTGGCCCATTTCCGCGAGGCCCTTGGGCACGAGCGGCGCCATGTCGGTCAGCATCTGGTGCGCGGCGGTGAAACCGCCCAGTTTGGTGTAGGTCACGAACAGCAGGACGACCATCCCGACGAGCATGATCGCGCCCTGCAGCGCGTCGGTGAGCATGACGCCCTTGATGCCGCCGGCGATCACGTAAGCCGCCACGATGACGGCGAAGAGATAGAGCGCGGCGTCATAGGAGATGTGGAAGACCGGGCCGATGAACTCGGCGCCGCCGATGATGACGGCCATGGCATACAGCGGCATAAAGAGGAAGATGATCAGGGCGCACAGCACCTGGATCAGGCGGCTGTTAAAGCGTTTCCCCATCAGCTCGGGAAAGGTGTGGGCGTCCAGATGGTGCCCCATGCGGCGTGTCGGGTTGCCGAGCACGACGAAGGCGATGAAGATGCCCACCGAGATGTTCAGGACGGTGAGCCAGAGCGTGCCCATGCCGAAATTGGCGGCCACGCCGCCGAACCCCACGATCGCGGAGGTGCTGATGAAGGTCGCGCCGTAGGAGAGCGCCATCACCACCGGGTTGGCGTTGCGGCCTGCGACCAGGTAGTCTGAGGCGGTTTTGGTCTGGAGATAGCCCTGGTAGCCCAGATAGCCGATGGCCAGCAGGTAGACGAGCAGGATAACGAAGGTGAAGATGTCCATGTTTGACTCCGAAGGTGCGGTTACAGTCTAGAGCGTAGGCTCGATTTCCTCTTTTTCCTCTTTGGCCCAGCGCACGTCTTCCGCCTGGGCGGGCTCATCGCCCTGGTTCCAATGCGTGATGCCATAGACGGCGCACGCGAGCGCCCCGACCACCGACAGCACGTAGGCGGCCGCCACCCACGGGTCTGCGATTCCCAGTATCATGCCGACTCCTTTTTCTACGGCTGTCCGGCCATCCGGCTCACACCGGAGTTTCTATATAGCAGAACAACCGGGCACACTATACGCGAAAGAGGGCTGAGGCCGCAAGCGTTAAGACACGATCCGATTGTGCTTGCGCGGCGTAAGGGGAACTGAGTTAATATCAGCAATGGTCAAAACGATAATTTTTAACGACCTGTGGTTCTGGCGGGGTGTGGTGTCCGGTCAGGCTCGGCTCGGGCTGAAGGCGCGTGTCGCACCCCTCTGGCTGGCGGCGCTGGGCTGCCTGTGCGGCGCCGCGGCGGTGAGCGGGCAGGTGGTGATCAACGAGGTCGTGGCGGCCAATTCCGACCGGCTGCTACGGCGCGAGGCTCCGGGGTATCCGCGGCTGGGCGTCACGACGCCCTGGATGCTGAAGACGTATGACGACTCGCGCTGGAGCGAGGGCAACGGCCCGTTCGGCTTCGGCACCTTTCCTGGCGTCACGCTCGGGGTCAACACCTCGGGCGCGATGCAGAACAAGCTCACCACGCTCTACGTGCGCAAGGCCTTCGTGGCGTCGTCGGCGCTGGCCGCCTCGACCAACGCGCTGCATCTGGTGGCGCGCCATAACGACGGCTTCATCGCCTTCCTGAACGGGGTGGAGGTGGCGCGGCGGAATATGGGCAATCCGGGGATGTTCGCCTATCGGGACCAGACGGCCTTCAACACCAACTGGTCCAACGCCGGGGCCGAGACCATCGTGCTGGGCGTGGCGAGCAACCTCCTGTCCACCGGCACCAACGTCCTGTGCGTGCAGACCCACAACCAGGCGGCGGCCAGCGCCAATTTCCTTTCCATGACCGACCTGCGGCTGGCCGGGCCGGCTCCGGCCTCGATCGTCACCAACAGCACGTCCTGGCGCTATTTCGCGGGCGTGTCCGAGCCGTCGGGCGGACTGGTCGACTACGGCCTGCTGGCCGGGGTGGCGCAGACGGCGGTCTGGGCGTCGCTCGGCTTTAACGACTCCGCCTGGCCCGAGTCGGCCGGGCCGTTCGGCATCGAGAGCGCCAATCCGCCGGACTATATCTTGGGCACCAACCTGTATGCCGCCGTGTTCAATAAGGCCTATTCGATCTACAGCCGCACGCTGTTCCAGGCCTCGACCGCCGAGGCGGCCTCCTCCGAGCCCTTGCGGGTGGTGGTGGACTATGACGACGGCGTGATCGTCTATCTGAACGGGCGCGAGGTGGCGCGGCGGAACGTCGGCACAGAGGGCACGATCACGCCTTTCAACACCCCCGCGACAGCCGGCCACAGCGCGAACGGCGACGGCGGGTTGACCGGACGTGAGGAGACGCTGACCTTGGGGCCTGCCAACACCCTGCTGGCGGGCGGCGACAATGTGCTCGCGATCCAGCTCCACAACAGCGTGCTGACAAGCTCGGACATGACGGCGCTCGTCACGCTGTCCACGACCGGCGCGGGGGCGCGTATCCTGTGCCGCCCGACGGACGTCGGGAGGTTCTTCGTCGGTGTCAGCGAGCCGACCTCAGGAGACGGCGGAGACGGTGAGGAGGGCGAGGAGGGCGGCGAGGACGTGGATCTCGATGAGGACACGCCGGACTCCGAGGGGGACTGGGTGGAGCTGTTCAACGCGGGTGCGGAGCCGGTCAACCTGACGGGCTGGTCCCTGACCGACGATGCGGGCAAGCCGCGAAAATGGTACTTCCCGACCGGGAGCGTGCTGCCCGCGCAAGGGTATCTGGTGGTGATGGCCACGGGCTTCGATGTGGGGCCCGCGCAGGGCGCAGACTACCTGCACACGAACTTCAAGCTCTCTTCGGGGGGCGAGTACCTGGGGCTGGTGGATGCGGCGGGCGCGGTGGTCAGCGAGCTGGCGCCGCAGCTTCCCGCGCAGAGTTATTTCCATACCTACGGCCGTGCGGCGTCGGGCGAGTACCGGTATAGCGACACCGCCACACCGGGCGCGGCCAACACCGGCACCTGGTTCACGGCGATCTCGCAGCCGCCGTCGTTCAGCCACCTCGGCGGGTTCCATGCGGCTGCGATCCAGGTGCAGCTCACGCCGCCCGACCCCGGCGCGACGGTCCGCTATACGCTCGACGGCCGCGAGCCCACCGCGACCGTGGGCCTGACCTACACCGGGCCGCTCACGGTCACGGCCGCCACGGTGCTCCGCGCCCGCTGCCTGAAGGCCGGCGAGATCCCCTCGGCGGTGGTCACCCACACGTATCTGGTCGCGCAGTCCGCGGCGCGGCGCTCGCTCCCCGCGATGTGCCTCTCGGCCGACCCGGCCCTCGGCCTGTACGGGCCGAACTCCAGCGGCGGGCCGGCCGACGGCGAGGGCATCCTGGCGATCAAGGGCGGCTCCTATGTGGCGTTCAACGCAGCTCAGCCGAACGACAAGCAGTGGGTCAACTTCGGCGCCGACCCCGGCGCGTTCAACATGCCGCTGCTGAAGGGCCGGTCGGCCGAGCGCCCCGCAGGCTTCGAATACTACCCGACCAGCGGCGTGCCGCTCCGTACGGCGGCCGGCCTGCGCGTCTCCGGCAGCCCGCACGCCCGGCCGCGGTATGTCATCAGCCAGCCGATCGGCTCGCGTTTCAACCCGACCTCGTTCTTGGACAAGCCCTCCTTCAACTTCTTCTTCCGCAACGAGCTGGGCGAGTCGCCGCAGGATTACGCCTTCTTCCCGGAGAGCCGCATCACGAAATTTGAGGACATGCGGCTGCGGGCGGGCAAGAACGACCTGTCGAACCCCTTCATCCGCGACGAGCTGATGCGGCGTATCTATATCGGGACCGGCCAGGAGGGCTCCATCGGGACCTTCGTCTCGATCTACATCAACGGCGTGTGGAAGGGCTATTACAACTTCTGCGAGCACCTGCGCGAGGCCTTCATGCAGCAGCACCACGCCAGCGCGGCGCGTTGGGACGTGCGGCAGGTCAGCGAGTTCGCGAGCGGCGACGCGATCCACTGGAACCAGATGATGAGCCTGCTGCGCACCAACAGCCACGCCAACGCGGCCGCCTACGTGCGGATGCACGACTACGCCGACATCGACAACGTGATCGACTACCTGCTGGTCAACGCCTACGCGGCGATGTGGGACTGGCCGCATAACAACTGGGTGGCCGCGCGCGAGCGCAGCGACGCGGGCCGCTGGCGCTTCTACATGTGGGATGCCGAGGGCGGGTTCGGGATGGGCTATCCGAAACGCCCAACTTCCTATAACTCCTTCACCACCGACCTGATCAAGACCGGCACCGCACTGTCCTCCGACAACAACGGGGCGGCGCTCTTCTATTCCTACCTGCGCGTGTCGCCGGAGTTCCGGCTGCGCTTCGCCGACCGCGCGCAGAAGCATCTCTTCAACAACGGGTGCCTGACGCAGGGCAGCATGCAGGCGCACTACCAGCGCTTGCGGGCCGCGATCAACCCGATCATGGTCGAGACGACCGGGTCGAACCTGGACGAGTCGTTCTATAACACCTGGATTCTGGACGGCTCGACGCGCCGGTCGAACTTCTTCACCCAGTTGACCGAACAGTCGCTGTGGCCGGCCACACTCGCGCCGACGTTCAGCCAGCATGGCGGAACGGTCGCGCCCAACACCCAGCTCACGATCACCAACCCGAACGGGGCGGGAAGCGTCTACTGGACGACCAACGGCGTGGATCCGCGTGCGGTCGGGGGGGCGGTCGCGGGCGTGCCGTACGGCGGCGCCATCACCCTGCCCGTGTCGGCCCTGCTTAAGGCGCGCGTGCTCAGCGCCGGGGGCGAGTGGAGCCCGCTGGCGGAGGCCCAGTTCCTCGTGCCCGTGGAGGTGCCCGCGTTCCTGCAGACCGGGAGCGCGGACTGGACGGCGGACGCGAACTGGAGCAGCGCGCCGCTGCCGTATCCCTCCGGCACGAACGTGGCGGTCTACCTGAACGCGCCGCTCACGGCCGACCGCGACATCAATATCCGCGCGCCCGTGACGGTCGGCTCGATCCACGTGCAGCAGAACGACTCGGCCTTCCGCAACCGGATACGCGACCGGAGTACCGGAAACACGCTGCGCTTCGCGGCGACGAACGGTCCGGCCGCGCTCACCGTGAGCGGCGACGGGCCGGGGTATGTCGAGTTCGAGGTCGCCGCCGGCGTGCTGCTCGACTCCGACCTGCGCGTCGGCGTCCACAATACCGCCGGCGACGCGGAGTACGGCGCCTTGCGCCTGCGTGCGGACTGGCGCGGCCCGGGAGGGCTGATCAAAGAGGGCGACGGCGTGGCGACGCTCACGGGCGAGAACAAGTCCTACACCGGCCCGACCACGGTGAGCCGCGGCGTGCTGGCGCTCACCCAGCCGGCCGCGCCCGCGCTGAGCCCCTCGGTCTCGGTGGCCTCCGGCGGCCAGTTGCGCCTGACCTCCGCCAGCACCGACGGGCAGCCGCGCGTGTACGGCTTCGGCGGCCCGCTGACGCTCGCCAGCCTCGGCCGCGGCGGCACGCTGCCCCCCAGCGGACAGGGCGTCGCGGGCGGGCTGCGGTTTCAGCCGGAGACCGACAACAGCGTGGTGTCGGTGACCGGAGGCGTGGTTTTCGCCGGGCTCTCAGGGATACACGTCGAAGGCTCGCGTAACACCCTGGAGCTGCCCGGCGTGCTTTCCGGGGCGGCGGGATTCGTCAAGACCGGCGGCGGCACGCTGGTCCTGAGCGGGCAGAGCAAGCGCTATTTCGGCCCTGTGACGGTGAGCAACGGCGCGGTGGCCGTGAGCGGCCGGATCGGCGCGGCGGTCGAGCTGGCGCCCTCCGGCGTGCTGAGCGGCTCCGGACGCGTCGGGCCGCTGGGAGGGCCGGGAACGGTGGCGCTGGACCGGACGGTGCTCACCACGCCGTTCGCCCAGGCGGAGCGCTACGCTTTTGCGTTCGCGAAGACCGGCTCGCCGGTATACGGCTCGGCCTCGGCCAGCCAGAACGGCGTGTTGCGGACGCTGGCCTTCGAGCCGGGCGCGGCGTCGACCGTGATCGACGCCTACCTCGACGTGGATCCGCTCGTCGAAGGCGACCGCCTGCGCGGCGGCCTGTTCGTGGAGGGCGCGCGCGGCCTCTCGGAGGCGCTCGCCTCGGCCACCGTGAGGTTCTTCACGCCGGATGTCAACGGGACGGTCAAGTTCGCGGGGCGGACGTACTCGGCATACGCCGGGGGGCTCGCGCTGGCCGCGACGGCGATGCCCGAGAGTGCCGATTTCGGCGAGGGGCCGCGGGAGGGCTGGGTGCTGGAGGTGCGGGTCGGTGGCGAGCCGGTCTCCTTCGAGGCCTGGTCGGCGCGCGCGCCAGGCGTGTCGCTCGCCGCGTTGGCGCCGGACGGGCCGCTCGCCGACCCGCTCGGCAGCGGCCTGCCGAACCTGTCGCGGTATGCGTTCGGGATCGGCCCGGGCGAGCCCGCGTCCGGCCGGCTGCCGAGCTTCTCGCTGGCCGGAGGGGTGCCGTCCTACACGTTCCGGTTCGACCCCGGCAAGCGGGACATCACCTATCGCGTGGAGGCCTCGTCCGACCTGCGCAGTTGGGGGCGCGTGCTGTTCGACTCGCGCTCCGACTGGCCCGCCGCCTGGGACGGCGAGACGCTGCGGGTGACCGATCCGGCGGCCGGGCCCTGGCTGCTGCCGTGGCAGTTCTACCGGCTGCGCGTGATCCTCGACTGACCGTCAGCGGAGTCTGGCGCAGGCGTGCGCGCCTGCGCGCCGCGCCGCTTACGTCGTCTCCAGCAGCGGCAGCAGGGCCGCGCGGCAGGCGTCGTGGAGCGCGGCGTTGGTGGCGAGGAACGACAGCCGGTGGCGCGGGTACGCCTTGAGGGTCGAGCAGCGGCCGCCCGCGCGCTCGACGATCAGGCTGGCCGCGGCCATGTCCCAGACATAGATGCCGGACTCGAAATAGCCGTCGAGGCGCCCGGCCGCGACCAGGCACATGTCCACGGCGGCGGCGCCGAGGATGCGCGGCCGCTGGGCGATCTCCGAGATCTTGCGCATGAAGCGGAAGGCGTGCTCGCCGAGGTCCCACTTGTCAGCGCCGGTGGCCAGCATGGCGAGGTCCAGGCGGTCCGTGGCGGAGACGCCGATCGGCGCGCCGTTACACAGCGCGGGGCCGTCGCACGTGGCCTCGTAGAGCTGGCCCATCTCCGGGAGGCAGACCGCGCCCGCCACGGTCTGCCCGCGGAGGCGCACGGCCACGGAGCAGCACCACCACGGAAGGCCGTGGAAGAAGTTGATCGTGCCGTCGATCGGGTCGATGATCCAGACATGGTCGCTTTCCGGCAAAGGCGCGTCACAGGTCTCCTCGCCGAGGATGGCATGGTCGGGAAAGGCGGCGAGGATCACCGCCGTGGCGGCCTCCTGGGCCTCGACGTCCAGCTTGTGCTTCACGTCGGTGCGCAGGAGCGAGTTGACGTCGCCGCGGCGGTGAAGGTTGGCGAGCACATGCTCGCCTGCGCGGCGTGCGGCCAAGGAGGCGACGGCCTGCAACTGGACGGCGGTGGGGTGCATAGGAGGGGCCTTCGGTTAGGCGCGGGCCGCGCCCCGCTCGGGCCGGCCCGCAAATACGGCCCATAACATACTCTTCGCGTGTGGGGGCTGTCAACGTGCGGGCTCCGGCCGTTGCGCGCGCCCCGGTTCAGCGCGGGGCCAGGAGCAGGAGCGCCATGACGGTAAAGAACACGCCCAGCAGGATTTTGACGAGGCTGAGGTGGCGTCGCGACCCCTCGATCAGGCTGCGGAGCTGCAGGCCGCGGTGAAAGCAGAGGAACAGGATGAGGAGCGGCAGGACGAACAGCAGGTTGTAGAGGGCCAGGAGCGCGAGCGTCCGCAGGCGCGTGCCGTCCGACTTGAGCAGATAGGCCAGCACCGGCGCGTAACCCTGCCCGGTGCAGACGCTCTCAAGCAGGGTGACGCCCGCACCCGCGACCCAACCGCCCAGGACCGGCCCGTGCGCCCCGAGCCGCGAGCGCGTGAACGCGTGGATCGCCTGCTTGATGCGTCCGGGCACCTGTAGGGTGACCGCCTCGGCGCAAGGCGTCCTGCGGAACCGGAGCGCGTCGCGGAAGGAGAGCCAGGCGAGCGGCAGCATGCAGAGGCCGAGGCCGATCTCGAGGAGGCGGCGGAGGGCCTCCAGCGACGGGATGCGCCGGAAGGCCGCCAGGATGCCGACGCCGATGCCGAAATAGGTGAGGAAGGAGGCCGCGATAAAGGCGGAGCCGGTGAGCAGGCGCGTCCGAGCGGAGGCCCGCGCCGCCGCGAGCACGCTCAGGAAGAAGATCAGGGTCGCGGTCGCGCAGGGGTTGAAGCCGTCGGTCAGGCCGCCGAACAGCACGACCGGGAGCGTCAGGTCGCGGCCGCGCGCCTCGACGAGCGCCTGCGCCTGTCCGGCGCTGAGCCGGGGCGGCTGCGGCGGCCGCCAGGCGGGGTCCAGGCGCCGTTCAAGCGCCTCGGCCACGCGGTCGACGAGCCCGGTGGCGAGGGTCCGGTAGCC
Source organism: Verrucomicrobiota bacterium (assembly GCA_022704145.1). Classification (GTDB taxonomy): domain Bacteria; phylum Verrucomicrobiota; class Kiritimatiellia; order RFP12; family UBA1067; genus JAKJGY01. Next base: position 29,911 of record JAKJGY010000004.1, read on the forward strand.
GACCAGCAGCGCGCTATGGTCGACGACCAGGGTCACGCGGCCGCTGCTGCTGTCGGAGCCGCGCTCCTGATAGGCCAGGAGCAGCGGCACCGACTCCGGCACCGTCAGGTCATGCCAGGCCAGCTCGTAGAGGCCGCCATAGACGCTGTCCAGCTCCGGCAGCAGCTCGCGCCTGAGGCGCTCGCAGTCCGCGCAGCCGGGCGAGTAGAACAGGTCCAGCCGCACCTTGCCCGGGTCGCTTCCGGCAAGGCAGGGGGAGACGCCCAGGAGACAGGCGCCGAGCAGGATTCTTGCGATGTGCCTACGTCTTATCACCGAGCCGGTGCTCCAGTTGCGCAGACGGTTGAAGCAGGGAGACCGGGCAGACTGTAGCACGGCCCCGCGTGCGGCTTCAACCCGTAATTCCCGGCCGCCCGCCCTCTTGTCGCACGGGCATCTTGCCCGTGCCGAGGCACGTGGGCGGCGGTGCCCGTGACACGGGGACCGGCTGCACGGGCCAGGATGCCCGTGCGACGGATGCCGGACCGGCTATACGGACGGGACGCCCGCCCTCATATCGGGTTGCCGGTTGCCGCTTGACGCGCCGCAAGGGAATACTCTACCCTATAAACAGTAATAAGCGTGTGAGCGATCGGTTTGTGTCCCTTGGGGTCAGAGGGGGCGCCGAACCTGATCGCTCTGCGGGTTGTTGGGATGGCGTCAGCAGGACAGGAAGGGGTTTTCGGATGAAACGGATGGGTATGCGTGTTGCGGCAGGTGTGGCGGCTGTTGTGCTGTGCGGGCCCGGCGGCGTCTCGGCCCAGCAGTATTTCTCGAACGTCGGGGGCGCGCAGCCGTGGGACGGCGCGACGGCCAACTGGGCGGCCGCGAGCGGCGGCCCGTATGACTCGGCCTGGGCAGGCGGCGAGGCGGTCTTCGAGGGTACTTCCGGCCTCGTGACGGTCGACTCGGTCACGGCGGGCGGGCTGACGTTCGCGGTGGGCGGCTATGTGCTGACCAACGGCACGCTCACGCTGACGGGCCCGACGGTCGTCGCCAACAGCGGCGCGACGATCCACGCCAGCATCGCGGGCAGCGCGGGCCTGACCAAGGCCGGCGCCGGCGGCACGCTCACGCTGAGCGGGGTCAACACCTACAGCGGAGGCACCACCGTTTCAGGCGGCACGTTGTCGATTAACGCCGACAGCCGCCTCGGCGCGGCAGGCGAGGGCGTCACCCTCGCGGGCGGTACGCTGCGGGTGAACACGGGTCTGAACACGATCACCCGGCCGCTGACCCTCGGCGCGGGCGGGGGTACGATCAGCCTCGGCACCTGGCTGAACTACAACGGGCCGATCACGGGCGGACAGGGCCTCTATGCCAGCGGCAGCGACTTCATCCTCCAGCCGCCTTCGCCTAACGACATTGGCGTCATCACGCAGAACGGCTCGCGGCTCTTCATCAACAACGCCAACGCCATCGCCAACAACGCGGCGATCGTGATGGCCGGCGGCAGCCGCCTCGCCTTCCAGAGCGGCACCGCGCCGACTGCGCCCGCCAACCCCATCGCCTTCGCCAGCGGCTGCGGCGTGAGCGCCCGCTCCAGCATTCCCGGCGAGCTGACCCTCAGCACCACGAACGTCACGTTCCCCGCCGCGGGCTCCTTCACTTTCAACGTCGACGACCAGCCCACGCGCGGCGTTACGGTCAACGGCGCGTGGCCAGCGCTGACCGGCGGCCTGACCGTGCAGGTCGGCGGCGGGAACGCCACTGTCGGAACGGTCACCATGAACGCCGTGCTGAGCGGTTCGGGAGGTCTGACGAAACAGAACCCGGGCGTCTTGCTGCTCGCCGCCTCGAACAGCCTCACCGGCGGCGTGACCGCCGAGGGCGGCACGGTGCGTCTCGGCAACACGTACGCGCTCGGCCCGGTCACGAATCTGCTGACGGTCAAGAACGGCGGCGCGCTCGACCTGGCCGGCTTCAGCCCGCGCGTGACGGGCCTCACCGACACGCTCGGCTTCGGCACGATCGGCACGGGCCTGATCACCAACTCCGGCGCCGAGGCGACGCTGTCGATCGTGCGCGCCAACAAGGCCTTCGCCGGGACGATCGCCGGCCCGGTCAACGTGGTGATCCCCACCGGCGGCTCGGGTTATCAGATCCTCAGCGGCAACAGCACCTATACCGGCACGACCACGGTTTTCGGCGGCCTCGAGACCTGGGGCACCAACGCGCTGGGGTCGACCGCCGTCGGCACGGTGATCACCAACTCAGGGCTGTCGATGAAGGGCAAATGGGATCCGATGATCTTCGCTCCGGAGCCGCTCACCTTCTTTGGCAACTCCTCGTTCTCGCTGAACACCGACGACGTGCTCAAGAACCCCACCTGGACCGGGCCGGTCACGCTGGCGCAAGGCGCGACGATGAACATCGTGGGCGGTAGTGCCGCCGGCTCGATCACGATCACCTCGGCCATCTCCGGCGCGGGCGCGATCAACAAGCAGACGGCCAACATGATCCTGCTGCTGTCCGGCGACAACACCTACAGCGGCGGCACGGCCCACACCGCCGGCACGCTCAAGCTCGGCAGCGCCACCGCGCTGGGCACCGGCCCGGTGACGGTCAGCGGCGGCACGCTCGACCTGAACGGCAACAGCGCCACCCTCGGCTCCCTCAGCGCCACCGGCGGCGCTATCGTTGACACGGCCGCAGGCTCGGGCACCACGACGCTGACGGTCAACCAGACGGCCAGCACGACCTGCGCCATCCCGCTCTCCAACGGCGTCACGCGCGCGCTGGCCCTCACCAAGACCGGCGACGGCGTGCTGACCCTGAGCCACACCAACGCCTTCACCGGCGCGGTCACGATCAGCGGCGGCGCGCTCCGGCTCGGCGTCGCGGCGGCCCTGCCGAGCGACCCGACGGTGACCTCCGGCGGCACGCTCGACCTCAACGCCCGCGACATGAACGCCCTGGCCCGCAGCGTCACCCTCGCCGGTCCGGGCGGCGTCGGGCAGGCGGGCGCGCTCGCCAATACGGGCGTCGCGACCGAGTCCACGGTTCGGCATGTGACGCTTGCGGCGGACGCTCGGATCGGCACCACCGGCAGCAAGCTCAACGTCTACGGCACGCTCAACGGCGGCGGTTACGTCCTCACGATCGGCGGTACCGGCGAGGTCAACATCCGCGGCGACAACCAGCTCCAGAACCTGGCGGGCGTGACGGTCAACTCGGGCCTGCTGCGTCTTGAGAGCAGCCAGAACTGGCCTGGAACCTATACGGTCAACGCGGGCGGCAAGCTCGACACCTACAACAACCGCACGGTGGCAGGCGCCGTACACCTGAACGGCGGACGCCTCGCGAACGGCGGCACCGGCGCGATGACGGCGCGCTGGACGGGCGCGGTGACGGTCAGCGGCACCGGTACGGTCGACACGGCTGGCGGCCCCACCGTCTTTTCCAACGCGGTGACCGGCGCGGGCTCGCTCGTCAAGGTCGGCGCGAACGCGCTGACCCTCGCCGGCGCCTGCGACCTCGGCGGCACGCTGAGCGTCTCGAACGGCACGGTCACGGTCGCCGGTTCGCTGGCGTGCGCGGGCGGCGCCGTCGCGGCCGGCGCGACCCTCAACGGCACGGGCACGCTGCACGCGCGCGTCACGGACGGCGTCGCGGCCCCGCTGCTGGTCAGCGGCACGCTGGACGCGGCGGCGCTGACGCTGGCCCTGGACGTGGCCGGCCCGCCGCAGGGCGCGCCCCACACGCTGATCGACGCCACAGGCGGGACGCTGACGGGCCGCTTCGCGACGGTCCTCGGCGTGCCGCAGGGCTATGCGGTCTCGTATCAGGACAACCGGGTGCTGCTGGTCACCTCGGGCACGCTGATCCGGCTGCGCTGAGGCGCGGCCGTGGGAGGCTCCTGGGGGGCCGCGCGGGAGGCGGTCATGGCTGAGAGGGTGTTGCGGACAGGTCTCGCGACGCTGCTGCTCGCGTGCGGCGCGCTGGCCGTCGCGGGGCAGCAGGCGCCCGCGCTCGTCACCGCGGCGACGCGGGCCGACCCTCAGGCGCTCGCCGCGCTGGAGCGGCCGGGACGTGTCGTCTTCGAGGACGGCTTTGAGACGGACGCCTCGTTCGACAACTATTTCGAGGTGCGGGGCCGCAAGGAGGGGCTTGTGGTGCGCGACGTGCTGGCGGGCCGCGCGCACCGCGGCGGCGGCGCGCTGCGCGTCACGGCGGCGGCGCGCGGCGGCCGCGAGTCGGGCGCGGGCGCGACAGGCTGGCTGGGCGCCGAGGGCTACGACCGCCTGCATCTGCGCCTCTGCATCCGTTACGCCGAGGACTACGACCAGGGCAATCTGAACCACACGGGCGGCAGCCTTGCGGCGGTGGCCGGGGGCAACCGCTGGGCGGGTATGGGCTCGGCCGGCCAGCGGCCGCGCGGCGACGACCGGTTCAACAGCCGTTTCGAGCCGTGGTGCGACTGGCGGCGGCTGCCGCCGCCCGGGTACCTCTTCCTTTACACCTACTGGATGGAGATGGCGCGCGACCGCGACGGCCACTACTGGGGCAACATGCTCGGGCCGGAGGAGGCCGAGCGCTTCGTGCCGCAGCGGGGGCGCTGGGTGTGCCTGGAGCACATGATCAAGGCCAACGACGTGGGCCAGGCCAACGGCGAGCTGGCGGCCTGGATCGATGGCCGCCTGTATGTGCATTACACCAACATCCGCTGGCGTTCCGCCGCGGACGTGCGGCTCAAGCGCTTCGACCTGGGCGTCTACATCCACGCCTGCGCGCAGGACAACACCGTCTGGTTCGACGACGTGGCGCTCGGCACCGGCTACATCGGCCCGCCGCCCGCGGAGGCGCCGCCGCGCTAAGGCTGCGCGCCGCCGCATGCGCCGTCCCCGGCCGTGCGGCAGGCCTCCAGCGCGGTGATGAGCTGCGGCAGGAGGTCGAGGCGGTCGAGGCGCACGCCGGCGGCGCCCCCTCCGGGATAGGGCTCGACATAGCGGCGTTCGGGGGTGAGGCCGAAGCGCGCGTAGAAGGCGCGGTCGAGGAAGGCCTTGACGGCCCCGGGGTCGGCGCGCCGCGCGTCGAGGTGCACCTGGAAATAGTCGCCCTGGCCGGCGGCGTTGACGCGCAGCGCCACGGCGTCGGAGCCGAAGGCGCGCTTGAGCATGGCCTCGGCCAGGTCGAGCAGGGCGAGGCCGCGGAAGAAGCTGCCGCCGCGGATCTCGTGCAGGGGCTTGAGCGGCGCGGCCGCCAGCGCGGCGTCGTCCAGGTCGCGGTTGAAGTCGAAGGGGGTCGCGCGCACCTGTCGCAGCCACGCCTCCAGTCGCTCCGGACCGGCCAGACCGCGTTCCCAGTCCGCCTCGCGCAGGAGGGCGTCGGCGTCCGGGAGGGCTGACGGGTCGATGTCGAGGCAGCAGTCGCCGCGCTGTGAGCGGGTGACGTGGTCGAGCCAGCGTGCGGGCTCGTGGATCAGGCGGAAGCAGCGCGCGACCTCGACGAACAGGTAGGCGACCATGGCGCGCAGCGGGACGCCGCGCTCGGCGGCGACCGCGCCGTCGGGCAGGCCGCGGCGCAGCAGCGGCTCGCGCCAGCCGGCGAGCAGGGGCTCGACGGCCTCGACGGGCGCCGCCGCAAGCAGGCGGTCGCGCAGCGCGTCGCGCGAGATCAGCAGCGGCAGGCGGCGGAGCGTGTCGTAGACGCGGGCGAGGGTGTCGGGCGCGAGCTGGCCGTCGCGGAGCAGGTCCTGCTCGACCAGCATGAAGTAGTCCTGGTCCGGGGGCAGGCCGCAGAGCAGGGCGGCCAGCTCGGCGGACTTGCCGGTCAGCTTGCGCAGCTCGGGCGTGGTCGGGACGGGGGTGTCCGGGGCGGCGGCGTAGGCGCCTGCGGACCAGCGCCAGGCCTCGCGGTCGCGGTCGACGGAGTAGGGGAAGAGGAAGCGGATGCGGTCGGTCGGGACGGGAAAGACCCCGAGCGTGCGGTAGTGGTCGCGCGGGTTGGAGGAGATCAGCGCGCCCTGCCCGTGCTTGCCCTTCTGTTCGGTGGCCTGGTCGAGCGAGCCCGCGCGCACGCCGGTGCCGTATTCGGCCTGGCAGGCGAGCCGCACGAGGGTGTCGTCGGGCAGGCCGAGGCCGTAGAGGGCGTTGAGCGCGTTCTTGACGGCGACGGTCAGGGCGGAGGAGCTGGAGAAGCCGCCCTGGGGGATGTCGCCGGTCGAGAGGAGCAGGAGGCCGCGGAAGGTGTCGCGCCCGAGGGCCTTGCGGACGCGTTCGCCGGCGGGGCCGTCGCGCAGGGTGCGGAGCGAGGCGATGGCGTTGCAGATCAGCGAGAGGGGCCTGCGCATGCTGTTGCTGACCCACAGGGCGTGGGGCGGCAGCGGGAGTCCGGAGGCCTTGCGGGCGTGCAGCTCGGCGTCGGAGAAGTAGCCGAGGGAGAGCAGGAGCTGCTCGGCGAGGCGCGTGCCGAAGGCCTCGTATTTGTTCACGCTGTCGATGTCGTCGGGAGGGAAGAGGGAGGGGGTGTCGGCGGGCACGGCGCTGACGCGTTCGCGGAAGGCGGGCTGGGTGGGGAGGTGGCGGATCTTGCCGTCGTCGGCCTGCTGGGCGAGGAGCACGAGCTGCTCGCGGCCGGCGGCGTCGGCGGCGCCGGTCGGCATCTGCCAGGCGGGCCCGAAGAAACGGCCCATGTCAGGGTGCATGAAGGCGATGCGGAAGCGGCCGCCGGAGACGCCGATGGCGACGGGGCTGGCGGGGCGGAGGCAGGCGTCCTCGCGCTCGGCGGTCTGGAGCAGCTCGCGCAGTTGCGCGGCGAGCGAGGCGGTCTGGCCGGCGGTGCGGCCGGCCGCGAGGCGCACGGCCGCGGCCCGCACGGAGGCGTCGCCGTGCGCGGCGGCGGTGTCCGCGCCGGCCAGGAGCGACTCCAGGCGGGCGAGGTCGGGCGGGCGTGTGACGTCGGCGCAGAGGACGGGGTACTCCGGCTCGGAGGGGAGGGTGGTGAGGGTGCGGATCTCGGCGTCCTCGCGGGCGAGCGCCTCGACGAGGTCGGTGAAGTAGTACTGCCCCTGGGCGTTGTCGTTGCGGAGCGCGCCGAGGAGGCGGCGCAAGGTGCTGGCGCGCGCCGCGTAGAGCGGGCAGTTGGCCTCGGTGAGCGCGTCGAGGCGCCGCCGCTCCTCTGGGTCGGGCAGGGCGTCGATGTCGTTCTGCTCGAGGATGCGCGTGAGGCGGCCTGCGGCGTCGCGCAGGAGCCGCCCCTTGCCGTGTTGGGCGGGCGGCTCGTAGCGGGCGGAGAGCAGCGTGAGGGCGGCCTCGCGGCCGCCTGCGCGATGGGTGGCGAGCAGGCGTCGGAAGATTGTCTCCGGGATGACGCGGTCGCCCATGGCGATCACCAGCAGGGGGTCGGCCTGGGCCAGCCCGGGCGCGCCGAGGGCCTCAAAGGCGGCCCAGGCGGTGCCGCCGGTGGGGTTGGCGGTGCGCACGTAGACGTTGCCGTCGCCCAGCCGGGCCATGACCTCTTCGGCGGCGTAGCCCACGAGCACCACGCAGGGGGCGTCGCCGGTCACGCTCCGGAACGCGTCGAGGGTCAGGCGCGCGAGGGGGCGGCCCCGGACCGGCTGGACGCATTTGGGGGCGGTGCCGAAGCGTGTGCCCCGGCCTGCGGCGAGCAGCACGAGGGCGCAGGGGGCCTGGGCGAGGCCTGCGGCCGCGGCGGGGCAGGCGGTGACCTCGGGGGCGGGCGGCACGGTTTCGGCTAGGAGTCGGCTGTGTAGCATGCGCATACGTTGCCAGAGCGGGTTCGGGATGGCAAGCGTGAAGCGGGACGGTCAGTTATCCGTAACTAACTTAGCGCTTGCGTCCGCCGGACAAAAACGATAAAGTTCGCCGCCTCTAACAAAGGAGGCGAGTGCATGACCGTGAGCGAGATGACGCCCGGGCAGACGGCGGAGATCATCGGTTACCATGCCGGTAACGCGGCCTACAGGGCCAAGCTGCTGGCCTTGGGCCTGACGCGCGGCGCGCGGCTCAGACTCGTGAATGTGGCTCCGCTCGGCGACCCCCTGAATCTGGAGGTGCGCGGCTTCCACCTGTCGTTACGGCGTGCCGAGGCGGCCGTGCTCAAGGTCCGTGCAGTCTGACGGCGTCGCGGGTTGGGTGTCAACCGTTTGAGGAAGGAGGGGGTGGTGAGGCAGGCTTTACAGGTTGCGCTGGTGGGGAATCCGAATTCGGGCAAGACCACGCTGTTCAATGCCTTGACGGGGTCGAGGCAGCGGATCGGAAACTGGCCGGGTGTGACGGTGGAGAAGAAGGAGGGCGAGCTGGTGCTGCCGGGCGGGCAGGAGGTGAGGCTTGTCGACCTTCCGGGGATCTATTCGCTGACGGCCTCCAGCGAGGATGAGAAGGTCTCGCTGAACTATGTCCTCAGCCATGCGGCCGACCTGGTGATCAACGTGGTGGACGCCACGAACTTGGAGCGTAACCTTTACCTGACGCTGCTGCTCCTGGAGCTGAGGGTTCCGGTGCTGGTGGTCGTGACGATGATGGACATCGCGAGAAGCCGCAAGATCGCGATCGACCTGGAGCATCTGTCACGCCACCTCGGCTGTCCGGTCATGGGCGTGAACGGGTGCGACCGGCGCGACATCCAGGCGCTGGCGTCGAGGCTGGCGGGGTCGCTGCAGGGGCGCGAGGGGCGCGAGGGGCTGCAGGTCGAGTATCCCGACGAGGTGGAGCGGGAGGTGGACGCGCTGGAGGCGGGCGCGGTCCTGACGGCGGAGGCGCTGGGCGTGCCGACGCGCTGGGTCGCGCTGCGCCTGTTGGAGGGCGACCCGTTCGTCAGCGCGCAGGCGGCGGAGGTCAAGGACCTGGCCTCGGTCGTGGCGGCCGACTCGGCCGGCCGGATCGAGAAGGTCTTGCAGGAGACGCCGGACGTGATTCTGGCGGAGACGCGCTACGGCGTGATCCAGGGTCTGTGCCGCGACGTGCTGCGCCACACCGAGAGGCTGGAGCACTTTACGGCGAAGGCGGACAAGCTGATCCTGAACCGCCTGCTGGGCATCCCGTTCTTCCTGCTCGTCATGTATGGGGTCTTCTGGATCACGCAGACGGTCGGCGGCGCGTTCATCGATTTCTTTGACCGTGCGGGCGGCACGCTGTTCGTCGAGGGCAGCCGGTTCCTGCTGGAGCGGATGTCCGCGCCGGGCTGGCTGGTGGCGCTCCTGTCCGGCGGGATCGGCGCGGGTGTCCAGACCATGGGGACGTTCATTCCGCCGATCTTCTTCATGTTCTTCTGCCTCTCCCTGCTGGAGGACTCGGGCTACATGGCGCGCGCCGCGTTCGTGATGGACCGTTTCATGCGCTGGCTGGGGCTGCCGGGCAAGTCGTTCGTGCCGATGCTGGTCGGCTTCGGCTGTTCGGTGCCGGCGATTCTGGCGACGCGCACGCTGGAGAGCAAGCGCGACCGGTTCCTGACGATCTTCATGGTGCCGTTCATGTCGTGCGGCGCGAAGCTGCCGGTGTACGTGGTGTTCGGGGCCGCGTTCTTCAGCGCGAACCCGGGGCGGATGGTCTTCTGGATCTATGTCTGCGGGATCGCGCTGGCGGTGCTGACCGGGATGCTGCTCAAGCGGACGCTCTTTCAGGGCGAGCCCTCGCACTTTATCATGGAGCTGCCTCCCTACCATCTGCCGCGCCTCAAGCACATCCTGCTGCACACGTGGGACCGTTTGAAGGTGTTCCTGTTCCGGGCCGGTCAGGTGATCGTGCCGATGGTGCTGCTGCTCGGCTTTCTCAACTCGGTGGGACGTGACGGCTCGTTCGGGAACGAGGACCGCGAGACCTCGCTGCTCTGTACGGTGGGTACGGCGCTGACGCCGGTCTTCGAGCCGATGGGTGTCGAGCGGGACAACTGGCCTGCGGCCGTCTCGATCTTCACCGGGCTGTTCGCGAAGGAGGCGGTGATCGGCACCCTGACCTCGCTCTACGGGCAGATGGACGCGGAGGGCGGGCCTGCCGGAGAGGCTGGCGACGAGCCGCCCTATAACCTGTGGCGGGGGCTGGCGCAGGCCTTCGCCACCATCCCGGAGAATCTCGCGGGCGTGGCCGGAGGGCTGCTCGACCCGCTGGGCCTCGGCACGGTCTCGGGCGACGAGCGCGCGGTGGCCGAAAGCCTCGACGCCGACGTGTCGGTCTTCAGCAACATGCGGGCGCGTTTCCCGAGGGGGCCGAACCAGGCCTTCGCCTATCTGCTGTTCATCCTGCTGTACGTGCCGTGCATCGCCGCGCTGGGCGCGGCGTTCCGCGAGCTGGGGCGCTTCTACGGCTGTCTGCTGGTGGGCTACCTGACCGTGCTCGGCTGGAGCGTGGCGACGCTCTATTATCAGCTCACGCTCGGCCATCAGACGGTTTGGATCCTAACGGCGACCGGTCTTCTGGCCGCGCTCTTCGGAGGCTTCTGGCTCATCGGCAGGCAGCGGCGGGTCAACATGCTGTAACGCGGGCGGAGCCCGCAACCCAAATTGGAAGACTGGAAGGGTGGAATGATGGAAGGGCGGAATGTTGGGGGGTTGAGACCGAAGCAGCCGAAGTGATCTTCCGACATTCCAGTATTCCACCCTTCCCAAACAACTTGTTTTTATCCGTGTTGTTCATTCGTAAGGCACACAGGAGGTTTCGTGCGGCGCCGGTGGTCGGCGCCGTACCGCATGAGGGGAGACAGATGAACGCTCAAAGAGTCCGGGCGGTGGCCGCGTGGTGCGGCGCCTGCCTGATTCAGTCGGCGCTGGCGGATGTGACGGCCGCCGCCGACAGTGCGCAGCCGCTCGAACGGGCGGAGGGACGGGGGCCGGCCTTCGAGGTGTCGGTCGAGTGGTGCTCGCGGCAGCTTACGTACGGGCTCGCGGACAACCGCGACCCCATCGTCGTGGCGGGGGCTCTCGCGGAGTGGCGCGGGTTGACCTTCGAGGCGGCGGCGATCGCCGACACGACCCGCTGGGGCCGCAAGCACGGCGGTTACGGCAACCGGCAGGGCACCTATCAGGAGTTCGCCTTCGGGCCGGGGCTGGTCCACGCGTGGTCGCCGGACGTGCATCCGGTTTTGCCCACAACGGTCGAGGCCTTCGTTAACACGGTTTATGAGTACCATCCGCCGGTGCGTAAGGCGCGTGGCGAGGAGAATCCCGACACGCAGTTCGTCAACGCGGGCGTCGCGCTGCCCGACCTCTGGCTGACACCGGCGCTTTCGGCCGAACTGGACGTCAACAACGAGTGTGGCGCGGTGTATCTGTCGGCGGAGGTCGGGCACGCCTTTACGCTGGTCCGTGCGGCGCGCGGGTGTGGGGCCGACCCCCTCACGCTGGCGCTGGGCTGCGGCGTGGGCGGAGGCAACCCTAAGCGGAACCGGTATGACGCCGATTTCGACGCGTACGCGCTCAAGGACGTGTGGGTGTCCGCGGCGCTCGAGTGGTGGCTGACCGACGCGTTCCTGGTCTCGCCGTACGTGGCGGTTTACGAACAGGCGCACGGGCGGTTGCGCGAGGCGGCCCGCCACGCCCTGGAGGGCGAGACCCACGCCAGCACGCAACTGGTCGGCGGTCTGCGGCTCGCGCTGGCCTTCTAACGCGGGCGGAGCGCGCAACGCGGCCCGCATCCGAAGGTTGCTCCGAAGGGTCGATCCTGCTACTATCCCGACACACGTGGGCGTAACGTAACCGGTACGGGCAGGGGGTGGTCATGGCGACAATCCGAGTGGACAGGGGTTTCACCCAGAAGATCCAGCAGAAGGGGCTCTCCCACCCTGTCGGCCAGGCGGCTCCTCCGCCGCACAAGCCCCACCCGAAGGGTTCGGGCCCGAGTGGCCGCACCGTGGCGCTGGTGGCGGGCGGGGCCTTCCTCTTGGTGGGGGTCGTGGTGGCTGTGGCGGTGGTGGCGGCCCGTTCGGGAAAGGCCAAGCCGGCGCAGGCGGGAGCGGCCGCGCCTGCGGGAGCGGCGCGCCAGGCGCCTGCGGCCGTGGGCGCGGAGGTCAAGGCTGAGGCGCGCGCGCCGCTCGCGCCGCCGGAGAGGACGGGCGAGCCCGACCCGTATGCGGACTACCAGCCGCGCGTGATGCCGGCCGGTTCCGCGACGCAGGCGATGGCGGCGGCTTCGTCGAGCGCCCCTAAGGCTACGGCGCCGATCAGCCGGGAGGTGGCGCTGGGCAGCCCGAACGGGCTGCTGTGCGAGTATTTCGAGCGGGTGAACGGGCCGACCGTTGACGAGTTGCGCGCGTCGCCGCGTTATCCGAAGCAGCCCGACCGTGTGGTCCAGGCGGGGCGTTTCGAGCTGTCTGAACGCCTGGGCGTGAACTATGGCGTAAGGGTGCGCGGCTATGTGACGTCGCCCGCGTCCGGCGCCTATTCGTTCGTGTTGAATGTGGATGACGGAGGGGAGCTGTGGCTGAGCACGGATGAGCGTCCCGAGAATGTGCGCAGGCTGGTGCGGCTGGTTCAGCACACGCACCATAAGTGGAACCATACGCTGGAGCAGCAGTCGGCGCCGGTGCAACTGGAGGGCGGGCGGAGGTACTACATCGAGGCGCTGATGAAGCAGTCGTCGGGCGGCGACTATCTGGCCGTGGGCTGGTTCGGGCCCGTCTCGGAAAAGGTGGCGGTGATCGAAGGCGCGTATCTCCAGCCGTGGACGGAGGCGCCCTCAGCCGCGCAGGCGCTGGCTGCGGCGCTTGACGCGGCCGGCGCGCGCCGCCGGGCGCGCGAGGAGGAGGCGCAGGATCGCGAGGCGGCGCGCGCCGAGGTGGCGGCGCAGATGAAGGCCTACGGCGGCGCCTACCGTTACGCGGAGGCGGCGCGCGTCCTGAAGGCCAAGGGCGAGTCGCGGGGGACGCCCGCCTATCGTGAGGCGGTCGCGGCCGAGGCCGAACGGTTCGAGGCGCTGGCCCAGTTGCGCGCCTTTGTGCAGGCCGAGGTCGCGCGGACGCGTCCGCGCGGCGTCTGGACGGCCTTCGGCGGCCAGGCGGACGTGACGGCGGCGGATGATGAGGGCGTGACGGTCGCGCCCGGGCGGATCGTGGCCTGGGACAAGGTTCCGCCGGAGCAGATGCTGCGGCTGGTCCACGCGACGGTGCCGAAGGCGGCCGGTGAGGCGGGCACGCGCGGCGCGCTGCTGCTGTCGGCGGCGCTCTTCTGCAAGCAGGTCGGGGGCGATGTCGGCCTGGCGCTGAAATATCGGACGCGTGCGCTGGAGGTCAGCCCGGGCCTGGCGGAGCGGGCCGACCAGCTGCTGGGCGGGTCTCCCGAGGCGATCCTGGCCGAGCCGCTGGCGCGGGCCGCGGCGGCCGAGCTGGTGCGGCTGGGGGCCGCGGCGGAGGGGCTGGCGGAGCGCGCGCTGCAGCGGCTGCGCGCGGCGCCTGCGGGGCCGCGTCCGGGGCTGCTGGCGGAGTATTGGGACAACGTGTCCGTCAGCTCGCTGGAAGAGCTGCGCAGCAAGGGCATCACGCGGTCGCGCCCGCCCGACGAGTCGCTCTGGCTGCCGAATTTCGAGATCCCCACAAACCGTGCGGACCGCTATGTGGCCCGCATCACCGGGTATCTGACGCCGAAGGTCACGGGCGAGTACTATTTCTATGTGGCGTCGGATGACAGCGGCGAGATCTGGCTGGGGGCGGATGAGAACGCCGACAAGGTCAAGCTGATCGTGAGCTGCCCGACGGCGGTCGGGCGGTACGCGTGGGACCGGGAGCGGCGGCGCTCTGACGCGATCCGGCTGGAGGCGGGGCGGCGGTATGCGGTGAAGGGGCTGTTGCGCGAGGGCGGGCAGAGCGACCATTTTGAAGCCGCCTGGAGCTGGGCGGAGGAGGACAAGCCCAAGCTGATCACGGGGGAGTATCTGACCGCGCCTGCCGCTGGGGCGGCGGCAGGCGCGACCGCTGCGGCGTCCGGGCTGAGCGCCGACGAGGCGGAGCGGGTGAGCGCGAAAGGGGTCGAGCTGCTCGGACTGTGCGAGCCTGAGCGGGAGGAGCGCGCCGGGGGCATGACCGCCGCGCAGCGGGCTGAGGCGCTGGGCCAGCGTGCCGCGCGCGCCAAGGCGCTGCTGGCCGAGGTGGCGGGGCTGCTCGGGCGGGCTGAGTGAGCGGTGCGGGGGCCGCACGGCCACGGGTCACTGCGGCCAGAGCGAGCGCCAATAGGCCTGGTCCATGGCGAACGGGTCGAGCGTCTGGCTGGCTAGGTCGAAAGAGTCCGGCAGGAGGCCGAAGCGCTTCATCTCGCGCACGTATTGGGGGTTGGGTTTCCAGCCCGGCATGCCCCAGGCCGGACGGGCCTCGAACAGGCTCTTGCCCTTCTGGATGGCGGCGAGCATCCTCTTGAAATCCGGGTCGTTGCGGTCCGCGAACACGGTCTTGGCGCAGCGGCCGTAGCCGCCGGCCTGTGGCGCGAGCGGCGCGAGCAGCAGGCTCGAGAGTTCGGGGTGGGTGAGGTTCACGAGCACGCCGGGATCGTAGAGGCGGGCCGGGTCGTTCGGCAGGATGATGCGTTCGTGGCTGCCGGTGGGGCGGCCTGCCAGGTGGCGTTCCTTATCGCGGCGGAGGCCCCAGTTGAACGGGATGGCGCGGACGTTGCGCTCGGGCGTGTTCTGGTGGCATTCGTTGCAGCGCCGCTTGAGGATGTCGCGGCACTCGCCCAGCGCCTGATACCCCGCGTTGCCGTAGTAGCGCTGCTCCTCGGTGTTGCGCAGGCCCGCGTAGCTGCCCGCGTAGGGCGCGGCGGACTCGATCCAGAGCCAGGCCGTACGCCAGTCGGCGGCCGAGGCTTTGACGTTCTGGTGTCCGCCTGCGAGGCGGGCGAGCAGGGGGCTGGCGGCGCTGCCGATCGAGCGCGGCGGCTGGTTGCCCAGGCCGTTGCGGCCGTCGACGACCAGGCCGCGCGTGAGCAGCGCGATGTAGGCGTTGGAGAAGTGCGGCGAATGGGCGTGGGCGAGGTTCAGGTGGCCGGCGCGTTTCTGTGGGTTGTGGCAGCCGACACAGTTGCGGTCGAGCACGGGCTGGACGTCGCGCTGGAAATCCAGCACATCCGGAAAGCCCGTGAACGGGCGGATCTGCGAGGGCTGACGCTTGAGGGCGAGGAGCGTGCCGTCGGCGCGGCGCGCGTCGGCGGCGCCGGCCCGCTCCTCGTGGCAGCCGACGCACGTATAGGTCTCGCCGGGCATGAGGTTGGCGAAGCTCTGCATGCGTTTGACGGAGAGGTCGTTGGCGTCGAGCGCCACAAAGAAGAGCGGGCGGCCGGCTGGCGCGAGGAAGGAGGCGCTGCCGTCCTCCTCGACCGGCACGGTGCCGAGTACGCGCTCGAGGTTGAAGCTGCCGGAAAAGGAGGTCAGGTCCATGCCGCCGCTGAAGTTGACCGGCTTGGGGAGCGGCTCGAGGATCAGGAGCTTCTTGATGTCGCCGCGCGCGACCCCGCTCATATTGCGGCCCGCGTAGACGTCCACCAGCACGAACTGGCCGTCGGCCTGGCCGGAGCGGAGGCGGCTCGGGATGACCGGCTCGCGCGGCCGCGGCCGCAGCGGGCGCGGCTCGTGGACGGTACAGGACGGGTCGGTGTAGACCGCGTGCTCGCCGCCGGAGCGGTCCATCAGCAGGAGCGTCCGGTCACGGGCCATCAGGAAGAGGTCGGTGCCGAGCGGGTAGGGGTCGCGGATGCGTCCGTTCTTGCTGAGCCTGACGGCGGCGGTCTGGGTGTCGGGGCCGTGCTGCTGCGAGACGATCGTGGCGAAGCCGGCGTGCTCGTTGGCGCCGTGGCCGGGCGAGAAGCTGGCGAGCACCTCCTGCGTGCCGGGGATGGGGAGCGCGTCGATCATCACGGTCCAGGAGTGCATGTTGCCGTAGAAGACGCTGACGGCGCTGCCGTCGGGGTTCATCGTCCAGAGGGCGTGATACTCGACCTGCGAGCGGTCGATATACTCCCAGCGCATGTAGAGCAGGCGGCCGTCGGGCAGTACCGCCGGCGTGTTGTCGTGCTCGATATTGGCGGAGAGGCAGGTGATGCCCGAGCCGTCCGGGCGGCAGCGGAAGAGCGTGCCGACCTGGGTGTACCAGCAGCTCACCCAGCGCTTGCAGCGGGTTGAGACGAACGCGATATCGCCGTCCGGGAGGCGGCAGGGCTCATAGTCGTCCCAGGGCCCGTCGGTCACCTGGCGCAGCCCGCGGCCGTCGGCGCGCATCTCGTACAGATGGAAGTGTTCGGTGCCGGCGGGGCGGTAGGAGAACAGGATCGTCTGGCCGTCGTAAGCGACATGCGGGTCGCGCACGGTGCCTCCTGCGGCGTCGAGCAGGAGGGTCTTCGCGCCGGTCGCGGGGTTGAGGCGGTACAGGGCGCTCTGGTCGGGCTTGCCGTTGCCGGGGTAGGCCTTCTTGCCGGCGTCGTCGCAATAGTGGCCGATGTTGGCGTACCAGTGGCCGTCGTCGTATTTGCCGCGCGTGCAGAACACGATCTCCGGCGCGTCGCGCCAGGCGTCCGCCAGCCGGCTCTGCACGTTCGCGGCCGCCGCCGCACTCGCGCAAAACGCCAGAAGCGCTCTCCCCAAGATGCCTCTCATACCGCTCCGCCCCCATCACCAAACTTATTTCAAACACGGTTACCATAGCACAGGCGGCCAGCGGATTCAACCGCGCGCATTCCCGTTTCGGTGCTTGACCCGATTACTAAGCGAATCAGGGAATCGGCGTCCAAAAGAACTCTGTTGGCGGTCAGGGTTATCTCTCGGGGTCGGGTTCCTTCTGTCCGGCTGCCTCTTCTTTGCCAACGCTCGAGTCAGTGAAACGGGGGGACGTCCGATTACCTTGCAGCATTGTAACTTGACTTGTCAGACGGGTGGCGTTCGCCTATACTGACGGCCGTTTTTCTGAGAGTTTTTAGGGATCAGAACCTGAAGGACAAGGAGTACGATGGACAAGCGTGTGAAGAAGGTGGGAATCTTGACAGCGGGTGGGCTGGCGCCGTGCCTGAGTTCGGCGGTCGGGTATCTGATCGATGAATACACCAAGACGGCCCCGGAGGTTGAGATCATCGGATATGTCAATGGTTATATGGGCTTGCTTAAGGGGCAGAGCGTGGCGGTGACGCCGGAGGTTCGGCGGCACGCGCTGTACCTGACCGAGCATGGCGGCAGCCCGATCGGCAACAGTCGCGTCAAGCTGACCAACGTCAAGGACTGCGTCAAGCGGGGCCTGGTGGCGGAGGGGCAGGATCCGCAGAAGGTGGCTGCTGACCAGCTTGTGAAGGACGGGGTCGACGTGCTGCACACCATCGGCGGCGATGACACCAATACGGCGGCTGCGGATCTGGCCGCCTATCTGGCGAAGCACGGGTACGGTCTGACGGTGGTGGGCCTGCCCAAGACGATCGACAACGACGTGTACCCGATCCGGCAGAGCCTGGGCGCATGGACGGCGGCCGAGGAGGGCGCGGCGTTTTTCGCGAATGTGGTCAAGGAGAACACGGCCAATCCGCGCATGCTGATCGTGCATGAGGTGATGGGGCGTAACTGCGGCTGGCTGACGGCTGCGACGGCGGTCGCCTACCGGAAGCGGATGGATGGCCTGCACTATCTGCCTGCGTTCGGGCTGACGCGCGAGCGTGAGGAGGTCCATGCCGTCTATGTGCCTGAGATGGCCTTTGATGTGCACGCCGAGGCGGCCCGCCTGCGGGGCGTGATGGACCGGAACGACTGCGTCAATATCTTCGTGTCCGAGGGCGCGTGTGTCGAGGCGATCATTGCGGAGCTGGAGGCCAAGGGCGAGGCGGTGCCGCGCGACGCGTTCGGGCATCCGCGCCTGGACAAGGTAAACGTGGGGGGCTGGTTCGCCAAGCAGTTCGGTGAGATGCTGGGGGCGGAGAAGACGATGGTGCAGAAGAGCGGCTATTTCAGTCGTGCGGCCGCGCCGATCGATCAGGACAAGGAGCTGATACAGGCGTGCGCGCGCAAGGCGGTCGAGTGCGCTCTCGCGGGGGTCGGCGGTGTGGTCGGCGAGGATGAGGACCGGGGCGGCGAGCTGCGCGCGTGCGAGTTCCCGCGGATCAAGGGCGGCAAGCCCTTCGATATCGGGGTCGCCTGGTTCCGGGGCCTGCTTGAGGCGATCGGTCAGCCGGCGGGCGTGAAGGTCGCCGTGAAGCACTAGTCCGATGGCGACGAGCGAAATGACCTTCAGCGGTGATGTCGGCGCTTACGAGCTTCTGGGAGAGGGGAGTCGGCGCCGCTGTTACCGTATGCCTGAGCCGGGGCTGTGCGTCAAGTTCTACCGGAAGTGGGGCGAGTTCACGGCGCGGGACGGCGTGAACCTCCGTTTCAGTGTGTGCTTGGCGCGGCACCGTTCGGCGCTGAACGTCAACTGTCATGAGTGCCGCTACCACAGCCTGTTAAAGAGGCGGCTGTCCCCGGACCTGTTCTCGATCTTTCCGGAGCGCGTGACATGCGTCTATTCGCCGGATCGGGGCTGGGGGGTTGTGGAGAGTCTGATTCAGGATGCGGACGGTCGCCCTTCGCAGCGGATCGAGTCGGTCATCTACGGGGCCTCGAGCGTGGAGCAGCGTGAGAGGCTGTTCGCGGCTGCCGAGCGCCTGCTGCAGCGGCTGGCTGAAGAGGGGGTCTGCTTTTTTGACCCGCACAACATTCTGGTTCAGTGGGTGAGCCCTGCCGAGTTCCGTCTGAGGATCGCGGACTTCGATCCGCAGGACCGTGTGCTTGTGCCCGGCCTGACGTGTATCAAGCCGTATGTGAGGCTCAAGGTGCTGCGGCGCGCGCGCCGTTTCCTGGTGCGTATCCGGAAAAGGCTCCAGGCGCTGGAGCAGGGGCAGTAGCGGAGGCGTTACGGCCGGGCGGGTTCGTGGCGCCTGCGGTTGGGGTGCGCGGCTATTCGAATGCGGTCAGGTTTCGTTCGCGCAGGCTGATATAGCCGGGCGAGGTGGGGGAGGGCCTGCCGACGACCACATGGTCGACCACGCGCACGCCGAGGATCCGTGCGGCCTCAGTCAGGCGGCGCGTGATATCGACGTCCTCCTTGGAGGGGGTGGGGTCGCCGGAGGGGTGGTTGTGTGCGAGGATGACGGAGGCGGCGCTGTAGCGTACGGCTTTAGAGAAGACCTCGCGCGGGTGTATGGGACTGGAGTCGAGCAGTCCGCGCGTGGTCTCGACCGGCTGGCCGATGAGCTTGTTCTTGGTGTCGAGCAGCAGCACCCAGAAGATCTCCTGCTGGAGGGCGGCTGCGAGCGGGGCGAGGATGCGGTAGACGGTCTCGGGCTCGCGGATGGGGGCGGCGTCGCCGCGCGGCGCATGCAGGAGCTGGGCGGCGCGCCGGCCGAGTTCGAGGGCGGCCGCGAGTTCCATGCATTTGACGCGTCCGAGGCCCTTGATGCGCAAGCCGCGCAGCTCCTCATAGTCGGCCTTGCAGAGGTTCGCGAGCCCCTGGTAGCGGCGCAGCAGGTCGCGCGCGAGTTCGGCGACGTTCTTGCCGGGCACGCCGGAGCGCAGCAGGATCGCGAGCAGGACCTCCTCGCCCACGTGTGCCGCGCCGCGGCGCTGGAACTCCTCACGCGGCCGCATTTCCGGAGGCAGCTCCTGGACGCGCATCGGAGCGTCGGGGTAGACGGTGCGATCAGCGGGGTATGAGGGGGGCTGGGCCATAAGTCCTCCATGTTTCCCAGACGCGTTCGGCGACGCGTTCGGGCGGCTCGGACGAGTCGATGTCGATCCAGACGGCGTGTGCCTGATGACGGAACCAGGTCTCCTGGCGTTTGGCGAGCTGGCGGGTGCGGGCTGCGGTACGGAGGACAGCCTCGCCGGTGGAGAGTGTGCCGTCGAGGACGGCGAGGGCTTCGGCGTAGCCGATGGCCTGCCGTGCCGTGTCCGACCAGACGGGGAAGGTCTGGCGGAGGGCGCGGACTTCCTCGACGAGGCCTGCGGCGAACATGGTCTCGGCGCGGCGGGCGATACGGCAGTGGAGCTGCTCGCGCGGCAGGCGCAGCACGGCCAGCGGCGGCTGGGGGGCGCGGCGCCAGTTGTCGGGAAGAGTGCCGCGCGTGTCAAGGTGCTCGAGCGCCCGGATCAGGCGGCGGGGGTTGGCGGGGTCCGTCAGGGTGGCGAGGGCGTCAGGCGCGCGAGCGGCGAGGGCGTCGCGCAGGGCGCTGAGGCCTCCGCGTGCGAAGAGGTTCTGCCAGCGGGCGCGCGTGTCGGGGTCTGGCGGGTTGGCGTCGAGCCCTTCCGTGAGGGCTCTCAGATACAGTCCGGTGCCGCCTGCGACAATCAGCCGCGTACGTTCGGGCGCGGCAGCGGCGTCGGCCGGCGGTGCCGCCGCAGTCAGGACTGCGACGGCGTGTGAGGCGGCCGTCAGCCAGAGGCCGGTGCTGAACGGCATCGAGGGGTCGGCCAGGTCGATGCCGAAATAGGGGACGCGGCCCCGTTCGGCCTGGGAGGGCTTGGCGGTGCCGATATCCATGCCGCGGTAGACGAGCATGGCGTCGGCCGAGAGGACGGCGCACCCGAGCCGCTCGGCCAGACACTGGGCGGCGGCGGTCTTACCGGTTGCGGTGGCTCCGGCGAGGAGCCAGGCATATGGCTGCTGGGACGGCATGGCAGTATCTTCGCGCGGGCCGCTGATCGGAGGGGTGTTGGAGATCGTACGGCCGGCGGTGTCAGGTGTCCTCGGCGACACGCGCCGCGGCTGCGAGTTTCCGGTCGTGGAGCCACTGGGTCAGGATAAACAGGAAGACGCCACAGCAGATTGCGGAGTCGGCGACGTTAAAGGCTGGAAAGTGCGAAGGGCCCCAGAAGAAGTCGAGAAAGTCGATGACATAGTTGAGCCGCAGGCGGTCGATCAGGTTGCCGATGACGCCGCCGAAGAGGAGGGACATCGTGAGCCAGCCGAGGGGGAGCGGCCCGAAGAGCGCCCGCCGTTTCCAGATGAGGAAGCCGAGCGTGAGGACGGAGAACCCGATCAGGAAATACTGCCGGCCGGCCAGCATGCCCCAGGCTGCGCCGGGATTCTCCACATAGCTGAGGTTGAGCAGCCGCGGGATCACGGCGACGGAACGGAGGGGCTTCAGGCGCGTGACGGCCAGGTACTTGGTGTATTGGTCTGCGGCGATCAGCAAAGCGACCAGAAGCGGGGTGCGCATGAGGCCTCGCTCACCTGCGTCCGCCGGGACGGGAGGCGCGCTCCATCTCCGACTGGCAGTGGATACAGTTTTTCGCGAACGGCAGGACGGTCAGGCGTTGCTTGCTGATCAGTTCCCCGCACATATCGCAGGCGCCGTAGGTCCCCTTCTCGATAGCCCGCAGCGACTCGTCGATCGTCGCGACGGTCTGTTGCTGGCTGCTGACTTGGCCGAGGGCCTGAAGGCGCAGGAAGGCGTCGGTGCCATCCTCTTCCGGGTTGATCTCATCGCTGCGCTGGAGCGCGTCCTGGCGCATCGAGCCGGATTGGCCGGTGATACGGTCGCGCATCGCGAGCAGCTCGGTCCTGAAGTGATCGAGGTCGGTCTGGCTGAAGCGCTGCCGCCGGGGTTCCTGCGCGGCGCTGTGCTTGGCTGGCGGTTTGGCTACGGGCGCCTTCACGGCGGGGGTCTTGCTGGCGGGCGCCTTCACGGCGGACGGTAGAGGCTTCTTCACGGTATTGACGTTCAAATCCTTTCTGGCGGCGTTTCGCGCGGGCTGCCCCGCTTGGGACGGGGAGGCGCCCTTCGGGGCAGGCCGCGAGGCCGGTGCCGGTTTTGCGACCGGCTTGGAGAGCGTTTTGGAGGGGCTGGGCCGTTTGGCCTTTGCAGGCGTGACTCTGGCTTTCAGCGTGGCGGCTGGCGGAGTCTGGGCCTTCTGTGCAGGCTTCTGCTTGCCTTTCGCCTGGACAACCTCTTTCTTGTGTGCTGTAGCCATAAGTGGGCCCTTTCCGACTGGCGCGTCCTCTGCCTGAGTACGCGTGTAAGTGTACACGATTGGGAAAGGAAGACAAGCCTGTAAAAGACGGACGGACTAATGCGGCTGTGAGGGTAAGGCGCGTATCCATTGCCTGACGCTCTCGTCAAGGGGGAGGACGGCTTCGATGCGCGCCTCCTCCTCGCCTTCCGGCCCGGGTATCCTGACGAGGTCTCCGGTGGCCTTGCCTTCGAGGCTGAGCGCCAGACGGGTCCGGCACGAGATGATATTCAGCGCCTCGTCACGGTCCCACTCGCCGAGGATGGTGAAGGTGCGCTGGCTGCCGTCCGTGAGGCGCAGGCGGACGGTGGTTCCGGGTCCGGCCTTCTCGTGGGGCAGCCCGGCGAAGTCGGTGCCCCGGATCAGCTTGAGGTCGTGCTGCATCTCCGCCTGCCGCTGGAGGAGCTGGCGCTGGTAATCCTTGGCCGCCTGGTATTCGAAGTTCTCGCGCAGGTCGCCATAGCTGCGGGCCACGGCGATGTCATGGCTGTTCTTGGGCAGCTCGACCTCGATCAGCCGCTGGTAGAGGAGCTGGCGTTCCGCCAGCGAGCGCCACGAGGTCTGGCGCAGGGCGTTAGCCGCCTGTGGCGCCGCGGCCCGCTTGCTTTCGGCAAGGGCCGGATCGAGCTTCAGCATGCGGCCGATCAGCGCGCGGTGCGCGGTCGGGTCCCAGGCGGTCGAGGCCTGGATGCGCTCGAACACGTGGCGGCGCTGCGGCCCGTCCAGCTCCTCAAAGACAGACTCCAGCCATTTCGGCTGCTCGACGATCTGCTTGAGCGCGTTCTGCATCCGGAGGGACTCGCCGGAGAGCTTCGCCTCGATCACGGCGATGGCGTGGTGGATCTGTTCGGCGAGGGGGGGGAGGGGCCAGCCGGCCTCCTTGCGGAAGCGGAACAGCCAGCAGACCAGGGTGGGCGGGGCCTTGGGCTGGGCGAGCAGCCTGCGGCACGCCTCGCCCGCCGCAGGCGCGTCGCGCAGGCTGGAGAGGACCTCGCTCAGCAGGCTGAAGGGCATCTCCGGGAGCGCCTCGAGCAGCCGGTCGGCGGCGTGTCCGCCCTCCGCCAGCAGGAAGGCGCAGAGGGCCGAGACGTCGCGTACGGCGAGCGCCTCGGAGGCTCGGAGGAAGCGCTGCTGCTCCCACAGGTGGGCGCGCAGATGCTCGAGCGGCGGCGTGAGGAAGCCTAGGCGGCTGACCGCGCAGGCCAGGCGCGCGTAAAGGGCGGGGTCGGTGTTGTGTGCGCCCTTGATGGCGAACGCGAGGCGGTCCTCAAGCACGCCGCGGCGTGTGCTGTCGAGGCCCGCAAGGCGCTCGGCCCGCTCGAGTTCGGCGATCGCGTCCAATATCTGGGCCGGGTCGCGGTTGACGGCGAGCCGCTCGAACCATGCGTCGCCATACTGCTCGGCTTGCGCGCGAAGCGTCAGCGTCTCGGCCCGCTTGGCGGGTATCGAGACCAGGGGGTCGTTCTTGAGCGCCTTGCGGGCCGCCTCCCAGAAGGTCTTCCAGGCGGAGGCGGGCACGAGGCCGTGCCGGCCGAGCACCTCCTCGAGCTTAGCGACGGGCATCTCGCCGAAACTGCGCAAGGCGCGCCGGACCAGCTCGCCGGGATCGTCCGCGGCCATGCGGCGTACCGTCTCCGGCTCATTGTGCCGCAGGGTCAGCAGATGGTCGTGCGGCGCGCGGGCCAGGTTGTCGCAGGCAGCGGCAAAGCTCATGGCGTGGCCCGCCTTGCCGGGGAAGTCGATGGTGATGCGCTTGTAGAAGTCGTCGAGGCGGCGAACCGTGCCCAGGCCCCAGGAGGGGTCGATGACGAGCGTGCCGGGAACGAGGGCGAGCAGCAGGTCGAGGCGCCGGACGGACTCTTCGATCGGCAGGTCGCCAAAGGCGGCCGCCTCCAGCAAGGCGAGGAGGAGCCGGTCTTTGCAGGCCTTGCGCAGGGCCTCGCGCACGCCTGCCGGCTTCAGCGCGGCGGCGAGGCTGGGCAGGCGGTCTTTGATCACAAGATAGAGTCCGTGGAAGTCGTTCGCCTCGGTCAGCTCCTGCATGAGCAGGGCGGTCCACTCCGCTGCGCGTTTGCCGTTGTCGGCCCCTGTCGCGGCATGCGTCAGGGCCAGCGCCTCTGCGACGGGCAGCGGCCGGGTCTCCAGCAGGCTCAGGAAGCGGGCTTCGGTCTCGGTGGTGTTCGGTTCGGCATCCATGCGTGAGGTCCTGTGTTCGGCGTTAAAAAGAGGGGCGTAGTATGCCACATGCGGCGGAGGCTTGGAAGCGCATAAGCGCTCTCCCTGGGGAGGCGCTAGCGTGCCGGCGCCTGCGGGCGCTTGAGGGCGCGCACTTCGGCCTCGCTCAGCTCGCGCCACTCGCCGGGCCGCATGTTGCGGATCAGGAGCGGCCCGATCCGCACGCGCGTCAGGCTGAGGACGACGAAGCTGGCCAGTGAGCACATCTTACGGATCTGGCGGTTACGGCCTTCGGCGAGCGTGAACGCGAGGGTGTGGGTATGGTCACGTCCGACCTTGAGCACCTCGACCTCGACCGGCCGGATGACGTAGCCGTCGATCTCCATGCGTGAGCGCAGCAGCGCGATCTTCCGTTCCTCCATATGCCCTGCGACCCGTGCGATGTAGGTCTTGGTATGGCCGTAGCGGGGATGGGTCATCAGCTGGGTCAGCTCGCCGTCGTTGGACATCAGCAGGAGTCCCTCGCTCTCCTTATCGAGCCGGCCCACGGGCACGAGGCGCTCGGGGATATGGGCGCGCAGGAGGTCGCAGACGGTCTCGCCCTGCGCGTTGTCTGCGCCGCAGATCAGGCCGCGCGGCTTGTAGAGCAGGACGGTGCGCCGCCGCTCGGTCTCCTGGGCGAGGCGCACCCCGCGCAGGCGGATGTCGTCCGCGGCCGGGTCCACGCGCAGGCCCGGCTCGTAGACGGCGGCGCCGTTGACCGAGACGGCGCCCGTGGCGATCAGGTCGGCGGCGTGGCGGCGTGAGGCGACGCCGCGGCGGGCGAGCACGTTCTGGAGCCGTTCGCCCTTGGGGGCTGACGCGGCGGGGGCGGGTGTGATAGGCTTAGGCATTGATATGGGGCTTTCTGATCGGGAGTATATGCGGCCGAGTTTCCGGCGGGGCGTCACGCGCCCGGGCTGGTGGCAGCGGCTGCGGTTCTGGTTCTGGCGTCTGGCGCACAGGCGGTAGGACGGCTACGCCTACGTTCCGGAGCGGTAGGCGGCGAGCGCCTGGCGGAAGGCTTCGGAAGCGGCATAGCCGCAGCTTGTGAACTCGGGGCAGAAGCCGCGGTAGACGCACTCGGGCACGCAGACGCTGGCCAGCTCGGGCTCGCTTGCCCGAAGCTCGTCGAGCAGCATGCGCCAGGCCTGAAGGGTCTCGGGCGACGCCTGGCGGCAGAGCCGCTTGCGCGAGATCGTGATCAGCGCCTGGGCGTTGGCGACACATTCGTGGTCGACGAGCGCGGACTGCGGGCTCTCGTTCCGGTTGACGCCCGTCCGGTCGGTGCGCTGTGTGCTGACGAAATGCTCGATGCCGACCTTGTGGCGGACAAAGTGCACGCTGACCCAATACTTGAGGTTGTGCCACTTCCACTTGAACACCATCTGGCGGATGGGCGAATGCTCCGAGAGCAGGATGCGCCGTTTCCAGGCCGAGGAAGGCTCGCGCTGGCCCTCTTCCTTGCGGACCGTGGTGCGGGCCGCGTCGGCGACGTCGCGCCAGACCGAGCGTGTCTTGACGAACTTGAGTGAGAGAGTCGGTTCCATGTGCCCGTTAGTGTCTCTGTTTTGACGCGGGAAGGCAAACGGAAACGCAGGGCAAACGCATCGCCGCATAGTTGATTTGCGCATGGTTCGACCGGCGGTCGGGACGCTTGCTTCTTAAGTGGGGGCTCAGGTATACTGGACGGCACACAGGAGAGCGTGAGTGTCAGACAAAATTGTCCTTCTTGTTGCACAAGAGACAAAAAATGTGGGTTATTTCCAATTGTGTGCCTAACGTTTCCTTGATCGTAAGACCTTGATGATTAGCGAATTAAGTTTTTACTGTCAAGATGGCACGCCACCTGCATTGTTAAAGCCTGTTCAAATTTGTTTGTTCGATTGGACAAACGCTAACACCGGAGAAAGCGATGAGCATTACGCGACAAAAGGCGATCGAATCGGCAATTCAGCACCGGGCCAGTGAGGAGCCGGTCTTGAACCGCGGGCACATTCTTGAGTACTTCGGACAGAACGTCTTCAGTGACGAGCAGATGCGTGAGCGGCTTCCCAAGGCGATCTATAAGGCCTTGCGCAAGACCATCGAGGAGGGCGTCCCTCTGGATTACAGCGTGGCGGACGTGGTGGCGGCGGCGATGGCCAGTTGGGCGGTCGAGCGCGGGGCCACGCATTATGCGCATATCTTTTATCCGCTGACCGGCCTGACCGCTGAGAAGCACGACAGCTTTTATAGTCCTGACGGGAAGGGCGGGCTGGTCGGCGATTTCTCCGGCAAGCAGTTGATCCAGGGCGAGCCCGACGCCTCGAGCTTCCCGAGCGGCGGGATACGCGCGACGTTTGAGGCGCGCGGCTACACGGCGTGGGATGTGACGAGCCCGGCCTATCTGACCGAAGGCCGTCATGGTATGACCTTGTGTATCCCGACGGCGTTCTGCTCATGGACCGGTGAGGCGTTGGACAAGAAGGTTCCTTTGCTGCGCTCGATGCAGGCCCTGAACAAGCAGGCGCAGCGTGTGCTCAAGCTGTTCGGGCATGACGATCCGGGGATGATCTCGGCGTCGGCCGGGCCTGAGCAGGAGTACTTCCTGGTTGACCGCAGTTTCTTCTATGCCCGGCCCGATCTGCTGAGCGCGGGGCGTACGCTGTTCGGCGCGCGTCCGCCCAAGGGGCAGGAGCTGGAGGATCAGTATTTCGGCGCCATTCCTGACCGTGTGCTGGCCTTCATGATGGAGGTGGACACGGAGCTGTACAAGCTGGGTGTGCCGGTCAAGACCCGGCATAATGAGGTGGCGCCGGCCCAGTACGAGATCGCGCCGGTCTTCGAGAGCGCCAACGTCGCGACCGACCACCAGTATCTGATCATGCAGACGCTGCAGCGTGTGGCGCCCAAGTATGGCTTGGCCTGCCTGCTGCATGAGAAGCCGTTTGCGGGCATCAACGGCTCGGGCAAGCACCTGAACTGGTCGCTCGGCGGGCCGAAGGTCGGCAACCTGCTCAACCCCGGCGCCACGCCGCATGACAACATGCAGTTCCTGGTCTTCTGTGCCGCCGCGATCCGCGCCGTGAACAAGCACGCGGTGATGTTGCGCGGTTCGGTGGCGCACGCGAGCAACGACCACCGCCTGGGCGCGAACGAGGCGCCGCCCGCCATCATGTCGGTGTTCCTGGGCGAGCAGCTCGCGGACGTCTTCGAGCAGTTGGCGGCCGGCGGCGCCAAGCAGTCCAAGAAGATGGGCGTGCTGACGGTCGGCGTGGACACGCTGCCGCCGTTGCCCAAGGACGCGACGGACCGTAACCGTACGAGCCCGTTCGCCTTCACCGGCAACCGGTTCGAGTTCCGCGCGGTCGGGTCGAGCCAGTCGATCGCGGGCCCGCTCGTGGTGCTCAATACCGTAATTGCCGACTCGCTCGACTATGTGGCGACTGAGCTTGAGAAAGCTCCGCGCGACCCCAAGAAGTTCAACCTTGCGGTGCAGAAGCTCCTGCAGAAGATCATCCGGGAGAACGGCCGCGTGATCTTCAACGGCGACAACTACAGCGCCGAGTGGCGCGCCGAGGCGGCCCGTCGCGGTCTGCCGAACGCGGCCTCCACACCGGACGCCATCGACGCGATGGAGTGCAAGGAGACGTATGAGGTCTTCGCCAAGTACGGCGTGCTGAGCCACCGCGAGGCTGAGAGCCGCTTCGAGATCTACCGGGAGAAATACATCAAGGACGTGACCATCGAGGCTAAGCTCTGCCTGAATATTGCGCGCACGATGGTGTTCCCGGCGGGCATCAAGTACCAGCAGTTGCTGGCCCAGACGGTCGCGGCCTTGAGTGCGGTGAACAAGGCGAGCTGCACGACCACGCTCGACGAGGTCGACGGTCTCCTGGCTGAGCTGCAGAAGGCGGTACAGCGCCTGGAGCAGGTGGTCGTGATTCCGGACGGGCTCTCGGTCAAGAAGCAGTGCGCGTACCTGTTGGAAACGGTCGTGCCCGCGATGGTCGAGACCCGGCGGGTCGCGGACGCGCTGGAGCGCGTGTGCGCCGACGACATCTGGTCGCTGCCCACGTATCAGGAGATGCTGTTTATCCGCTAAGCCGGACAGGCTCATGACGGTTGGCCGGGCCTCCTGCTGGTGCAGGCAGCCCGGCCTTTTTTTTCTGAGCGGAGTGACTGTGCTGGAGCGCGAGCGACCGACAGCAGCGACAGCCGATGAATAGGGACACGCCCCCGTACTTGTCTCGGGGGTGCGATTCCTATTGCCATACCCCTTCGGATATGCTGAAATTGACTGCAAATTGAATGGAGGAGGTGAGCGATGAAGGCGTTTCGGAACGGGGGGATAGGGCTGGGGGTACTGGCGGTGGCGCTCGGGGTGCGCGCCGGCTCTCTGGGTGTGCCGCTGCGCGGACAGGAGACGCCCAACGGCTGTTGGAACGCGGCCTGCCAGATGGTGCTGCACTACCACGACGCGTCGGTTTCGCAGCAGGAGATCGCGACGTGGGCGGTCGGGGGGTATGACGTCGCCAACCACCTGGGGCCGCACGCCTGGGGCCCGTTCCTGGCCGAGGGCGGCAAGACGAATACGGCTTATGTGCGGCTCGGCTGCGCGCAGGTGCTGGAGCAGTTCGGGCCGGTCAGCTCGTCGTGGCTGGGTGCGGCCCTCACCCGGGACGACGTCAGGGCCGAGATTGACGGCGGCCGTCCGGCGCTGCTGGCGGTCCGCTGGCTGGACTCGGGCGGCCGGGACGTGGGCGGGCACGTGCTGGTGCTCGACGGTTACGCGGACGGGGATCTCGTGAGCCTGAACGACCCGTGGCCGCTGCGCAACGGGGTGCGTTACCTGGTCGATTATGATGACCTCTTCGCGGCTGGCGCCACCTATCAGGGCTCGGCGCTTTTGGGTAACCGGTGGGCCGAGACGCTCAAGACCTCGCGGCCGCTGGATCTCTGCCTGATGGTCGACACCACCAACAGCATGTGGGACGAGATCGACGCGCTGAAGGGTTCGGTCAGCAACCTGCTGGCTGGGCTGGTCGGAAGATATGATGATTTGCGGGTGGCGGTGATCGACTACCGTGACCAGCCGGGGCCGCCTACAAGCGCCACCAACGACTGGATCACACAGGTGCGGTGCCCGTTTACGGCGGACACCAACGTGATGCTGGCGGCGGTCGCGTCGCTTCAGGCGGACGGCGGCATGGACCGTGAGGAGGCGGTCTTCTCGGCTGTGGCGCAGGCGTTCGCGGGCACCGGCATCGGTGCGTGGCGTGAGCATGCCGAGCGGCGCATCGTGCTGGTGGGCGACGCGCCCGGCCACAATCCTGAGCCGTGGGTGGGCGGCCTTGCCTATGCCGACGTGTTGGCGCTCTGGGGCGGGCTGACGCAAAAGGTTGCGGTCCACGCGGTGTGCGTCGGTCCGGATACGGACACCGCCGGACAGTTTACGGCGCTCGCCGGGGCCACGGGAGGGACGGTGGGGTATGCGCTGACGCCCACGAACCTGGTGGCGGCGCTGGCGGAGGCGATGACCGGACTGGACGGGCCGTCGCGCCATCCGGCGGGCGAGACGCGCGCGCTCAAGCCCGCGTTCGCGTTCGTTCCGCCGTCGGAGTCCATGGGGCCGCCGGTCACGACCGTGCTGGTCGAGCTGCAGAAGCTGAGCACGCGCAATTGGGTCTGGAAGCCGTACAAGAAGGTCAAGCTGCCGCCCGGCGCGGCGGGCTGGGTGCCGCCGGCCACGCTGCCGCAGGGGAGCTACCGCTGGCGTCTGGGCTACGCCCGTACGGCGGGCGTCTTCACGTTGCCGTCCGGCGAGACGCGCCCGGTGCGCGCCGCGACGGTCATGGAGCCGGAGTGGACGGCGTTCACGCGGGATCTGGTGCTGCCGCAGCAGCCCTCGCCGCTGGCGCCCGCGACGACGTTCGTCGCGGCGGGCGCGGTGGAGACCTACCGGTTCACGTCGGCGATCCACGCCGAGAAGTACGCGCTGGAGGTCTGGGCCTTCGATCCGGTGAAGCGCGTCTGGAAGCGGTGGAAGCGCCTCACGGTGACGCCGCCGCGCGCGGATCCGGGCGCGGCGGTTCTCGAGGTGGCGCTGAAGGGCCACACTCCGGGCGTCACGTATTACTGGCGCGTGCAGTCGCTGAACATCGACCGGCCGAAGGCGGTCTGGACGGGTCTCGGCGGCTCGGCCGACTAAGGCGTGGCGCGCCTGAGTCGGCGCGCGGATGGGCGGGGTGCGTGGACAGGCCGTAGGAGGGCGGGGATGATCAAGGTCACGTTTTTCGGGGCGGCGCAGACGACGACCGGGTCGATGCATCTGGTCGAGGCGGCCGGGCGGCGGATCCTTCTGGATTGCGGCCTGTACCAGGGAAGCCGCAAGCTGGCGTTCGAGCTGAACCGGC
>JAKJGY010000086.1 GCA_022704145.1 Verrucomicrobiota bacterium
GGGGGGGGGGGCAGGGCCATGCTCTCCGTCTTCGCCTGAAGTCAGTGAATCGGGTGCGCCCGAATTGCTGGTGGGCGTAGGACAGGCCTTTACGGGGTCACGGAAACGCGCTACACTGGAGCGCAATTATGGATACGAACAAGCGCAAACTGCTGGTGGTGGATGACGACCCGAGCCTGCTGGAGACGCTGGCCGATTTTCTGGGCTTTGAGGGATACGAGGTCTTGTGCGCGTCGAGTGGCGAGGACGCGCTGGTCAAGATGCGGCCGTTCCAGCCGGACCTGATCATCCTCGACATGGGGATGCCGGGCATGGGAGGCAAGGGCTTTCTGGACCGCATCACCAACCCGGACGGCAGCACGCTGGTGCCGGTGCTGGTGCTGACGGCGCGCGCCTCGATGGCCGAGTTTTTCGCGGACAAGCAGATCGCGGGGTTCATCTCCAAGCCGTGCGACCCGGCCGACCTGCTCCTCGAGGTGGGGCGGGTGCTGTTCATGTGCGCGGGCGAGGGCTATCGCGGGGCTCCGCCGAAGGCGGCGCGGCGCCTGGTGGTGGCCGAGGGTGACGCGGCCCTGCGCGGGCGGCTGCTGGCCGAGTTCGCGAGCGTGGGCTTCGAGGCGGTGGGCGTCGCGAGCGGGCCGGAGGCGCTTGAGGCCTGCGTCACGTCCAAGCCCGACGCCGTGGTGATGCGGCTCGAGCTGGAGGGGATGAGCGCGGACGAGGTGGTCGCGATGCTGAAGCGCCTGCCGGTCACGCGTGGCACGCGCGCGGTGGTGTACGGTATGGACCTGCCCGAGGCCCACCTCGAGCACGTGGCCAACCTCACGATCCCGGCGAGCTGCATGCTCAAGGACCTGACGGTCAATACGATTATCGACCGGACGATGGCCGTGACGGGCGGCCTGTGAGGCGGGCTGCCGGAGCGGTACGGAGGGCCGACGCATGAAGTGTCCCAAGTGTGGGCATCTGGACGACAAGGTTCTCGACAGCCGGGCGGCCCGCGAGGGCGCCTCCATCAGGCGGCGGCGCCAGTGCCTCGCCTGCGAGCACCGGTTCACGACGTACGAGGAACTCGTCAAGGACGAGCTGCGGGTGATCAAACGCGACGGTCGGCGTGAGGAGTTCAGCCGCCTGAAGATCGAGCGCGGGCTGACGCGGGCCTGTGAGAAGCGGCCGGTGAGCGCGGACCAGCTTCATGACCTGGTCGACCAGGTGATCGAGAGCTTTGAGGGTGAGGGCGAGGTCCAGTCCGAGCGGATCGGGCAGGCGGTGATGGTGCGGCTGCACCGGCTGGACGAGGTGGCCTACATCCGTTTCGCCTCGGTCTACCGCCGCTTCACGGATGCGGAGCAGTTCCGTCAGGCGGTCGAGGATATCGCGGACAAGGCCTAGGCGCGGGGCGTGCGGCATGCTGAAGCTGACGGTCTATATCCCGGAGTCGCATCTGGAGCCGGTGAAGGAGGCGCTCTTCGCCGCAGGCGCGGGACGGTACAGGGGGTACGACCGCTGCTGCTGGCAGGTGCTGGGACAGGGGCAGTTCCGGCCGCTGGAGGGCAGCCGGCCGTTTATCGGCGAGGCAGGCGCGGTGGCGCGCGTGGCGGAGGTCCGTGTGGAGCTGCTGTGCGAGGAGGCGCTGGCCGCGAAGGTCGTGGCGGCGCTGCGCGCCGCCCACCCGTATGAGGAGCCCGCGTTCGACCTGGTCAGGGTCGAGGCGCTCTGAGCGGCTGGCGTGCGTCTCAGCCGTCGAGGCCCTGGCGCAGCTCGTTGAGCTTGGCGGCCACGAGCGCGGGCAGGTCGGCGTCAGCCGGGGCCTGCTCGATCAGGCGCACGAGGGCCGAGCCCACGATCACCCCGTCGGCCAGGGGGGCGAGCGCGCGCGTGTCGGCGGCGCTGCTGACGCCGAAGCCGATGCAGACCGGGTGGGGGCAGACCGCCTTGACCGCCGCCGCGTGGCGCGCGACCTCGGCGTAGTCGAGCCCGCCGGTGCCGGTGACGCCGGTGCGGCTGATCAGGTAGAGGAACCCGCCCGCGCCCTCCGCCAGCATGCGGATGCGCTCGGGCCTGGAGGTCGGCGCCGCCAGACGGATCAGGTGGATGTCTTTACCCGCGAGGGCGGCGGTCAGCGGGCCGGCCTCCTCGGGCGGCAGGTCGACGACGAGCAGGCCGTCGATGCCCGCCTGCGCGACCTCCCGGGCCAGCCGCTCCAGGCCGTACTTGAAGAACGGGTTGTAGTAGCTGAAGAGCACGATCGGCGTCTCGACGGTCTTGCGCAGCTCGGCCGCGAGGCGCAGTGTCCGCGAGAGTGACATGCCGGCCTTCAGCGCTCGTTCGGAGGCCATCTGGATGACCGGGCCGTCGCAGGTGGGGTCGGAGAAGGGCACGCCCAGCTCCAGCACGTCCACGCCCGCGGCGCAGGCGGCGCGGAGGATCGCGAGGCTGGCGTCGAAGTCCGGGTCGCCGGCGGTCAGGAAGGCGACGAGCGCCTTGCGGTTGGCGGCGGCGAGATT
The DNA here is from genome assembly GCA_022704145.1 of Verrucomicrobiota bacterium. Lineage (GTDB taxonomy): Bacteria > Verrucomicrobiota > Kiritimatiellia > RFP12 > UBA1067 > JAKJGY01. The sequence continues at coordinate 2,508 of JAKJGY010000086.1, forward strand.
CAGGAAAGTCTGATCAATGCGGTTCATAAGAAGAATTTAGGAGTTAGGAGTTGAGAGAAAACAGCCAGAGCCTAGAGACCTCGCTCTTTGGCAATACGGAGGAAGTCTTGGATGTAGGCGTGAATCTCTTCGGCGAGTCCGCTCATGAAGACCTCGCGCTTGTTGGGATCCATGAGGTTGCTGAACCCGGGAGAATCAAATGTTCGGAAATTCAGCGCGTATTGCGGTGTTGGATGGGTGTACTTGAACCACCAATCGTTGGCTTGCCCGCGACGATCTCTCACACAGGCTTCCATGATGTCGTCTTTTGCTTTGTGTCGCAGTTTGCGAAAGCCATAATACCAATCTTTGCCGATTTCGATTCGGAACTGATAAGTTTTTGACGTAGAATCCGACGTATAGAAGGGAAACTGGAATCCAGGCCAAGTGTCATTATCTTTCCTGTAATACTCATCCACTTGGCGCGATAGATCAGCGTCAGGCGTCTGTACGCTAATCTCGTATCCTTTTTGCCGCAACTGCCCTGCCAAGTCGGCCCAAAACAACATTTGCAGAGGAATGGCATGAGCGATCAGCAGGGTCTTCTCAATATTTGACAAGTGGCCCATTAACGCGCTGAACTCAGCGCTTTTTTGCTTCAAAGCCTTCAGCTCGTCGAGAAACTTCGTCGGCTCAGATGATATGCACAACTTTTGCTTCACAATGTTCTCAATGCTCATGTTCTTTCCTTTCTCGCTGGCCCGCAATCCAGACCGCCCTTCCCAGTGATCGATGTACTGTGCCACGGCTGATGACAAGTGCGCGTCTTTGTTGCGGACATGTGGCAACACGTGTTCCTTGAGCCATGGAAGGACTCCCTCGCGGAATGAGAAACTCACATAGCGGGCTTCGAACTCTTCTTTGAGGCTGCTGTGGGTATCCCGAGCGAACCACGCTTGATCCTCCGGTTGCTTGGAGGCGTCCGGAGGTAGATACAGGACGTAAATCTGCTGTTCCGAGTATCCGTGTTCGCCGACCGTGCGGATATACCGCGCTAGTTGATTTGGTTGGTCTCCCGCCCAGTTGGACTTGTTCTCAAAAATAAGGGCGTAACGACCGCGCTCCCTAATCCACAAGTCGATATGCCCCGTTTCTGTTGAAATCTCGGGCTTTGAAATCGCTATCCCATTGAACTTCCCGGTCGTTTCCTGTATGAAAGCGATCAGGCTCTTGAGAATCTCGTAGTTTCCTTCCGGCGTCTTAAAGCGGAGGAGTTGGCGCAGGATTTTGCTGTGGTCGGTTTCGCCAGGACACAGGATGTCCAGCAGGTTGATGTGGTAGGGAAGTTTGTCTTTCCAGCGTATGGATTCCTTCAGCACCGCGTCAGAGAGAGAGGACAGCAGATCCCATGTTTTGCCAATTTCTTCATCCCAAGACGAATGCACATCTTCCGAAAAACGGAAGGCGGTCTCAACGGTCTGGGTATTATTAGTTTCCGGGGTGTCCATAATGTCAGTCGGTCTGTCTGCGGACGAATTCAGCGGGAGAGAGAACGGGCACGTGGGAGGTCTTGAAGTGGTGGGGGTCGCGGGTAATTAGGTAATCCGCCGCGGCCTGTTTGGCCGACAGCATCTGGATGACATCCTCGAAGTCGGGCCGAGGGTGTGTCGTCGCGTGAATGAGAAGGGGTTTGTCTGCGGGGACGACCTCAAAAAGGCTGAGTGCCAGTTTGACGCCGGCGAGTGCTTTGTCCTTCCCGAGACGCTTGCTGAGAATGTAGTGGGCGTTGCTCACGCTGATGGATGACACGAACCCTTGAGCCCGATTGCTCTCGCAATAATCCCAGACTAAGGCGGAGTCACCACAGAATTCGGGACGTGCCAGCAGTACGTCTAGAAGGATGTTGGTGTCGAGAAAGAGTTTCATTTCATGCGTCCGCTTCATCCGAGAGAAGGTCAGCCAGCTCGGTTCGGTAATCCCATTCTTTCGGCGGGGCTTTCTTTCCCGCGGCCAAGCGCAGCGCGCGGCGTGTGACGGGCGAATGGGCGCGGTGCGCCGGTGCGGGTGCAGCCATGGTGGAAATGAATCTGGAGAAAAGAGCGGAAATGCTGGTCTTCTGATCGGCTGACAGGCGGCGTGCCTGGGCAACCACCAGCGGATCCACGCTCAAGGTCAATTTGGTCAAGGACATAACAACCTCTAGTACGTATGAAATATTAGCGATAATACGTGCGATCCGCGTTCCCGGCAAGAACAATCATGCGGGAGCGGTGAGCAGGTTGTTCGCCTTCATGTAGGCCATGATGTGGTCGAGGTCCTTGTCGCCGCGGCCGGACAGGCAGACCAGGACGGCCTGGTCTTTCGGGCGCCGGGCGGCTTCCTTGAGCGCGGCGGCCAGCGCGTGGGAGCTTTCGAGCGCGGGGATGATGCCTTCGTACTTGCAGAGCAGCTTGAAGGCCTCGACCGCCTCGCGGTCGGTGACGCCGTCGTAGCGCACGCGGCCGAGGTCGTGGAGCAGGGCGTGCTCGGGGCCGACGCCGGGGTAGTCGAGTCCGGCGGAGATCGACCAGGCCTCCTGGATCTGGCCCTCGTCGTTCTGCAGCAGGTAGGTCATGGCGCCGTGCAGCGCGCCGGGCGAGCCGCCGGTGATCGAGGCGGCGTGGTGCGGCGTGTCGAGGCCCTCGCCCGCCGCCTCCGCGCCGAGCATCTCGCAGGCGTCGTCGAGGAACGGGTAGAAGAGGCCCATGGCGTTGCTGCCGCCGCCGACGCAGGCCACGAGCAGGTCTGGCAGGCGGCCGGTACGGTCGAGCATCTGCTGGCGCGCCTCGTCGCCGATGATGCGCTGGAGGTCGCGCACCATGGCGGGGTAGGGGTGGGGGCCGGAGACGGTGCCGATGATATAGAAGGTGTGCTCGACCTCCGCGACCCAGTAGCGCAGGGCCTCGTTCATGGCGTCCTTGAGGGTGCTGGTGCCGGAGGTGACGGGCACGACCTCGGCGCCGAGCAGGCGCATGCGCAGGACGTTGGGGGCTTGGCGGCGCACGTCCTCGGCGCCCATGAAGATCTTGCAGCCCATGCCGAAGCGTGCGGCGATGGTGGCGGTGGCCACGCCGTGCTGGCCTGCGCCGGTCTCGGCGATGACGCGCTTCTTGCCCATGCGGCGTGCGAGCAGGCCCTGGCCCACGACGTTGTTGATCTTGTGCGCGCCGGTGTGGGCGCAGTCCTCGCGCTTGAGGTAGATACGCGCGCCGCCGATGTGGTCGGAGAGGCGCTCGCAGAAGTCGAGCGGGGTGGGTCGGCCGGCGTAGTTGGCGAGCATGGAGCGGAACTCGGCCAGGAAGGCGGGGTCGCGCTTGGCTTCGTTCCACGCGGCCTCGAGGTCAGTGAGGGCGGACATCAGGGTCTCGCCGACATAACGGCCGCCGTAGGGCCCGAAGTGGCCGGCGGCGTCGGGATAGCGTCCTTGCAACGGTGAGGTACTCATAGGTGGAGAGGTGTGGGTTAGGGGTTGAGGGTGGGTTACGCGCGCGCCAGCAGGGTTTGAACGCGGGCGTGGGCCTCGCGCAGCAGGGCTTCGGTGGTGGGCCAGTCGATGCAGGCGTCTGTGACCGAGCAGCCGGGGCGGAGGTCTTTAGGGTCCTGGGCCATGGGCTGGTTGCCCCACTCCAGGTGGCTCTCGAGCATGAAGCCGCGGATCGAGCGGTTGCCGTGTTCGAGCTGGTTCAGGAGGTCTTTGACCACAGCGCCCTGGAGTTCCGGCTTCTTATTGGAGTTACCGTGGCTGCAGTCGACGAGGATCGTGGTCGGCAGCTTCTCGGCGCGGAGGGCGGCCTCGCAGGCGGCGATGCTTTCGGCGTCGAAGTTGGGACGCTTGCCGCCGCGCAGCACGATATGGGGATAGGCGTTGCCGGTGGTGCCGAAGACGGCGGGCAGGCCGTCTTCGGTGACGCCGAGGAAGTGGTGCGGGCCCATGGCGGCGCGGATGCCGTTGATGGCGGCGGCGAACGAGCCGTCGGTGGCGTTCTTGAAGCCGACGGGGGTGGAGATCCCGCTCGCGATCTCGCGGTGGGTCTGGGCCTCGGCGGTGCGTGCGCCGATGACCGACCAGGAGATGAGGTCGCCGATATACTGCGGCATGAGCGTGTCGAGCACCTCGGTGGCGGCGGGCAGGCCAAGCTCGGCGACACGCACGAGGAAATGGCGGGCCATGCGGATCCCTTCCTCGATGTGGAAGGTGTCGTTCATGTAGGGGTCGTTGATGAGGCCCTTCCAGCCGAGCACGGAGCGGGGCTTCTCGAAGTAGACGCGCATCACGACGCAGATCGCGTCGGAGACCTCGTCGCTGAGGCGTTTGAGGCGGGTCGCGTACTCCTCGGCCGCCTCGAGGTTGTGGATCGAGCAGGGGCCGACGATCGCCAGCAGGCGGGGGTCCTCGCCGTCGAGAATCCGTTCGATGGTCTCGCGGCCCTGCGTGACCGTATTGAGTGTGGCGGGGGTCTGGGGGACGGCGCGCTGCATCTCGCGGGGTGTGGCCAGCAGGCGGATCGATTTGATGTTGACGTTTTCTAGGCGGAGGTTGCTCATAAGGTGTGCTTAGGGTTTGTTGTTTTCGACCAGAATCGTGGGGAATCGCCAGAATCGAAGGAGTCGATGGCTGTCGACGGCAGCCGACGGCAGTCGCGGAGCGCTGCGACCACGCGCGCGATGGCCTCGTGGTCTTTGACGCCCGGCGCGAGTTCGACGCCGGAGCTGAGATCCCAGGCTGCGGCGCGGGAGAGTCGTGCGGCCTTGGCAAGGGTGTCGGGGGTCAGGCCGCCGGCGACGGCGAAGGGCCGCAGGTCGGCGAGGGGCGCGGCGTCGGCCCAGTCCCAGGCGGCGCCGTTGCCGCCGGGCAGCGCGCCGCGGCCGCACTCGACGAGCGCGCCGACGGTCGCGGGCCAGCGCTGGACCTCCGCCAGGAGGCGCGCGCCGGACGTCCTGAAGACCTTGATGACGCGGTAGCCGGCAGCGGCGACGGCCAGGGCGGTCTCGACGGTCTCTTCGCCGTGCAACTGTACGGTGGTCAGCGCGGCGTCGTGCGCGGCGGCCAGCAGGTCGTCCGCGGGACGGTCGACGAACACGCCGACGCGGGCGACCTGCGGCGGCAGGCCTTCGAACAGGGCGCGGGCCTGGGCGGGGCTGACGTAGCGGGGGCTTTTCGCATAAAAGATCGCGCCGAGGGCGCCCACGCCGGCCTCAGCGCAGAAGAGCGCCGTGTCGCGCGTGGTGATGCCGCAGATCTTGAGGTTGGAGAGGGTCATACGCTGGGGGTCGCAGGTTGGGTGTCGGGCGCTGCTGCGGGCGCGAGCCAGTCGCGCAAGGCGGCGGCGGGGTCGGGCGCCCGCATCAGGGTCTCGCCCACCAGGAAGCGGCGGAGGCCGCCCGCCACGGAGAGCCGGATGTCGGCGGCGGTACGGATGCCGCTCAGGGCCACGGTGGCGGTTCCGGGGGTCAGGAGCGTGGCGAGGCGCGTCGCGCGCGAGAGGTCGGTCGTGAACTGCGCGAGGTCGCGGTTGTTGATGCCGACCAAGGTGGCGCCGAGCGCGCGGGCGCGCGCGGCGTCGGCCTCGTCGAAGATTTCGGTGAGCACGTCGAGGCCGAGTCCGAGGGCCAGGCGGTGGAGGGCGTGGAGCTGCGCGTCGTCCAGGATGCGGACGATCAGCAGCAGGGCGTCCGCGCCCAGGGCGGCGGCCTCGTAGACCTGGTAGGGGTCGAGGATGAAGTCTTTGCGCAGGACGGGGAGGGCGACGGCCTCGCGTGCGCGCCGCAGGTCCTCGTCCGAGCCTTTGAAGAAGGCCGCCTCGGTGAGGATGGAGAGTGCGGCGGCGCCGCCCTGCTCGTAGGCGCGGGCGGTGGCGGCGGGGTCGAGGCCGGGGCGGATGTCGCCTTGGGAGGGCGAGGCGCGCTTGAACTCGGCGACCACGCGGACGCCGGGGCGGTCAAGCGCGGCGGCGAAGCCGCGGAAGCCGCGGCGGGCGGCGGCGCGGCGTTCGACCTCCGGCTGCGGCAGGCGGGCTTTCGCGGCGGCGATCGCGTCGCGTTTGGCGGTTAGGATGGAGGGGAGGAAGGACATGTCAGACGTACAGGGTGGCGGCCTGTTGCGGCACTACTGGTGTGAGAAGGCGATCAGGCGTTCGAGCTTGTCGAGGGCGGCGCCGGAGTCGATGGCGTCGACCGACAGGCGCAGGCCCTCCTCGATATCGGCGGCGAGGTTGGCGGAGAGGAGGGAGGCGGCGGCGTTGAGCAGGACGATGTTGCGTTTCGGGCCCTGGAGCTGGCCCGACAGGATGGCGCGCGTGAGGGCGGCGTTATCGGCCGGGGTGCCGCCCTCGAGTTCCTCCGAGAGGCAGTAGTCGCCGAAGTAGGCGGTCGGGTCGATGTCGTAGGTCCGGATGCGGCCGTCCTTCAGTTCGGAGCAGCGGGTCTTGGCGGTGAGGGTGATCTCGTCCATGCCGTCATGGCCGTGGACGACGAGCACGCGGCGCGAGCCGAGCTTCCTGAGCACCTCGGCGAAGATCTCGGTGAGTTCGGGCGCGAAGACGCCGATGAGCTGGCAGGGCGCGCCTGCGGGGTTGGTGAGGGGGCCGAGCAGGTTGAAGAGCGTGCGCACGCCGAGCTGTTTGCGGACCGGGCCTGCGAAGCGCATGGCCTTATGGAAAGAGGGGGCGAAGAGGAAGGCGACGCCGATCTCGTTAAGCGCCTGCTCCATGAGTTCGGGGGCGGCGGCGAGGTTGAGCCCGAGCTGCTCCAGGCAGTCGGCGCTGCCGCTCTTGCCGGAGCTGGCGCGGTTGCCGTGTTTGGCGACGGTGGCGCCTGCGCCCGCCGCGACAAAGGCGACGGTGGTCGAGACGTTGAAGGTCATGCCGCCGTCGCCGCCGGTCCCGACCGTGTCGAGGGTGTTGGGGACGAGCGACTGGACGCGGGTGGCGGCGGCGCGCATGGCGCGCGCGCCGCCGGAGACCTCGTCGACGGTCTCGCCCTTGGCGGCGAGGGTGGCGAGGAAGGCGCCGATCTGGCCTTCGGTGAGTTCGCCTGCGAGGATGGCGGTCACGGCCTCGTGCGTCTCGAGTTCGGTGAGGTTCTGGCGGGCGATGAGCTTCTTGAGCAGGGCGGTGGTGTTCATAGGGTCTCTCGCGTCAGGGGTGGGCGGGCGGGCCGTTTAGACGTTGGCGAGCTTGAGGAAGTTGCGCAGGATGCGCTTGCCGACCGGCGTCATGATCGATTCGGGGTGGAACTGGATGCCGGTGACGAGGTGCTCCTTGTGGCGCAGGCCCATGATCTCGCCGTCCTCGGATTCGGCGGTCACGGCCAGGCAGTCGGGCAGGGAGGCGCGGTCGACCACGAGCGAGTGATAGCGCATGGCCTTGAACGGGCGGTCGCCGAGGCCCTTGAAAAGGCCTTCGCCGTCGCAGGTGATGTCCGACGTCTTGCCGTGCATCAGGCGCTTGGCGTAGGTGACGGTGCCGCCGAAGGTCAGGCCGATCGCCTGGTGGCCGAGGCAGACGCCGAGGAGCGGGATGCGTCCGGCGAAGGTGCGGATGGTCTCGCACGAGACGCCGGCGTCCTCGGGGCGTCCGGGGCCGGGCGAGATGACGATGGCGGCGGGCTTCAGCGCCTCGATCTGCGCGACGGTGAGCGCGTCGTTGCGGGCGACCGTGACGTCGGGCGTCATCTCGCGCAGGTACTGGACGAGGTTGTAGGTGAACGAGTCGTAGTTGTCGATCATCAGGATCATGGGGGGACCTCGGCTTAGGCGCGTTTGATTTTGGCTTCTTTTTCTTGGACGAGTTTGAGCAGCTCGATCGCGCGGGACATAGCGCCCGCCTTATTGACGGTCTCGCGGTGCTCGTAGTCGGGATCGGAGTCGGCCACGATACCGGCGCCGGCGCGGATGGTGAGCCGCCCGTGCTCGGCGATCGCGGTACGGATGCAGATGCAGAAATCCATGTTGCCGTCGAAGGAGAAATAGCCGACGGCGCCGCCGTACGGCCCGCGGGGGGTGTCCTCGAGCGCGGCGATGATCTCCATGGCGCGGATCTTGGGGGCGCCGCTGAGCGTGCCGGCGGGGAAGGACGACCGGAAGAGGTCGAAGGCGTCGTAGGCGGGCTCGATATCGGCGGTGATGTTTGAGACGAGGTGCATGACGTGCGAGTAGCGCTCGACGACCATGAGGTCGGTGACCTGCACGGTTCCGGGCAGGGCGACGCGCCCCAGCTCGTTGCGGCCGAGGTCGACGAGCATGAGGTGTTCGGCGCGCTCCTTCTCGTCCTGGAGCAGCGAGTCGGCGTTCTTGCGGTCCTCCTGTTCGGTGGCTCCGCGCGGGCGCGTGCCGGCGATCGGGCGCAGGCAGGCGGTGCGGGTGTCGAGGCGGATCATGGTTTCGGGGGAGGAGCCGATGAGCGTGCAGGAGGGCGTCTTGAGGAAGAAGAGGTAGGGCGAGGGGTTGACGTAGCGCTGCGCGCGGTAGAGGCTGACCAGATCGTCCGGCGCCGGTCCGACGAAGCTCTGTGAGATGACGCACTGGATGATGTCGCCCTCGTAGATATGGCGTTTGACCTTTTCCACCAGGCCCTTGAAGTAGTCGGGCGAGTGTACGGGCTCGGGCATCTTGACGGTGCGCTTGTGGAGGTGCATGGCGACATCGGCCGGCTTGGCGAGCGTCTCGAGCAGCTCCTGAACGCGGGCGACGGCGGCGTCGTAGAGCGCGTCGGCCGGGCCGTCCTCGCGGAAGGCGAGGGCGAGCACGGCCAGCGTGTGCGCGGTGTTGTCGAAGATCAGCAGGGTGTCGGGGATGATGAACTCCGCCAGGGGCTGTTCGGGGGGCAGGGTGTTCGGCACGCGGGGCTCGAAGAAGTGGATCATCTCATACGCGAAGCAGCCGACGAGGCCGCCGCAGAAGCGGGGCAGGCCGGGTATCTCGGCGAGCGAGTACGGCTTCATGAGGGCGCGCAGCACGGCGAGGGGGTCCTGGTGGTGCGGGATACGCCGCTCGGTGATGTCCTGGCGCACGACGACGTCGTTGCGGTAGACGGTGATGTTGGCGCGCGCGGAGATCCCCATAAAGCTGAAACGGCCCCAGCGCTCGCCGCCCTCGGCGCTTTCGAGCAGGAAGACATTGGCGCGGTCGTGGGCGAAGCGGGCCAGGACAGAGACCGGCGTCTCGGTGTCGGCGAGGATCTTGACGCCGACCGGCACGACGGTCGAGGTCTGCAGCAGGCCCTGGAAGGTGTCGCGGGAGGGGAAGGTGTCGAGGATCATGGGCGTTCCTTAGTTACTGAAGTTCACGGTAGCGAGAGTGGGAGCCGGTACGGCGTTCTTGAAGGCCTGCCGCCCTCGGTTCGTCGTTTCTTTATATAGAAACAGCGAGGGGAAGTCAACCGGAAAACCGGCGTGTCCGAAAGTGTTGCCGGAGCGGCGGGGGAGGCGTCTGGGCGGGGGCGGGGCGAAGCGCTCCGCCGCGCGGCCGGGAGTGCGCCGGCAGGCGGCGCCGGTTGTCGGGTTTGGGTTCATGGTCTCAGGGCGCGCGGTGTTTGGCGAGCAGGTCGTGGACCTGGATCTTGCGGGAGATCGGAATGATCCAGGCCTCATACAGGCGTGCGATGCGCTGCGGCAGGGCGGCTGACGCGTGGCGTTCGCGCGACATGTCGAGGATGCGGGTGATGACGTCGGCCTCGACGGCGTGGTTGGTGATGGCGGTCTCCATCTGAGCCGGGTCGCGGTTCTGGAGGGGCACGCGCAGCGACTCGGGAATCTCCTCGAGCTTGAGCGCGGCGACGTGTACCGAGAGGTTGAGCCGCTGGACGAGCGCGTTGAGGCAGTTGGTGTCGGTGGCGATACATTTGCGGCGGTCGTCGTCTGTGCCTGGCTCGCAGAGCACCGGCAGGAGCGTGTTGACGTAGAGCGGCCGCAGGACATGGGCGCGGCCGGCGATGGTGGTGGCCGAGCCGAAGAGGGTGGCGGTCTCGCTGGTCGAGAGCGGCCGTTTCAGCTCGTTGTAGAGTTCGGCGTTGAGCCGGAACGCGAAGCGCGAGCAGAAAGCCTGTACGAGGGTCTCGTCGAGCGAGGCGATGATGTTGCGGAGCTGTGCGAGCTTATTCATACGAGAGGGGGTGTTTACAAGGGGGGGTTAAGTCACCGGGTAGGTGCCGATCCGGCGACCGGATTCGGAAAGGGCCAGCACCAGGCGCCAGGCGGCCTCGGCGGCGGGGGCGCGCCAGTCGGTGACGGCCTCGATGAAGAAGCCGTACTCCCAGGGTCTGCCGGGCAGGGGGCGGCTCTGGATGAAGGTCAGGTTGACGCCGGCGGCGTCGAACGGCGCGAGCGCATGGAGCAGCGCGCCGGGGCGGTTGCCGATGACGAGGTGGATGAGCGAGCGGGTCTCGCCGGCGCGCGGGGCGGGGCGTGCGGCGCGGCGGCTGGCTGTCAGGACGAAGAAGCGGGTGACGTTCGCGTCGCTGTCCTGCAGGTCGCGTGCGAGGACGGAGAGGCCGTTGAGGCGTGCGGCGGCGTTGGAGGCGAGGGCGGCGCTTTCGGGCTCGGCGGCGGCGCGGCGTGCGGCGGCGGCGGTGCTGGACTCGGGCAGGAGTTCGGCGTGTGGCAGGAGCTTGCGGAGCGAGGCGCGGCACTGTCCGAGGGCCTGGGGGTGGCTGTAGACGCGGGTGACCGCCGCGAGCTTGCGCAGTCCGGGCCGGGCGAGCAGGTGGTGTCGGATCGGGAGTGAGAACCCTTCGGTGATCGTCACTCCGGGATAGGTGGCGAGCTGGTCGAGCGTCTGCGTGACCGGGCCCTCGCTGGAGTTCTCGACAGGGACGACCGCGACTGGCCGCGGCCGGGCGTTGGGCTCGCAGAGGCGTTCGAACGCGTCGTACAGGGAGAGGCAGGGGGTGAGCGGCGCGTCCGGCCCGAAGTGGCGCAGGGCCGCCTCGTGGGAGTGTGTGCCTTCCGGCCCGAGGTAGAGGATGGGTGTCATGGGTGCTGAGGGGTGGCTTAGAGGTTGGCGGCGTCGCGCGCACGCTGTGCGCGGGCGAGTTCGATCCACGGGGCCAGGTCCTTGAGGAAGGTCTCGAACGTGGAGGACTCGAGCTGCTGCGAGGCGTCGCTGTAGGCGTTGACGGGGTCGGGGTGGGCTTCGACGATCAGGCCGTCGGCGCCTGCGGCGAGTCCGGCGCGGGCGAGCGCGGGCACCAGGCTGCGCGTGCCCGCGGCGTGGCTGGGGTCGACCACCACGGGCAGGTGCGAGAGCTGGCGCGCCACGGCGACCGCCCCGAGGTCGAGCAGGTTACGGGTGGCCTTGTCGAACGAGCGCAGGCCGCGCTCGCACAGCACCACCTGGTGGCAGCCGTTGACGACCAGGTATTCGGCGGCCGTGAGCCACTCCTCCACCGTGCTGGCCATACCGCGCTTGAGCAGCACGGGTTTCCCGGCGCGTGCGATGTGCTCGAGCAGGTCGTAGTTCTGGGCGTTGCGCGCGCCGATCTGGAACATGTCGCAGACGTCGCGCAGGATCTCGATCTGGGCGGGGCCGGGCACCTCAGAGACCATGGCGACGTCGAACTCGCTGCGGATGTCGCGCATGATCTTGACGCCGTCGAGCTTGAGCCCCTGGAAGTCGTAGGGCGAGGTACGGGGCTTGAAGGGCATGGCGCGGAGGAGCCGGACGCCGCAGCGGGTCAGGTCCTGGACGGCGGCGCGGAACTGGTCGTAGCTCTCGATGGCGCAGGGGCCCGCGATGACGGGGATATGGCCGCCGCCGAGCAGGACCCCGCCGACATTCACCACGGTGTCGGCCGGGTGGTATTCGCGCGCGACCAGCTTGAACTTCTTCTGCACGGGGAAGACGGACTCGACGGCGGGCAGGTTGCGCAGCACTTCGAGCGAGCGGTTGCTGAGTTCGTCGCCGATGCAGGCGATGACGGTCTGCTCCACGCCGCGGATGAGGCGCGGCTGATAGCGCAGCGAGCAGACGAGGTCGCTGACGGTGGCGATGTCGGTTTCGGAGGCGTGGCGCTTGAGGACGATGATCATGGCGTTGTCTGACTGCTTTCTTTGTGGTGTTAAAAAATAAAACCGCGTGCCCTTCGCCGGACACGCGGTTCATTCAAGTCTGTTCCCGATTCGCAAGAGACTACCGGGCCGACCCGAACCGTGTGTCCGGCGACCTAAAGTAGCTCCAGTAAAACCGATAAAGGGGGTGGCTATTCATGCGAACGGGAAGATTTAAGCGGATCAGGGGCTACAAGTCAAGCGTGGCTGTAGTGAAAACGGTGAGCGTGCAATCGGGGCTTGAAGCGTGGCCCGGTCTGCGGCTACCATGATTTCACGATGGTCGCGGTTTTTCAAAAGGGGGCGGGCGCGACGGCGGGGGAGGTCTTGGCGTTCTTGCAGGCCGCTGCGCAAGAGGGTGCGGACGCCGCCGTGCCGGCGGTGTGCGTACCTGTGCTGGCCGGTCCCGGGGGGTGCCGGCCGAACGGGCGCGGCGCGTATGCGGGCTGCTATGTCTTTCCGTCGCGGCGCGGGGGTGTCCGCCGGGCGGCCGGGTGGGAGCGTGCGGTCGCGTGGCTGCTGCTGGCGGCCTGCGCGCCGCTTCTGGTTGGGGTGGGAGTGGCTGTCTGGCTGTGCGACGGCTGGCCGGTCCTGTTCCTTCAGGAGCGGTACGGTCAGGGCGGGCGGCCGTTCACGCTGTATAAGTTCCGTACGATGGTCCGGCGTTCGGAGCAGCTCCAGGGGCGGCTGCAGCGCCGTTCCGGGCGTCGGGGGCGGCTTTTCAAGCTGGAGAACGACCCGCGTGTGACGCGTCTGGGCGCGCGTCTGCGGCGCACGTTCCTGGACGAGCTGCCGCAACTGTTCAATGTCGCGCTAGGGGATATGCGCCTTGTGGGGCCGCGGCCTCTGCCGGCGGAGGAGTCGTGGCATTACACGCGGCCGTGTCACGGGCTGCGGCTGGACGGACGGCCCGGCATGACGGGGCTGTGGCAGGTGTCCGGGCGCAACGCGCGGACGTTCGAGGAGATGTGCCTGCTGGACGCCTATTATCTGGCGAACGCCTCGTGGGCGTTAGACGCCCGGATCCTGCTGCGCACGCTGGGCCTGCTGTTCGGCCAGGCGGGCCTGGCACGCGAAGCCCAGGGCCGCGGCTAGCGCGGCGGGCAGGTCGAGGGCGCAGGCGAGGGCGACGACGGCGGCGAGGGCGAGCCAGTGGCGAGGCCTGAGCGGTGCGGCGCAGCGGTCGGGCGAGACGTGCGCGCGCCCGCCGGAGGCGGGGCAGAACAGCAGGGTGAGGCTGCGGTCATGGGGCAGGCTGAGCGGGAGGGGGTGGTCGGGGATCCAGGCGCCGGGACGGCTGAGGCGGCAGGGGCGCGTGCCGCACAGCAGCACGGCGTGGCCTTCGCGGGAGAGGTCGAGCGTCAGGGCTGGCCGGTCGTGCTGGCGGCGGAGGGCCGTGAGCCGCAGGCGGACGGGGCGGCGGCGCTCGCAGGCGTGTGCCAGGGCGCGGTCGAGGGCGTCGCGCAGCAGGGCGGGGTCGGGGCGTGCGGGGTCGAGGAGCACGGCGGCCTCGGCGTCTGGCGCGACGGGGCCTGACAGGCGGTGCCGCCAGAGGGCGGCCGCGGCGCCTGCGGCGGCCGCGAGGAAGGGGACGGCCCGCGCGCCGGAAA
>JAKJGY010000087.1 GCA_022704145.1 Verrucomicrobiota bacterium
ACCGTACCGCCGTCATCGAGACGGCAGTGGACAGAATGTACCAACAGGAGGGCAACATGACCACCGCTTACGACCGCGCCGTCGCCCGCGTCAACGCCACGCCCGCGCTTGAGCCCTACTACGATCTGTTCATTGAGTACGACTGGCCCAACGAGGACGAGCATTACGACTGGGTGGCTAGCGCCCCGATCGCGGAGCTCGTGGACTGGGCCAAGGGGATCCGCGAGGATGAGGGGGAGGGTGAGAGCCAGGAGGGCGACGAGCAGAACGCCTAGCGCGAACCCCCCGCCCCGACACGAGACACGGCTCGGAGATCACTCTCCGAGCCGCATCTTGTCCATCGCCGGCCCCAGTGTCGTTATGAGCCGATTTAGTGCCCCTGGCTGGACTCGGGGCAACGCGTCGGGCCGAAGCGACACTGAGGCCAGAGTCAGAAAAACGGCCTGCACCAGGCCCGCGGCGTCCAGCGCGCTATCTGGCCACCCAACACCTCGAGGCGCTCGAACACGGCCCCCAGCGCCTCCCGCTGGTGGGCGGGCGCAGCGCCGCGCACGGTGGATGCTAGGTTCTGCAGGCCGTCGAGCACGGCCTGCAGGTTGGCCCGTTCGCTGTTCGCCACGCGATCGAGCTCGACGCGCGCGGCGGCAAGCGCCCCGAAGAGACGGCGCCGGGTGAGTCTGGTGTGTTTGGTGAGTCTGTTTCACCCAGAGGCAGAATGAATCCGGAGCACACACAGCCAGGGGTGAAAGTGACTCATTTGGACTCACAGACTCACCCGAGCGGCAACCCGGTCTATGAGCCACAAACACGGGTTGGGTTGTGGACTGTGTTTCACGGTCTCCGTTTTTCCCTCCCCTCTCTGGAGAGGTAGAGAGAATACATTGTGCACCCCCCTCCCGAGTTTGTGGCTCATAGACCGGGAGGTGCCTGGAGGCAACAATGCCGCCGGTGCCGGGGGTGTCTAGGTGCCCGTAAATCTCACGGCGCCCCATCTCGATAAGCGCCGCCTTGATTGCCTCCTCTCGGGTCTTCCCCGAGGCCTCGTACTCGCGCACCAGGTCCATATCCGGCGACATGCGCTTCGGGCCTTCCGTCCAGGGCGTCGCCTGCGCATTGCCGTTGCCGCTCGGGTGAGTCTGTGAGTCCAAATGAGTCACTTTCACCCCTGGCTGTGTGTGTTCCGGATTCATTCTGCCTCTGGGTGAAACAGACTCACCAAACACACCAGACTCACCCAGCGCCTCCCGCTGGTGGGCGGGCGCAGCGCCGCGCACGGTGGATGCTAGGTTCTGCAGGCCGTCGAGCACGGCCTGCAGGTTGGCCCGTTCGCTGTTCGCCACGCGATCGAGCTCGACGCGCCGCCGCTGGAGCGCTTCGATCAGAAGGATTATATCATGAACCTTGGTGAATCATTCTAAAAGGGCTTGACTTCCGGCTCAGGTTGTGATACCATTGGAATCAGAACCGATGAGCATCATGAGGTGATCCCAGGTATGGACTTCGGCACAGGGCTTCGTGTGGTGCGCGCAGTACGGGGCATGAGCCAACGTCAGGTGCGCGAGATAACCGGAATCGATCCTCGGTACCTGTCCGAGATCGAGACGGGGAAGATCTTCGCCAATCCCGACTGGGATGCGCGCATCCGCGCGGCCCTCGGCTGGACGCCGGCCGTGGACGCGGCGCTAGAGGCCCTCGTTGTGGCGCTGGATGAGGCGAAGGAGGAGGCGGCATGAACACACCGCCCTTCGATGTCACGAGCTTACACCAGGACCCGTACTATCAGCGGTTCCGCGCGGCGATCCGCTCTATCGCGCGGCAGCAGATCGCGGAGGCCCTGGCGGAGGCGGAGGCGAAAGAGCCCCAGGACGGCCGCGAGGAGGCGCGGCCAGAGCACGGGGAGCTACAAGCGGCCTAGATCGATCGGGTTTCAGGAAAGGAGACTGCTCGTATGCCCATCTTCACACGGTTGGAAACGGAAATCAGAGAGCTCCACGAGGACGATACTGCCGTGGAGAACCGGCTGGTGCGAGCCACGGCGGAGGCGCAGGCGGCCTACGAGCGCATCGCCGCCGACGGCCGGATCGATGCCGCCGTCGTGCCCGACATCCTGCGAGTGCTGCAGTTGGTGCCCGCCATCCACGCCGACGCCCAGGTCTCTCGGCGCTACAACCTGCAGACCAACAACCGCTACCAGCGCCTGGCCTCGCAGCGCTCTCAGTGGGCCAGGCGCTCTCACGACGATGACGACCCCGAGCCGGTCGCGCTGGAGTTGGCGGCGTGAACGCCTGGTTGCGGCGGCAGCCGGCCCCGATCCAGGCGGCGGTGGTGCTGGCCCTATGGATGTGCCCCTACCTGCTGGTAGCGGCCATCGAGAACTGGGACCTGGTCCGCGCCTGGCTGGGCCTCTAGCGATGGAGGGCAACACGGTGGGACGCGAGGTACTCAGACGGCAGTGCGAGGCGGAACGGACGGCCCTGGCGGTGAGCGTGGTCGACCTCGAGGCGGGGCTCGCCGAGCAGGCACGGCTTCTGCACGAGGCGACCGGCACGCTCACGGACCGCATCGGGCGGCTGGAGCTCGAGCTCGCCAACGTGGCCGCAGGGCTCCGCCAGGAGCACGAGGAGACGATGCATGACCGAGTTCGCAGAGCTCTACACCACCTTGTGCGAGGCGGGGTGTAGCGACGAGGACGCCGCAGCGATCACTGATCGCGCTGTGTGCGAGGACGCGCTGGCCCGGGAACTGGGCCGGCAGCCAACGGTGGAGGAGGTGGAGCGGGAATACCAGAGACTGGCCGCGTAGAGAGGCGCCTGGCAGGGCGGCAACCCTGTCGGGCGCGCGAGACGGAAACCATCGGGAACCAGTGTACCACAGAAGAAAGGATAGATCAATGACGACCCTCGATCCGTACGAACGCGCTGCAAAGGCCCAGCTCCGCCCGCGGGAGTACTGGGGCCAGATTCAGGTAGACGCGTACATGTGTGTTTTGGTGCGGGGCAAGGGAAAGATCCAGTACGACCCGGCGATCCACCCGGAGCAGGACGCACGGACGGCGATGACCGTCGCCGTGCTGCCGCTCCCGGAGCAGCACGTCCCGTTCGCCATCGAGCGGGAGATGATCGCCGAATCCACCGAGTGGATCAAGATCGTGTGGCCCAGCCTCCGACGGTTCGGGCTGAACAACCCGCGCGAGGCCAAAGGCCGCTGGTGCCGGGTGCGGTTCGTTCCCACGGGGCGCACCTACACGACCAAGGACGGCGGCGAGCGGGAGGCCACGACGCTCGAGTTCGTGGAGCTCTACGCGGACGAGGCGGCCTGCCGGGCGGCCTACCGCGCGGCGACCGGCCACCAGGGGGACGACGAGGAGCTGGTCATCGACGACGTCGAGCAGGCACCGCTCCCCGACCCGGCTGTGACCCGCCGGGCCACGGCGCTCGAGTTCGTGAAGGCGCTCATCAAGACGACCGGCGGCAACCGCGGCAGCCTCGCCGCGCAGATGGCCGCCGTACCGATGATCGCCGAGTTCTACACCGTCGACTCGCCCGAGGTGCAGGAGCTCCTCGAGGGCGTCGCGCTGCCGTTCTAGCCCGGACAGAACCCGGGCCCCCGTACCTGAGAAGGAGGTACCGCATGATCTGCGTCGGTTCGATCCATTGGCACCCGACCCCGGACGATCCGTTCGGGGACCTCGAGATCGCGGGGCAGCCCGACGAGCCGCCCGCCGAGGACCGCCTGAGCGCCGACGAGGCCGCTGCCGAGGCGTTCCTCGAGAGCGTGCGGGCCGTCGCACCGGAGCTGTTGAACTAGGCCACAAGCAGCAGGTAGAGGAGGTCGCCATGCCGCCCAGCATCACCGCCGTCCTGATCGACTCGCGAGAGCCCGCGTGGGTACAGCAGCTCACGTTCGGCGGCGCGATGACGGCCATCACGGCCCTGGACTATGGCGACCTCCTGATCACCACGGCGTCGGGCGACTTGCTCGCCGTGGAGCGCAAGACCGCCAGCGACCTCCTGTCCAGCATCGCCTCGAACCGCCTGTTCAACCAGATCGCCGGGCTCGTGCAGCGCACGCGCTGGGCGTACCTGGTGATCACCGGAGAACTCCGGTGCGGTTCGACCGGCCAGGTGATCACCGAACATGGCGAGAACGGCTGGACGTGGGAGTCGCTACAGGGCGCGCTGCTCAAGGCGCAGGAGCTCGGGGCGATGGTGATCCACGTTGGCGCCGACGCCGACTATGAGGCGACCGTTATGCGCCTGGCCGGGCGCGACCGCTCGGGCACCGTGCCCGTCGCCCCGGTCAAGGTGGGCGTCACCCTCACGGAGCCCGAGAAGGTGCTGACCGCGCTGCCGGGGATCGGCCTCGAGAAGCTCAAGCCAATCCTCGAGTACTGCGCGACGGCGGCCTGGGCGCTCCAGTTCCTCACGGACCTGGATACGAGCGAGCGGATCCCCGGCATTGGGCCGGGGACCAAGGCCGCTATCCGGCGGGCGCTCGGGCTCCGCGAGGGGCAGACCCTCAGCGTCGTTTACGAGGAGACGGGGAACCCCGTCACAGTAGCACAAGGAGAGACACCCCATGGAGAGTAACGGGTTGACTGTCGTGCCACAGGCGCAACAGGCGCAGTTGTCGCCGACCGTCTCGCCGACCGTCTGGAACATGATCGAGCGCGTCGCCCGGGCGGCATACGAGTCCCGCAAGGTCGGCGTGAACAGCGCCGGCGAGGCGGCCATCAAGTTCCTGTTCTGCTACGAAAACGGCTTAGCGCTTTCGACGGCCAATACCGGCCTCTACATCGTGAACGGGCGCCTCACGGCCCAGTCCAACATCATCGCCGCGCAGATCCGGCGCCACCCGAACTATGACTACCGCATCAAGGCGCTCGACGACCACGGCTGCACCATCGAAATCCTGCGCCGGGACCCCGTCTCGGGCGAGATGCGAGTGGAGGGCGAGGCGTCCTTTACCGAGCAGGATGCGGTGAAGGCGGGGTTGGCCAACAAGGACAACTACAAGGGCTACCCCTCGGACATGTTCTTCAACCGCGCGCTGGCCCGTGCGCAGCGTCGCTATGCGCCCGACGTGTTCTCGCAGACCGTGTATGCGCCGGAAGAGATGGGGCTGCGGGTGGACGACAATGGCGACGTGATCGAGGGCTCCTGGCGAACCGCGCCCGAGCCGGCGCCTGGGCCGGCCATGACTGGGACGACACCCGTCACACTCACCGACCTGGTGGCCCAGTACGGCGCCGAGCGCATCCTGGAGGCCAACGGCGGGACGATTCCGGGCACCGATGAGGAGATCGCCCGCGTGGCCGAGATCCTGACGGAGGCGGCGTGATGGCCGCCATCCAACACCTTTCGTACTCGAGCGTCAGCACGTACCTGTTGTGCGGCCACGCGTGGTACCTCCGCTACGTCGAGCGGGTGCAGGTACCGACGGCTCCGGCGCTGGTGGTGGGCTCTGCCTGGCACGACGCCGTCGAGGAGCACCTCCGCAACGGTACGGACCTTGGAGCGGCCTGGGCGCAGGCGTGGCGCGCGCAGCTCGAGCGTAACCCGGAGGTGGCCTGGGAGGTCGGCGAAACCGCCGAGACGACGGCCACCGTGGGCGAACGCATGGCCGCGGCCAAGCCGGTCACGAACATGCTCGCGGAGGTACGCGCGAACTTTGACGGCGTGCTCGAGCGGCGCGTCGAGCTGCACGTTCCGGGCGTGCCGATCCCGGTGGTCGGCTATATCGACATAGTCACCAAGGACGGCATTCCGGGCGACTTCAAGACGGCCGCGCGGATGTGGTCGGACGGCAAGGCGGAAGACAGCCTGCAACCCCTCTTTTATCTGGCAGCCCTGAACCAGGCCGGCGAGCACGGTCACGGCTGGCGGTTCCGCCACTATGTGGTCACCAAGGCGGTCAAGCCGACCGCCAAGACCTTCGAAGTCGAACACACGCCGGGGCAGGTGTTCTGGCTGTTCGAGATGATCGAATCGGTCTGGCGGGCTATCGATGCGCAGGTGTACCCCCGCAACCCGAGCACTTG
Source organism: Verrucomicrobiota bacterium (assembly GCA_022704145.1). Taxonomy (GTDB): domain Bacteria; phylum Verrucomicrobiota; class Kiritimatiellia; order RFP12; family UBA1067; genus JAKJGY01. The sequence goes on from JAKJGY010000087.1 coordinate 6,041, forward strand.
GAAGTGCTCGCCGCGGTACTGTGAATACTACCCCCTCTGTAGAGGTCGCTATGGCTGACCTAACGCTGGACGGCGCGATGCTGATCTACCGCACGCCGTACCACCCCGCCCTGGTGGCCGCCCTCAAGGCGGCCATCCCGGCGGCGGAACGGCGCTGGGACCCCGCGCGCAAGGCATGGTTGGTCGCGCCCTCTCATGGGCCGGCCTTGGCCCGCATCACGAGGCAGTACCTCGGCCAGGACGTGCAGGTGCCTCTGCCCGTGGTGGCCGCCACGCCGCTCGAGACGCGCTTCCTGGACGTGCGCTACCTGGGCACGACCAAGGATCGCGGGGACGGCGGCGATAGGACGGCCTTTGCGTGGATCGGCGGCGAGTGGGCCGCGGTGTTCCCCGAGAAGGTGCTGCGGCAGTGGTTCGGCGAGGAGGACCTGGCCCCCGCGGGCCAGGCTGTCCCGCCGCCGCCCCAGGACACAACGCTCTACGCGGTGCTTGGCATCGCGCGCGGCGTGGATCCCGATGCCGTGAGGAAGGCGTACCGGCGCCTGGCGCGCCAGTGGCACCCCGACGTGTGCCGGGAGCCCGGCGCGCACGAGATGTTCATCCGCGTCCAGCGGGCCTACGAGGTGCTGGGGGACGCGGGCAAGCGGGCACGGTACGACGCGGGACTGGCGCTGGCGGCGGCGGCAGAGGACACGCGGCGTCGTACGCGCGAGTTCGCCGAGCAGTCGGCGGCCAGGTGGGCGGCGCTGTTGGCTGACGCCGTGAACGGCTATCGCGCGCCGCTGCGCTGTGGGTGGCTCCTGGCGGAGGGGCGCGAGGTGCTGGGTAGGTTCGTGGTTGAGAAGATCGTCGCCTGGGAGGATATCGTGAATGAGGCCGGGAAGGTGCTCGTGGCCTCCTGGCCGGCGGGCTCCGAGAGCCCCGAGGAGCGCTGGGTATGGGTGTGAACACCGAACTCTCTGTAGTGCGCGGCTCGCTGGCGGACGTAGCCAGCCAGGGCGGTCAGTCGTTGGCCGAGGCGTTCGTGACGGCGGAGGCCGTGATCCTCTGCGACGTCTCGGGCTCTATGGATGCTCACGACTCGCGCGGGGGCCGCTCGCGCTACGACGTAGCCTGCGCGGAGCTGGGGGCGCTGCAGGCGAACCTGCCCGGACGGCTGGCCGTGATCGCGTTCTCGGACCGGCCAGAGTTCGTGCCGGGCGGGGTGCCGCCGTTTCTCTCGGGAGGCACTGACCTCGCCGCGGCGCTGCGGTTCGCCAAGGTGGCCGACGTGCCGGGGATGCGGTTCATCGTCATCTCGGACGGGGAACCGGACAACGCCGCCGAGGCGCTGCACGTGGCGGCGACGTTCACGAGCCGGATCGACACGGTCTACGTAGGGCCCGAGGCGTTCCCCCAGGGGCGCGAGTTCCTCGAGCGGCTGGCGGCGCGGCACGGTGGCCAGAGCGTAACGGCGGACCGGGCGGCGCAACTGGCCACGCAGGCGGCGCGGTTGCTGCTGAGCGCGTAGGAGGTGGGCCGTGTACGAGGAATGGCTGCGGACGCTGAGCGTCGCGGAACTGCAGGCATTGCAGGCGTGTGTGAACAACAGGTTGCGGGCGTACGCGAACGACGAGTTGCGGCGCGCTGCTGCGGTTCTTCGGCGACATCTCCCCACCAACATCGCCATGGAAGAGATCGGGGAGGGTGTGGGGCGAGGCGGAATCTATCTCAAGGTGGATGACTAGCGTCACTGCCCCGCACCGGTGGTACCGCTCGTTCGGCGGGTGGCGGTTCGACTCCGCAGCGGGGCCTGGGCAACAGTAGCAGTAGGAGGGAGAAAACCATGGGACAGTACGTGTACATCCAATCGGAGCCCCGTCTCTGGACGGTGGGCTGCACCGACAGGCACGGAGAGTGGCAGCCGGACAGTGACCACGGCTCGCGAGAGGAGGCGGCGACGCGCGTTCACTATCTGAACGGGGGCGGTTCTGCGAGGCAGGACGACACGAACGCCAAGGAGGCCCCGGAGTGCGGGGTACTGGAATGGGCCGGGCCTGTGGCGATCGCCCGGGACGACGTCCTGAGCCTGGCCGAGATTCTGGCCCAACTCGTGGCCGTGCAGGCCATGCGCGGCGCTAACGAAGTGCGGATGTACGAGCGCATCGACCCGCTGCACTCCGAAACCGACTTTGAGGACGCGGCAACGCACGCCGACATCGCGGTAGAGGAGATCAGGGAGCGGGCGGGGAAGGTAGAGAAGGAGGCCAGCGATGGCTGACTTTGCGCAACGCCTCGCCGCACTGGCCGTCCGCCTGGAGCGGGCCGTCAACGTCACCGGCATCACCGTAGAGGGGGACCTGCTGCGGGAGATGATCCAGCGAAGCGAGCAGCATGACGAGGAGCGCGCGCGGTTGGAGCGGGCCGTGGTCGATGCCGCGCTGGCGGAGAGCGCTATCGAGCTGCCCCAGTACGGCACGAACGCCAAGTACACCCCTGAGCGCGAGGCGGTGGAACGGGCCTGGTCCGCGGCGATGGACCGCTACAACGAGGCGGTGAAGGCCCTCCGCGAGCACATCGCGCGTCAGGAGCAGGAGGGGGCCCGCGATGAGCAGTGATGCGCAGGACAACGGCCTCCTGCCAGCGCGGATCATCCCGCCGGGCCGGATATTGCGGGTGGAGCTGCGTGCTAGGCGGGTAACGTGGCGGCAGTTGGCCCGCGAGATGCGGCGGCCTCCGGCGGACATACGAAAGATGCTGCGAGGTCAGCGGGGCATTACGGCAGACGATGCGCGCGGGCTGGCGGCGGCGTTCGGCACCTCGGCAGGGTTTTGGACCAACCTGGAGGCACAGTATCAGGACCATCTGGCGCTATTCACAAAGGAGGAATCGTGAACCCAGCGGAACTAGCGGAAGTCCTGGAAAAGCACAAGGCGTGGGTGGAGTCAAACGGTACCGACGGGCAGCAGGCTGACCTACACGGCGCCGACCTGCATGGGGCCAACCTGTACGGCGCTGACCTGCTGGGGGTCGACCTTTCCGGCGCCGACCTTTCCGGGGCCGACCTACGCAGGGCCTACCTTTCCGGGGCCTGCCTTTCCAGGGCCGACCTGCATGGGGCCAACCTGTACGGCGCTGACCTGCTGGGGGTCGACCTTTCCGGCGCCGACCTTTCCGGGGCCGACCTGTGCAAGGTCAGCCTGTGCAAAGCACGCGGCATATTGTCCGTTGGCCCCATCGGCTCGCGCGGGGACACCCTCTACGTCGTGTACCGCGAGCACGCCCGCTGGTACGCCGCCGGCTGTTTCTGGGGCGACGAAGAGGACTTTCTCGGCTACGTCGCCGAGACCCACGGCGATAACGTGCACGCGCAGGCCTACCGGGCCGCCGTGGAACTGGCACGGGTGGTGCTGACGGGGGAGGAGGGGGCGTGAGCGACAAGCCGGAAGCGAACCCGACGCCGACAGAGATTGTGCGCGCGTGGCTCCAGGAGCACGGCTACGACGGCCTGTACCTGAGATTCAGCGAGCGTGGCTGCTGCTGCAAATTGGATGCGCTGTTTCCGTGTGGCAACAACTCACTTGCTGCGCACCGCTGCCGGGCCGGATACCGGAGGGGTGGCGAGGAGGACTGGACGATCTCGTCGGAGAAGCCTGCCGAGTGATATAGCGCCGCTGTAGCTCAACTGGAAGAGCCGACGTCTTGTAAACGCCAGGTTCCGGGTTCGACCCCCGGCGGCGGCTCTGGGCAAAGTCAGCAATGGGCACCATAGAGGGGGTTATGCGTGACACGGGACGAAACGCGAGAGGCGTACCACTGGTATATGGCCGAGCCAAAGCGAACGCTACGTGAGGCAGCGCAGAAGTTCGATGTAAACGTGTCAACCCTGCAATATCGCTTTAGAGGTAGCGGCCTGCCCGTGAAGGCCCCTGGAGCGCAGACCAAATATTCTGACGATGCCATCCAACAGGCATACGACTGGTACGTGGCCAGACCTGAGCGGTCTCTGGAAACCGCCGCGCAGAGATTCGGTATTTCATCCTCAACACTGAGAAAGCGATTCAAGGCCCTTGGTAAGGCGCGCAAAGTCCCTAGCCGGGGGCCCTCGCAACTCAGGCAGACCGTCTACCTACGCGTATTGGCCGACTATCGAGCGGGTGTGGACGTGCCGTCACTCTGTGAGCGCCATGACCTCACCTCGCGGATGGTCCTGGACATCCTCACCGCCGGGAGCGAGGTGTGCACCTGGTGCGAGATACTCCTGCGAGAGGATGATTGCGGGGTGGCCATCAACAACGTCGGCGAACGCATCTGCCAGGATTGTGTCGAGGTGTACAAGATCAAGATCGACCACTGGGAGCGCGAGCCGGAGATGAGCGCGGCTCCGTCAATAACGCGCAACAGGGGCGGCGTCGGTACAGGATCGCCCGCCGGGTTCGACTCCCGGGCCGCCTAATCGGGGAGCGGCGTGAAGCGCATACACAGGAACGGTGGAGGCCGAGGCCCGGCGCCACCCGAGATCACAAGCACGCGCCGCTCCCTGCTATCTGAGCGCGCCGGAACGAACCGCGGAGGGGCAACGTGAGAGAACAGCCATCGCAGCGTGATAGGGGCAGCGCATGAAACTGACGGAGCTCATTGACCTCCTCCAGGACGCCAGGGAATGCGGCGACGGCTACCTCGCCAAGTGCCCGGCGCACGATGACCGGCGCGCCTCACTCAGCGTCAAGGAGGACGGCGACCGGCTGCTTCTAAACTGCCACGCCGGTTGCCCGACGCCGACCATCCTGAGGGCGCTCGGGCTCACCTTTTCGGACCTCTTCCTATCGGCGCCGGCACGCCGCAACGGCCACAGCGGCGGGGGCGGCCAGGTGATCGCCACCTACGACTACCAGGCGGAGGACGGCACCCTCCTTTACCAGGTGCTGAGGAAACTGCCGAAAGCGTTCGTGCAGCGGCGCCCGGACGGCGCCGGCGGCTGGACCTGGCGGCTGGGCAACACGCGCCGCGTGCTCTACCGGCTGCCCGAGCTGCTGGCCGCCGACCCGGGCGCCACGGTCTACGTGGCCGAGGGCGAGAAGGGGGTGGACCGCCTGCGCCTGGCGGGCGCGGTGGCCACCTGCTCGCCGCACGGGGCCGGCAAGTGGCGGGCCGCGTACGCCGGGCACCTGGCAGGCCGGCACGTCGTGATCCTGCCGGACAACGATGCCCCTGGGCGCGCGCACGCTGAGACTGTGGCGCGGTCCCTTTCTGGCGTGGCGGCAAGCGTCAAGGTGCTCGCGCTTCCTGACCTCGCAGCCGGTGCTGACGCGTACGACTGGCTGGAGGAGGGCCACACGCTGGCCGAGCTGGAGGCGTTGGCCGCAGCGGCGCCCGAGTGGACCCCGAGCACCGTGGCCAGCCCGCTGGTGGCGGAGCGCGACCTGGCGCACGCCGAGGCCCTCACGCACCTCTGGCGCGACCGTTACCGCTGGGCGCCCCACCGCGGCGCGTGGTTGACCTGGACGGGCCAGGTCTGGTCGCCGCTCACCGAGGAGCAGGCCGCTGCCCAGGCCACAGAGGCCCTCCGCCGGCACTATGCCGAGCAGATCGCCGCGGCCCGCACCGATGAGGACGTCCGCCGCTATACACGCTTGGCCCGTGAGACCTGCATGAGCGCCCGCGTGAACGGTGGGCTGTATTTTCTGAAGGGCCGCGAGGGATTCCATACCGACGCGGAGCAATGGGACGCCGATCCCTGGGCGCTGAACGCCGCCAACGGCGTGATCGACCTGCGCACGGGGACGCTCCGCCCGCACGACCCGCAGGACCTCCTCACCAAACTCGCGCCGGTGGACTATGACCCGCAGGCCGACGGGCCCACCTGGGCGGCGCATTTGGCCTACTTTCTACCGGACCCCGACGTGCGCCGGCAGGTGCAACGCGACCTGGGGCTGGCGCTGTTTGGCGGCGACCTCGAGGAGTTCTTTGCCATCTGGTACGGCACGGGCTCCAACGGCAAGAGCACGACGGTGAAGGTGCTGCAGAACGCCCTGGGGGACTATGCCGCTCGAGCGGCGCCGAACCTCCTGATCCAGCGGAGGCACGAATCGCACCCGACGGAGGTGGCTGACCTGGCCGGGCGGCGGGTGGTGTTCTCGGTGGAGATCGGGGCGCGCGCCCGCCTGGACGAGGCCAAGGTCAAAGACCTCACGGGTGGCGACAGGATCAAAGCACGCTACATGCGCCAGGACTTTTTCGAGTTCCCCCAGACGTGGACGATCTTCCTCCTCGTGAACCATCGTCCGATCATCACCGGGACAGACAACGGGATCTGGCGGCGGGTACGCCTGGTACCCTGGACGGTATCGATGCCCGAGGATAACCCGGCGCGCCAGCCGCAAGAGATCATCGTCGAGCGCCTCGGCGCGGAAGGGCCGGCCATACTGCGGTGGCTGGTGGATGGGTTCCTCGACTGGCAGGCCGACCGGCGCTGGATGGCCGACGCCGTGCGCGCGGCCACCGACGAATACCGGGCCAATCAGGACCGGCTGGCCGGGTTCCTGGCGGACTGTTGCGAGGTGCGCCCGCGGGTAAGCACACCAGTGGGCGAGCTGTACGACGCCTACGCCGAATGGTGCGAAGCGGCCAACGAGGATCCGCTTGGTAAGACGGCGTTCTCACGGCAGATGACAGATAGGGGGTTCTCGCAGAAACGCGCAGCCAAAGGCGAACGTCGCTGGCTGGACATCCGCCTGCAGACGGCGCCCACGCAAGAGGAACTCTTCGATCTCAACGATGGTGCGGGAGGGCGGACACAAGCGGACAGTGCTTCCCATTCCCCCCAAGATGAAAATGAACTTCCCGGCGATATGGCAAACTTGTCCGCCTGTGTCCGCCAAGATGAGGTGACAAATGGTGACAGCATTTCCCATTCCCCCCAAAAGCAAAATGAACTTTCCGGCGATATGGAAAACGTGTCACCATTTGTCACCCACGACTCGCCTACACCCGCCATCGGTGACCGGGTGCACTGCCTGGACGGTGCTGGAAACGTAACGACGGCGCAGCCGCTCGAGATCGTGCACGTCTACCTCGACGAGCAGACGGGCGATCAGTATGCGGTGCTCGTGGACGCCACGGGGGGCCGGGGGCTGTGGCCGCTCGAGCAGTGCGCGGCGCGGGGAGACGCGCGCCTCGAGGGGGTCGTGTGGGAGGACGTTGCTTAGTTAGTTTAGTTAGGCGCTGAAGTTTCGCAACAAGAGGAGGGTACATGAGCGTCGAGGTGATCTTTGTCACTGCCCTGCTGGCTGCCGGCGTGGGCGCAGCTCTGGGCCTCGCGGTGTTCTTCCGGCGGGCTGGGGGCTTTTCGGTAGACCTGCATCTGGGGCCGCTGTGGGTGGAGGTACGCGTGGGAAGGGGGGAGACATGAGCGGAATGTCGCCCCTTGGTCTACTGCTCTTGGCACACCTGCTGTACGACTTTCACTGGCAAGGCCCGTTCATCTCGGAGATGAAGGGCAAGAACGCCTTTCTTCTTGCCGTACACGCGTGGACGTGGGCGGGGCTGATGTGCGCGGTGCTGATCTACAGCGGTGCCCGATTCCTGGAATGGTATCCGTACTGGCTGGGGCTGACGCACCTGGCGATTGATGCCTGGAAGTGTCAGCAGAAACGGCTTGAACCGCTGGGGATGGCACTCTACATCGACCAGGCCCTGCACCTGGTCACACTGGTCGTGGTGGTGTTGTGATGCGTGCTATTGCCAGGAGCATAAGGGAGGGAACATGAGCGGCACGCTGACGTTCTTCATCGCGCTGCTGGGCGCGTGTGTGGGCGGGTTCCTGGCGTTGATGCTTTACGCGATGTGCTACGTGGCCGGCGCTGCCGACCTCGAGCGCGAGGCCTACCTCGCGGGGTGGGAGGCGGCGATGGCGAAGAGGGAGGAGGAGGGATGAGCGAGACCCAGCAGACTACCGACAACGAGGAACAGCCGCTAGACCTGGACGCTATTGAAGGGCGTGCCACAGACCTCGCGCTGGCCCTCGCAGTCCAGACAGTCCAGAGGCAGGTGCTCGCGCGCGACGTCCCGGCGCTCGTGGCGCGGGTGCGGGAGTTGGAGGCCGACGCCGCGCTCGGGGCGCTGGTGCGGCGGATGAAGGGTCACCAGTGGGCGCTATCGCACTACTGGTGGCCTAGCGGGAAGGACGTATGGACGGTAGACGCTGTGGTGTTTGAGGCGAAACGCTACGCTGGTGGCGACACGCCCGAAGCCGCGTTGCGCGCCGCGCTCGGGGAGGATGAGGAGGAGTCGTGAAGGCATCGCGGATCGGCTGGACGGACTACAGCGGCGGCGCGCTCAACTTTGTTACCGGCTGCACGCCGGTCAGCGCCGGATGCGCCCACTGCTACGCCAGGGCAATCTACCGGCGGTTCGGGCGGGATCATAGCGTGGTTACCACACACCCCGACAAGTTGTACCAGCTGGCGGGGATGCTGTTCCCGCTGCACAGCCCCAAGCGGGGGCCGGGGCATCGGCCCATGGCGTTTGTTTGTGATACTGGCGACCTGTTTCATGAGGCAGTGCCGTATGCGTTCCTCTTCGATGCGTTCGTCAGGATGGAGCGCGAAACAGCGGTGACCTGGCAGGTGCTGACCAAGCGCGTCAAGCGGATGCGCGACATCCTGAACACGGGCACGCCGGGCAAGCTGCTGTCGCGCCATGTGTGGCTGGGGGTCAGCGTGGAGGACCAAGCCACGGCGGATGAGCGCATCCCGCTGCTGCTGGACACGCCGGCGGCGGTGCGGTTTGTCAGCGTCGAGCCGATGCTGGGGCCGGTCAGCCTGGCAAGCCACCATAGCGGCATCGACTGGGTGATCTGTGGCGCAGAGTCGGGGCCTGACCGCCGGCCCTTTGACCCGGCGTGGGCTGCCGATCTGTACCGCCAGTGCAGCGAGGCGGGGGTGGCCTTCTTTGGCAAACAGGCGTCGGGCCCCAAGCCCGGCGTCCCGCTCCTGATCGACGGGGAGGTGAGGCAGGCGTGGCCGGAGTGACGTTGCTAACTGAGGAAGAGATGCACCAGCCCTACGAGATTGCCCAAAAGGTCAACGCGCTGATTGAGTTGGTTGGGCGCGTGGGGCCAGTGGCCGGCGAGCGAGTGCGCCGCGACCTGGGTGTAGTGACGCCACTATAGCGCGAGAAAGGAGGTGGAGCAAATGTGGACGGTGCTGCAAGGTAATGCATTGCACCTGCCGCTGGCGGACGAGTCAGTCCATTGTGTCGTGACGAGTCCGCCTTATTGACTGGGGCTTGCGCGACTATGGCACCGGTGGGCAGCTCGGCCAAGAGGCCACGCCGGAGGAGTACGTCGAGAACCTGGTGGCCGTGTTCCGCGAGGTCTGGCGCGTGCTGCGAGCGGACGGGACGGTGTGGCTGAACTTGGGAGATTCCTACGCGAGCGGGGGCCGGGATGGGCACGGTACGCGAGTGGGCTATAAGCAGCAAACCAACCGGGGTATGAACGGCACATGTGATCCGGTACGTGCGCCACAACCAGACGGCCTCAAGCCCAAAGACCTTGTAGGCATCCCCTGGCGCGTGGCCCTGGCGCTTCAGGCCGATGGGTGGTACCTGCGGAGCGACATCGTGTGGAGCAAGCCGAACCCGATGCCCGAGAGCGTGACGGACCGGCCCACCAAGGCGCACGAGTACCTGTTTTTGCTGGCGAAATCGGCGCGCTACTTTTACGACAACGAGGCGATCCGCGAGCCGATGGCCGAGTCGAGTATCAAGCGGATCACGCAGACGACCTTTGACAGCCAGAAGGGCGGGCCGAAGGACTATGGATCCAAAGGCGTGAACGTGAACCGTTCGGCGCGCCGCACCTTGGAAAACCTCAAGGAGCGGTACTCGGCGCAGACCGTGTGGGGCGACCGGCATGAGGGCTGGCAGGAGTGGGACAAGAGCCGGGGGCGAAACAAGCGCACCGTGTGGGAGATCCCGACCTCTCCCTTCCCTGAGGCGCACTTTGCCACCTTCCCCCCGGCCCTTGTGGAGCCGTGCATCAAGGCGGGCACGTCGGAGCGCGGGTGCTGCCCGGCCTGCGGCGCGCCGTGGC
>JAKJGY010000088.1 GCA_022704145.1 Verrucomicrobiota bacterium
GGCGACCGCGCGGCGCAGGAAGGGATACTGAAGCTGCTGGACTCCGAGAGCGCGGCCGTGCGTCTTGCGGCCCTCCAGGCGCTTGAGACGCTGGGCGACCGGCGTGCCGTCAAAGCGGTGATGCAGGTCGCGATGACGCCCGACATGGACAAGGCGTCGTGCCGGGCGGCGGTCAAGGCGCTCGGTCTGATGGGCGGCCCGGGGGTCGAGCAGGAAATCCTCGCGCAGATGCGTGCGGCGGAGCCGAAGGTGAAGGCCGCGTACGCAGGCGTGCTCGGCGCGCGCAAGAGCCGCGGCGCGCTGCCGGAGCTGCTGGCCGCAGCCCGCAGCCCGGACGGCGCGCTGGCTGGCGAGGCGCGAGGTGCGCTCAGCCTGACCGCGCGGCCCGAAGACCTGCCGGAGCTTGTGGCGCTTACGCTCGACACCGCCGACGCCGGCGGCCTGCGGGAGCTGGAGCGCATCCTCGTGAAGGTCGCGAAGACGGCCGCCGACGAGAAACAGAGGACCGGCGCGGTGCTGGGCGCGCTTAAGAAGACGGCGCCCGCCAGCGCGCGCGGCGCGCTCCTGTCGGCCCTGGGCAAGATGGAGGCGCCGTCAAGCCTGCCGGTGCTGCTGGCCGCCGCTCAAGACGGCGACGCGGCGGTGCGGCGGGCGGCGTTGAAGACGCTCGCCGACAACTGGCCGGACGCCACACCGCTGCAGGCGCTGCGCGACGCCAGCCGGGGTGACGCGGACGGGGAGTGCCGCGTGCTCGCGCTGGGCGGCTACGCGCGCCTGCTGGCCCTGCCGAGCGCGCTGCCGGTGAAAGAGCGGCTGGCGCTCTACCGCGAGGCGCTCGACCTCGCGAAAGGCACCCAGGAGAAGCGCGCGCTGATAGAGGGGCTGGGCGCGCTCATCCACCGGGACGCGCTGGCCTTTGTGACGCCGTACATGCGGGACAGCAGCGTGTCGAAGGACGCTTTCCAGGCGGCCATGAACATTTCCAAGGGGTTGAACGGCGGAGCCATGACGCTCAGCGGCAGCATCGCCGGCCAGGAGCGTTTCGCGATCGACAACGACCCCAAGACGCGCTGGACGACCGGCGCCTCGAAGAAGGGCGGCGAGTGGTTTGTGATCGACCTCGGCTACGAGGACGAGATCCGCACGCTCGAGCTTGACGCGGGCGGGGGCGGCGGCGACCAGCCGCGCGGCTGTGAGGTCTATGTTTCGCTCGACGGCAAGACGTGGGGCGCGCCGGTGCTGAAAGGCGACAATCCTAGGAAGCGGTCCATCACCATCGAGGTGCCGCCGACGGTCGGCCGTTTCGTCAAGATCGTCCAGACCGGCGCTGACGGCTCGTTCTGGTCGATCAACGAGCTTCGGGTCAACGGCGTGCCGGATCATAAGGTCGCTCCGCCGCTTGACCGGTCCGGCTGGAAAATGAGCGCGTTCAATGCGTCCAAGGGGCAGGACCCCAAGAACGCGATCGACGGCGACTTGGCCACGCGCTGGGGCACGGGCGGCGCGATGAAGTCCGGCGACTGGCTTGCGGTGGACTTGGGCGGCGTACACACGGTCCATGCGGTCGTCCTGAACGCGGCCAAGTCCGGGGGCGACTATCCGCGCGAATATGAGATCTACACTTCTTCGGACGGCGTGGCGTGGTTCGGGCCCGTGGGAGCGGGAAAGGGTGAACGTGCGCTCACCACCGCACCGGTCCTGCCGACCCAGGCGCGTCATGTCAAGATCGTCCAGACCGGCAGCACCGAGTTCAACTGGTGGTCGGTCTATGACCTTCAGATCCTCGGGGAGTAGAGGTTGGGTCTCGGGGCGTGACAGACGCGGGCTGGCGGAAACGCCGTAAAGGAGAGGGCGATGCCTGAGAAGAACGTACTGATTCTGGTTTCGGCCGTCATCGGGGGAGGCTTGGTTGCGGTCATCGCCTACGCGGTTGCGCGGTTCATGAGAGGGAGCGTCACGCTCTCGCTGACGCGCGACGCTTTCAATCCGGGCGAGACCATAACCGGCAGTTTCGCTCTGCACACGAAGAAGAACCTTCAGGGTAACAAGCTGATCGTGAGCCTTATCGGCGTGCAGGAGACGAGGACGGAGCAGAACGGTAAGACGCGGCTCCAGTCGCGCGAGGTCTACCGGGACGAAGTTCTCGTTGAAAAGGCGCGGGCGTATGGTGCGGGCTTCACGGCAACGTACCCGTTCGCGCTTGATGTGCCGCGGCTGCAGTCGCCCGAGTTCCTGGACTCCGCAGTCGGCCAGGCGCTGGGCGCGGCTTTCAGGCTCCTCAGTAACAGGTCGACGCGGCTCAAGTGGAAGGTTGAGGCCCGACTTGACGCGAAGGGGGTCGATCTGGCAACGTCGAGGGCGGTTTCGATCAACGGGCGGCAACTGATATAGGCCTGCCGGTACGAGCTGCCTGCAGGACGCGCCTCAACGTGTGGGGCGTGGCGTTGACCGGAGACGGACAGCCGCATCCGACGGGTTCTGACCGCGTACCCAAGATTGCGTAAAATACAACTCCTGTTGCAATAAGTGCAATAGACAGCCGTATGGCCGAAGCCGTAGAGTAAGCGCCACGATAACGTGACCATAGGGAGGATAGGGGTATGAGGAAGGCGGTTGTCACAGGGTGCTGTACGGTGCTGTTCGGGGTGTCGCAGGCGGTCGCGGCGGCGGAGCCGTTGGAGCCGGTGCGGTTTCAGCGTGTCCGGCTGGGCGGCTTCTGGAAGGAGCAGGTCAAGCTGCTGACGGAGCGGTGGATCCCGCACTGCGTGCGGCAGATGGAGGCGGGCGGGCGGGGCGAGGAGCTGCTGAACCTGGTGGCGACCGGCGAGGTGCTGGCGGGTAAGCCGCCGTCCGTGGCCTTCAAGGGCTGCCCGTGGAGTGACGCCTACATCTACAACACGGTCGAGGCGGCCTGTCTCGCGTTGGAGGTCGATCCCGAAGGCGACGCGGACCTGGCCAAGGCCCAGGCGTTCCTGCGCGCCAAGATCGAGGAGTGGATCCCGATCATCCTGGCGGCGCAGGACAAGGAGGGTTACATCCACTCCTTTCACACGCTCAAGAAACAGCCGCACTTCACCCGGATCGGTGACCATGAGTTCTACGTGATGGGCTATCTGCTGGAGATGGGCGTCGCCCACTACCGCATGACGGGCGGCCAGGACCGCCGGCTCTACGACGCGGCGCTGCGCTGCGCGAACCACCTGTGCGACGTATTCGGGCCGCCGCCGAAGCGGGCCTGGAAGAACGGCCATCCGGGCCTGGAGCACGCGCTCTGCCGGCTTGGCGAGCTGGCCAACGAGACGGAGGGCGCGGGGCAGGGGGGCCGGTATGTCGCGCTGGCCAAACACTTCCTCGACCATCAGCACGAGATGCATCCCAACGTTTACGACCAATCGGAGCAGCCGGCGGTGAAGATGACCGAGGCTCGGGGCCATGCGGTGCGCGCCACCTACTTCTACGCGGCGATGGCGGGCGTGGCCCGGCTCGCGCGCGATAAGGCGTATCAGGACGCGGCCGACCGCCTCTGGGACAGCGCGATCAACCGCAAGCACTACCTCACGGGCGGCGTGGGCGCGTCGCACCAGGGCGAGGCGTTCGCGGGTGATTACGAGCTGCCGAACAACGGCTACTGCGAGTCGTGCGCAAGCTGCGGGCTGAGCTTCTGGGCGGAGCAGATGGGCCGTGTGCATGCGGCCGCGCACTATGCGGACGTTCAGGAGCGCACGCTTTACAACAATGTTCTCGGCTCGATCGAGCGCAGCGGCGAGAACTTCTACTATCAGAACCCGCTCGCCTCGAAACAGGCGCGGTACCCGTGGCACGTGTGCCCCTGCTGCGTGGGCAACATCCCGCGCACGCTGCTGGCGGTCAAAGACCTGATATACGCGCTGGGCGGCGGTCGCGAGACGCTCTACGTGAACCACTATGTCGCGTCCGACGGCGCGCTGCCTGCGGTGGCGGGCCAGGCGGTGCGCGTCCGGCAGGAGACGCGTTACCCTTGGGACGGTGCGGTCCGGCTGACGCTCGACCCGGCCGCGCCGGCCGCCTTCACGCTGGCGCTGCGCGTGCCGGACCGTACCGAGAGCGCGCTCTACACGGCGGCCCCGGACACCGGCGCGGCGCTTCAGGTGACGGTCAACGGGGAGGCGCAGGCGGCGCCGGTCAAGGACGGATACGCGCTGATCCGCCGCACGTGGCGGGCGGGGGATCTTGTGGCGCTGACCTTGCCGTTGCCGGTGCAGCGGGTGCGCTGCGACGAGCGGGTGTCGGCCAACCGCGGCCGGGTGGCGGTGCAGCGCGGGCCGCTGGTGTACAGCTTCGAGGACGTGGATCACAAGAAGCCGGTGCGGGCGCTGGTGCTGCCGCCGGAGACGGAACTCAAGCCGGTCTGGAGGGCGGAGGTGCTGGGCGGGGTCATAGCGTTGGAGGGCGGCGGCCTCACGGCGGTGCCCAACTACGCGCGGCTCAACCGCGGAGGGGCCTCGCAGGTGTGGCTGCTGGAGAGTCCGGCGAAGGCGGGGGCCGACACGCTGGCGGCGCTGTCGGATCTGACGGTCTCCTTCTGTCGCGGCAACGGCATGGACCCGGCGGCGGCGAACGACGGGCTCGCACCCAAGGACGAGAAAGATCACGGTGTGCCCAATTTCGACTTCTGGCCGCACAAGGGTACGGCCGAGTGGCTCCAATACGAGTTCGGCTCCCCGACGGAGGTGCGGGCATGTACGGTGTGGTGGTTCGACGACACCGGACGCGGCGAGTGCCGGGTGCCTGCCGCTTGGCGGCTGGTCTACCGCACGGCGGAAGGGGCGTGGCGGCCGGTCGAGGGCGTGGCCGCGTACGATGTGGCGAAAGGCAAGCCTTGTGAGGTCACGTTCGCGCCGGTGTCTACGTCCGCCCTGCGTCTGGAGGTCCAGCTTCCCGAAGGCTTCTCTGCGGGGGTCTACGAGTGGAGCGTCCGGTAGGCGGCGGCGTGCGCGGCGCGCGGCGTCCGTGCGTGCGGGGACGCGCGCGTTACTCGGCGTCCGGCTCCGCGAGGGCGCGGAAATAGGCGTCCACGCTCGTCTCATAACCGTCCGGCGCGGTCTCGTGGCTGAGGGCGCGGATGGTGGAGACGGACCGGGCCGAGGCCGCGCGCGCCTCGCCTGCGGCGGCGGCACCTGTTGCGAGCGCGGTGCGCGCGTCGCGGAGCGAGGCGAGCATCTCGTTCCTGACCTGCCTGAGCTGGAGGCCCTCGCCTGAGGGGTTGGCGCGCTGGATCAGCTCCATCTTGTTGACGGCCTCCTCAAGGTCGGCGGTGGGCAGGTTACGGACGGTGAGTTCGCGGAGCAGCGACTCCGCCTTCTGTTTGAGTTCGGCCTGCTGGCCCGGGAGGCGCTGCTGCACGTCGGGCTTCTGGTCCGGCGTGATGCCGCGCAGGCCCTCGCCGCCGACACCGGACTGCTTGCCGCCGCCGGTGGCGCCGCCCTGGGGGTCTTTGGAGGAGTCCTTGACCGTGCCCTTCTCGAAGGGCGACTGGACGAGGCGCGTGGGGGTGTCGCGGCCGCCCTTGCCGGTGGCCTCCTGTTCGACGAACTGGCCGCTGGACTTGCCTGAGCGGCCCTCCCCCGAGCGGCCGCCGACCTCGTTGTTGTTCGGCAGGATGTTGCCGGTGATGCCTTTGGCGGACATGTCGTCCATATTGCCGTCGCTGACGCCCCAGCCGATGCCCTTGTCAAAGGCGCTGAGTGAGGAGTTGGTGGAATCCTCGACGTCCTCCATCTCCTCGGCCTGGTCGATCAGCTCGCCGATGATGTCGGTCAGCTCGGCGGGGAGGTCTTGGAGGGGGACGTCAGGTGAGAGTCCGCCCTCCTCGCCGTTCCAGCGGATGTGGTCTTTGGCGTCGGAGAGCCAGCGTTCGAGGTTGGTCTCGATACTGGCGGCCTGTTCGCCGAGCAGCTCCTCGTTGACGGTGGCGATCTCGATGTGTTTTTTCTCAAGGGCCGCGCCGGACTTCTGGAGTTCCTCGATCATCTCGACCAGCTCGTCGGCCATGAACGAGTTTGAGAAATCCTGGTTCTCGACTTTCGAGAGGTCGTTGAAGGCGGCGCGGAACAGCTTGGCCCACTCCTGCTGACGTGCGGCGAGGTCGCCGAGGAGCTTCTCTTCGGCTTCGGTCCAGTCCTCGGGATTCTTCTTGTCGATCGCTTCGGTGTCGGCCATGATGCGCCGCTGCTCCTCCTGGAACTTGGCGAGGTCGTCCTTGAGCTTCTGGAGCTTGTCGAAGAAGGTCTGGTCCTGCTGCTCTTCAGCGAGCTGCTGCTGCTGGCGGGTGTCGAGCGCGCGCTCGTTGGCGAGTGTGCCGAGAAGGAGCTGGAGGGCGTGGGCCAGGGCGGTCTGCCGGAGGACGACATCGTTGAGGGCGGCCTTGCGGGGTTCGTCGGGGAGCGCGGCGACCGAGGGGATGTGGCGCAGGAGGGGCGCGGAGAGTTTGCCGCGCACGGTCTCGACGCTGTCGGCGAAGGAGCGCTTGAGCCGGTTGGTGCGGCAGAGGCTCTCGGCGAGGACGGCGCCGGTGGCGACGCGCTCGTGGACGGACTCCTGGCGCTTGTGGAGCGAGTTGGCCACGCGCTCCTGGCGGTCCGACTCGATGCGGCTGGCGAGCCAGTCGCGGGTCTCGGACTGCTGGCGCAGGGCTTCGGAGAGCGCGGCGAAGAGGCGGATGTGGGGGTCGTCGGCCGGTCCAGAGGGGGTGTCCTTGGACGGGGCTGCGACGTGAAGGGTGAGCGGTGTGGGTGAGACGCCGCACTGGGCGGGCTCGCGGTTGTCGAAGACCCGCGCCCAGATTTTATAGGTCGCGTTTGGCGCGAAGCGGTCTGCGGAGAGCGTGAGGGGGATGGCCTCCTGGCGGTCGCGGCGGCGGTCGCGGTAGGTGATCCGTTTGAGCACGGTCTCGCCCTGCTCGCCGCGCACGAAGAGTTCGAGGGCGGCGAGGCCGAAGTCGTCGCGCTGGCCGACGGTGAGGGGGAGGGTCTGTCCGGGCGCCGCGCGGAGGTTGAGTTCCCGGTTGAGCAGGCGCGCCTCGGGTGGGGTGTCGGGGCGCGCGCGCAGGCGGCACTGCCAGAGTCCGGCGTGGACGGTCCCGTCGGCCTCGTGGCCGTCGATGGCGAGGGTGGTGTCTTCGAGCAGCGTCAGCTCGAGGATGCCGCCGTCGGCCTGGGCGGGCTGGCCGTCGCGCAGGAAGCGCAGGGCGGGGGCGTGGGCCGCGGCGTTGGCGCGTACGGTCACGCGTGCGCCCTGGGGGGCGTCGGCCTCGCGTGTGAAGGGGTTGAGCGGGAAGGGCTCCGCGCCGGTGTAGGCGGGCGGCGTGACGGTGACGGTGAGACGGTCGAGGCGGGGGCGCGGAAGCACGGATACGGTATACCAGCGGCTGAGGTCGCGGCCGTTACGGATCGCGTAGCGGGTGTCGCGGCCGAGGTCGGTGAGCACGAAGGCGTGGCGGTCGTCATCCGGGCGCATGGGGTAGAGCAGGGGCGCGCCGTCCGTGCGCACGAGGATCTCAAGGCGCGCTGCGGGGCGGCCGTGCTTGAGGGCTGCGGCGCGCACGGTGCAGGTCTGGCCTTCGGGGAGGCGGATGTCGCCTGGGGCCACGGCGAACTGGGTGAAGTTCAGGGGCGCGACGTCGCTGGACGGGCGGAGGAGCCGCTGGAAGGCGTTACGGGCGTGACGGCCGAAGGGGACGGCATACGCGAGGGAGAGGATGAGGCCGACGAGGCAGATGCGGAGGGCCGGGGTGAGGCGGGCGTGGCGCCAGACGAGGCGGAGGTCGAGGCTGCGGCAGGCCGACTCCGCCTGGTGTGTGAACAGGCTCTTCAGGAACGAGGGGAGGTTCGGGTCCCGGTCGAAGTGAACGGCGTTGATCAGGCGGTTGTCGTCGATGCCGTGGCGCTGCTCGAGGAACACGGCGGTCTTGGCCAGATCCGGGGGAAGGCGCCAGTACCGGAGGTAGAGCGCGAGGAGCGCGCCCGGCAGGGCGACGGCCAGCAGCAGGGCGATCATGGCGCGGGCGGCGGCGGGCAGGTTGAACAGGTTGTCCGCCACGCACGCGGCTGTGAGCGCCAGGGGGAGTGCGGCGCCGGCCAGGAGGAGCCAGCGCGCGCTCAGGCTGAGGCGCCGGTGACGGGCGGCTTTAGTCAAGGTCGCGTATAAAGGTCCAGTCGGCATGGTTCGCGCTATCGGAGGTGATGTGGAGGTCGCTGCCGGGAGGCACGGCGCCCAGTGCGGTGCCGGTCATGAGTTTGCGGTTACGTTCGCCGCCCTTCTGTTTATGACGCAGGAGGAGGTGGTGCCGGTCGAGCTTCCAGTCAGGGTCAGCCAGATGCCAGCTCCAGACCTCCACATGCCAGAGAAACCCGCCGGGAGTCCAGCGTTCGGCCTCATAATACTCGCTTCGGCGCAGATAGACGAGGGCTTTCGCGAAACTGCGCGAACCGCGCAGCCCCACGATCCAGCGGTCTTTGAAGAACTCGTCGGCGAGAGGGAAGAGGCGGTTGATGGCGTCGAGGTCGCCGGGCTCGAGCGGCGCTCCGGGGCGTTCGCGCGGGCCGTCGTCCGAGAGGCCGAGCAGCACGTGCGAGTCGGTGAGGAGGCAGAGGTCGTAGGTGCCGGGGAGCACCGCGCCGAAATCGAAGGTGCTGTCGGCCGCGACGCGCGCGTAGATGATCTGGCCGCGCTCGTTGTCGAGTGCGGTGACGGACTGGAGACGTCCGAAGCCGTCGACCCGGCCGCGCAGGGGGCCGCCGCCGGGCATGGCGCCGCTCATGCGGATCTGGCTGACGTGGAGGATGTCGGCGGGCGACTCGCCAAGGGCGCCTTTGATCTGGCGCTGGAGGAAGAGCTTCCGTTGGCCCTGGCCGTCGTTCAGGCGCAGCACGGCGGAGACCACGTGCCCGCTGACGCAAAGGCCGCTCACGAGGGTGACGCGGGTCTGGAAGTTCAGGAGCGGATAATGTCCGTCGAGGTAGACCTTCTCGGCCTTGCCTGACTCTTTGAACACCCAGGGGCGTTCCAGGGAGGTG
The DNA here is from genome assembly GCA_022704145.1 of Verrucomicrobiota bacterium. GTDB lineage: Bacteria > Verrucomicrobiota > Kiritimatiellia > RFP12 > UBA1067 > JAKJGY01. Next base: position 9,054 of record JAKJGY010000088.1, read on the forward strand.
TTCTCCGGCGTGTGCTCGACGGAGCGGATATCGCGCAACAGGAAGGTGCGCTGGCGGTCCTCGCCGAACGGCACGAGTGTCAGGGGACGTGCGCCGACGACGCCGAGGTCGCCCGAAAACGTCGAGCCGTCCGAGAACGTGACGACGGCCGTCACCGGGGTCTCGGTGACGGCCGCCGCGCGCAGCCCTCCCGCGAGGGCCAGGAGGGCGACGCTGAGGGAAATGACGCGCACGGTGTTCCTTTCGCGGCCCGACCGCAGCGGGCGGGCTATTTGAGGCGGATTAAGGTGCCTCGCAGGATGACGGCGAGCGGGGCGGGCTCGCTCAGCACGTAGGTGGTGCTCGAACCGTAGACGAGCACATCGTACACGCCGGAGTCCTCTGCGTTAGCCGGGCTGATCTCGAGCCAGGACTGCGTGGCGCCCGGGATGCCCACGCCGTTCTTGCGCCACTGATAGGCGGTCGCATTCGGCGAGTAGACGCTGAACAAGACCGGGTCGCCGACATGCACGGTCTGCGCGCGCGGCTGGTGCCAGAGGTCCGGGCGCGTGCCCGAGGTGGCGCCGGGCAGGCCGCGCCGTGCCAGCACGTAGATGTTCTTGGTGCTGTAGGTCGTGGCGTTATAGGTGAACGTCCAGTCCGGGTCATTGCCTGCGTTGGGTTTGTTGCCGATGCCGAGCCCGGGGTTACGGCCGTTCGACCCGAAGCTGGCCATCGAGAAGATGGTGTGCCCTTGCAGGTAGTTGTGCACCTGCATGGAGCCGTGCCCCGCGCCGCGGTTGGAGCCGCGGTCGTCACCGAAGTCATAGAGGCTGGCGCTGGCTCCGGGGATACTGCGGGCGTTGCCGGCGCCGTAGTTGCTGGACCAGAACTCGATGTTGCCTGCGGCGATACCGACGCCGGTGGTGACGGCGACGTCGCCGTCCGAGGCGTAGGCATAGACGTTGAGGTTGCTGACGTAGGTCTGGATGAACGGGTCGGCGCGGTCGGCGGTCGGCACGCCGATCATCGCGAGGTCGTTGGTGAAGGCGTCCATGGAGACGTACACCCATTTGGTGACGCCGTTGGTGACCAGCTCCATGCAGTAGGCCACGCGGTCGAACGGCTGCACGCGTTGGAATCTGCTTTCGTCAAACAGGTACTGCGCGCCGTTGGCGTACTGCGTGTTGTTACTGACCGCCAGATAGGCGACCAGCTCGTAATCGGCGCTTTCCGCGACGTTGGCCAGCACGTCGGCGGCACGGGGGACGGGCACGACGAACGAGGCGGTCGTGTTGGGCGCGATGAGGTTGCCGAGCGGGGCGGCGTCGGCGACACCGTTGACGGTGACGGTATAGGCCTGGCCGGCGGTCAGCGGGGAGGTCGTCAGGATCACGTCGCGCCGTCCGGGGCTGAGGCGCGCGGCGGTCACGGTGGCGCCGCCGCTGAGGGCGAAGTTGCCGGTGCTGGCGGAGGACTCGGCCAGCGTCTCGCTGAAGCCTACGGCGACCTCGTTGAGGGAGAGAGAGGCGTTGGCGTTCAGGAGGGTCGGGCGGGTGATGTCGTCGGTGGCCGCGCTCGGCAGGACGAAAACGTGCAGGCGGCGGTAATTATAGGTGCCCGCGTTGTTCTTAAAGGTCCAGTCCACGCCGTAGGAGCTGCCGCTAAGCGCCGGGTTGGGGCAGTTGCCGATGCCGATACAGAGCGTGGCGTTGTTGTTGAAGTTGTTGACGGCGAAGAGCGTCTGCGTGGCGCTTGCGCCGTGGTTGTGTACCTGCATCGAGCCGTAGCCCCTGGTTGTGGCGCTGAAACCGCCGTCGCCGAAGTCGAAGTTCACGTTGTGGGCGTTGGGCACGGGCAGGGAGTTGCCGCCGCCGTAGTTGCTCGGCCAGATCTCGATGTTGCCGGTGTCGAAATTGTTGCCGGTGACGATGCCGTCGACGTTCGAGCGGACGTCGAGGCGGGTCACGCGGGTCTGGAAGGCGCAGGTGTTGGTGGGCACACCGATCTTCCGCGCGTCGGTGGTGAAGGCGTCCATGGCGGTCCAGACCCACTGGGTCGGGCTGGAGCCGGACTGTAGCTCAAGATAGTAGGCGACGCGCGAGAAGGTGGAGGCCAGGCCGTTGGTGAAATTGTTGACCGTATAGTGGACTGGCGAGCTGCCCCAGAAGTCGCCGGTGACCGGCAGGCTGATGGTATACGCGAGCTGGTAGCCTGCGGAGTCGGGGACGTTGGCGGCGACAGCGGCGGGCAGTGCGAACGGCGTCGGGCGCACGAGGACGTGCAGGGTCCGGCGCGTGTATGCGGTGCCCGCGTTGGCCGCGAAAGTCCAGTCAACACCGCCGCTGACGGGGCTGGGGCAGTTTCCGATGCCGAGTCCGAGCGTGTTGTTGTCGGCGCCCCAGTTGCTCATGGCGAAGAGCGTCTGTCCGGCGAGGTAGTTATGGATCTGCATGGAGCCGTGTGACCCTGTGGTGCGGCGCTCGTCGCCGAAGTCAAAGGTCGAGTGGCTGGCGCCCGCGACGGGCAGGGCGTTTGAGCTGCCATAGTCGTTCGGCCAGAACTCGAGGTTGCCGCCCACGGCGAACGAGCCGTTGTTGACTCCCGCGACATTGGACTTCACGTCCAGGTTGGCGACCTCGCGCTGCCAGACTGCGCCGGAGGCGGCGGTCGGGACCCCGATCTTCTTACGGTCGGTGGTGAAGGCGTCCATGGCGGCCCACAGGTATTGGGTCGTCCCGCTGGTCGTCACCAGCTCGGCGTAATAGGCGACGCGGTCGAAGGCGCCGAAGGCGTCGCTGCGGTTATAGCGGTAGGGGTTGGGCGTGCTGACGAACTTGCCGGTGACGGGGATATCGAGGGTGTAGACGAGGTCGAAGCCGGCGGCCATGTCGCCTGAATTGGTGCCGACGTTCGAGACGATCTCGGCGGGCAGGGACGGGGCTGCGACCGGGACTGTCGTGCCGGGGGCGATCACATTCACGTTCGGGGAGGCGTCGCGCACGCCGCTGATGGAGAGGGTGAGCGGCGTGTTCAGCGGCAGGAGCGTCGTGGTCAGGGCGACGGTACACAGATCAGACTGGAGGGTCGCGCCCAGCACATTGACGGAGCCGTTGAGCGCGAAGCGGGTGGCGGTGATGGAAGAGGCGTTGAGGGTCTCCGAGAAAGTGACGTACACGAGGCGCCGCGAGGTGTCGGCCCAGGCGCGGAGGGCCTGCGGCGGGGTGGTGTCGCTGCGGTCACGGCGGACGAGCACCTGCAGGGTCTTGATGGTGTACTCCCCGCCGTTGTTGGTGAACGTCCAGTCGCGCTGGCCGCCGCTGCCTGTCGACGAGGCGTTGGGGTTGCTGCCGATGCCGGCCTCGAGCGTGCCGCCCGAGTTCCAGTGGTTCAGCGCGAAGATCGTATGGCCGGCCTGATAGTTATGGACCTGCATGCAACTGTAATTGTTGTTAAAGGAGCACAGGTCGCCGAAGTCGTAGAGGGTGCCGTCGGCGTTGGGGATGCCCAGGGCGTTACCTGCGCTGTAGTTGTAGGGCCAGAACTCGATGTTGCCCGAGGAGACCGTTCCTGTGCTGACGCCAGAGACGTTGCAGGCGACGAAGAGGTTGTTGACATACCGCTGGTAGAGGGCGCCGGAGGGCAGGTTCGGGATGCCCAGTTTGTCGGCGCGGTTGGTGAAGGCGTCCATCGAGACCCAGACGTACTGCAGGTCGGCGCCGGATTTCTGGAGTTCGAGATAGTAGGCGACGCGGTCGAAGCCGCCGACCGTGGCGCTGTTGTCCACCGAGTAGGGCACGGTGACGCTATAGTTGGGTGTCGTGGCCAGGTCGAGCGAGTAGACCAGCGCATAATGGGCTGATTCCGGCACGTAGTTCCAGTAGCCGCGCGGCATGGGCGGCTTGTAGGCGGTGAAGGAGACCTGGCTGTCGGCGGGGACGGTGAGCGGCGTCGGAGCGGTCTCGTCCTGGATGTTGTTGGCGGTGATCGTGTAGTTCGTCCCGCCCTGCTGCTGGCTGGTGGTCAGGGTGACCGAGCGCTGGTTGGCGCTGAGCGCGGCGGAGAGGATGGAGAGCCCGTTGTTGGCGGTGTAGTTGGCGGTGTCGGTGGCGGAGGCCGCAGAGAGGCGCTTGTTGAAAGTGATGACCACGTTCGTCTGGTTATTCTGCTGCACGGCGCGGATCGGGGCGGGCCGGTTGGCGACGGCATTGGTGCCGATGACATTGGTGATGGCCGGGAACCAGGCGGCGCCCATCTTGGCGTAGCCGTCGTCGTTCGGGTGGAGGCTGTCGGGCATGTCGCTCAGCTCAACATACGCGTGCATATCCAGGAAGGTCACGCGGCGGCCCAGGGCCTGCTGGCCGGCCACCTTGCCCGGCACATAGGGGTTGAAGTAGTTGGTGATGGCGGTGTAGTTGGGCTCGCCGCGCTTCATCAGGGAGGTGACGATGATGTGCGCGCTGGGCTGGCATACGGCCAGGCGTGTGATCAGCCGGTCGAGATTGTTCACATCGTTCGTGTTGGAGTTAAAGCCGCCGGAGTCATTGGTGCCGATGTGGAGGAGGATCACGTGCGGGTCCTCGATCGCCTCAAACCAGTCGTAGACAAAGTCGTAGAGGCCGTTCAAGGGGTTGGTGATTTTCCAGCCTCCATGTCCCTCATGGTTCACCTCGGCGCCCAGACCAGGCGCCGAATTCGCGGTTACGGTGCCCACATAATCCACATTGTAGCCGGCGTTGGTCAGTGCGGTATACAGGCTCAGGCGGTAGCCGCCGCCGGTGCCTCCGCTGCCATAGGTGATCGAGTCGCCGAGGGGCATGATGCGGATGGGGGGGGGCTGGCCCAGCAGGTTCAGGAACGCTGTGACGGACACAGACAGGAGGAGGCGGCACACTTTGTTGTTCATTGTGATACTCCTTGCAGAGTTATTACTCTATGCAGCGTCTTTACTATGAGCGATTCATGCTGGATCGTCAACTCTGAATCGGCGGCGTGCGGTGAGGCGCGGTTTTCTGAAGTGGCGCGAGAGGCGGTTTTATGCTTAAATGCGGCAAACGATGGGGAGGTTGTCATGAGGGTGCAACGGCGGGGTTTCTTGCGTACGGCGCTCGCGGCCGGCGTGTTTCCGACACTGGTTCCGAGAGCGGCCTTCGGGGCGAACGCCCGGCTCGCGATGGCGATGATCGGCACGGGCGGGCGCGGCCGGCATCTGGCGCGGCAGTTCACGAAGCTTGAGGGTGTGCGTGTCGTGGCGGCCTGTGACGCGGATTCGCGGGCGGCCGCAGCGTGTGCGGGCGAGGTCAACACGCGGTACGGCGACGGCGCCTGTCAGACCTACCGTGATTTCCGCGAGGTGCTGGCGCGGCGGGAGATCGACGCGGTGACGGTGGCCACGCCGGATCACTGGCATGCGCTGATCGGCATCGCCGCGGCGCGGGCGGGCAAGCATATCTTCTGCGAGAAGCCGTTGGCCAACTCGATCGGCGAGAGCCGCGCGCTGCGCGACGCGGTGGTCAAGGCGGGGGTGGTGCTGCAGACCGGAAGCTGCGAGCGGTCGCGTGACAGCGCGCGGTTCTGCTGCGAGCTGGTGCGCAACGGCCTGATCGGCACGTTGCGCACGATGCGTATCCATCTGCCCACGGATCAGGGGCATCACGAGCGGGTACGGCAGCAGACGGCCATGCCGGCGCCCGAGGCGCCGCCAGCGGAGCTGGACTACGACCTGTGGCTGGGGCATACGCCGAAGATCCCCTACTACCCCGGGCTGCACCCGGGAAGCTGGCGCTTCCATCTGAGTTTCGGCTGTGGCGAGATGTCCGACCGCGGCGCCCATGTCATCGATCTCGCGCAGCTCGGCAACGGCTCCGACCATACCGGGCCGGTGTCGATCGAGGCGCGCGGCTGGGACGACGCGCACGGGCTCTACAACGCGCCGATGGCGTTCGAATTTGAGAACGTCTACGCCAACGGGGTGCGGATGGTCGGCGGAACGTCGCTCAAGCCGCGTGGCGTGCGCTTCGAGGGCGACGAGGGCTGGCTTTTCTTGCGCATTCATGAGGGCACGCTTGAGGCCTCAGACCCGCGCCTGCTGGAGCGCGACCCGGCCGGCTTCAAGACGCGCCTGGGGCGGACGGCCGGTCACGAGCAGAACTTCCTCGACGCGATCACGCGGGGCGAGCGTCCGTTTGCGGATGTCGAGATCGGCCACCGGAGCTGTACGGCCTGCCTCGTGAACATGATGGCGATGCGGCTGAAGCGCCGGCTGACCTGGGATCCGGTGGCCGAGCGTTTCGCGGGCGATGAGGAGGCCAACCGGCTGATGACGCCGGAGCTGCGTGCGCCTTGGAGCTGGTGATACGCGCGACGAGCGCGGGAGGGAGGGTGTCGTGGCGCGTCCGACCAAGACGAGGCTGAGCGTATGTGTCCCGTCCGACCTTGCGGAGGGGCTTGACCGGCTGGTGGCGGACGCGGGGTATCCCAGCCGTTCGCAGGCGGTCTCCGAGCTGATCCGGAGCGAGCTGACGCGCACGGCGGCGGGCGACCCCAGCGCGGACATCGTGGGGACGGTCACGTTACTTTATGACCACCATCGCCGGAACCTGACCGAGCGGCTGACCGGCATCCAGCACGACTACCACGAGCTGATCCGGTCGGTGCTGCACGTGCACATCAGCCACACGCTCTGCATGGAGGTGCTGGCGGTGAGCGGACGGGCGGGCCTTGTCCGCGAGTTGGCCGACCGGCTGACGACGGCCAAAGGGGTGCTGCACGGCCAGCTCGCCGTGACCGGCCTTGCGGCGGCGGAGCGGTGCGGGCATGACGAGCCTCACGCCTGAGCCGTGTGAGTGGGTGGCGGACGTTTAGCGTCGGTCACAGCCCAGGGCGTTTCTAAGTGAACGGTTCTTGCGCTGTATTTTCTAGGCGATGACTTTGAGCTAGACGCAAGACCCCTTTTTTGCTTACATAGACTGCGCCGTGAAAGAGCCGCGAAGGGCGCGGCCGAGGGCGGTCTTACAAGACGGGGCGGCACAAGATGTTGACGATAAGGAAGATTCGCGGGAGTGAGCTGAAGCG
>JAKJGY010000089.1 GCA_022704145.1 Verrucomicrobiota bacterium
GCGCGGTCGGCGCGCAGGGCCTGCGCGTGGCGGTCGCCGCGCGTGACGGCCGCGAAGGCGGGCCGGTCTTCTGGGTCTTCCCGGGCGCGAGCGGCACGCTGGCTGAGGGCGTGGCGGAGCCGGGTCGCGCCGGCGCGGCCGAGGGGGCGGCCGCGGCCAGCGGCATCGAGAGCGAGCCGCAGGCGAAGCCGGCGGAGGCGGCGGCCGGCCAGTCCGGCGCGGAGACGCTGCGGCTCGGCCCGCAGCATCTGCGTGTGACGCAGGTGTCGCTGATGGACCAGACCGACACGCACAACGAGCTGGTGTGGGAGCGTGAGTGGCTGCTGATGCCCAATGAGGCGGCCTTCGACCTGCAGGGGTGCGTCCTGGCGGTCGAGAACGCGCTCGACGGCTCGGGACTGGTGTTCCTCAAGCTCGCCCCTCTGCCGCATGCCCGGCCGGACAGGGCGGCGGCCGATTTCCGTGTGAACGCCGGGTCGCGCGCGGTGACGGCCTGGTCCGGCGGCTACCCGGTGGCCTCGCTCGCGTATCGCGGCGGCCGTGTCGGCCGCACCCGCGCGCTGCACGCGCTGCAGCGCTGCCTGCGCGCCTACCGCCCGGAGCGGGACGGCCAGTTCCTGAGCAACACCTGGGGCGACCGCTCGCGCGACGCGCGCATCAACGAGGCCTTCCTGCTGCGCGAGGTCGAGGCGGGCGCGGCGCTGGGTGTGGACGTGGTGCAGATCGACGACGGCTGGCAGAAAGGCCGTTCGGCCAACTCGGTGGCCGCGCGCGGCAAAGGCGCGTGGAACGGGTATTGGGCGGCGGACCCCCATTTCTGGGAGGCCGACCCGGCGCGTTTCCCGAACGGGCTGGAGCGGGTGGTGCGGGCCGCGCGCGACCAGGGGATGGGGTTCGGCCTCTGGTTCGGGCCGGACTCCAGCGGCAGCGCCACGAACTGGCAGCGTGACGCCCAGCACCTGCTCAAGCTCCATCGTGAGCTGGGCGTGGACTATTTCAAGATCGACTCGATGAAGACGCACGACGCCGTCTCGCTGCGGCGGCAGCGGGCGATGTTCGACAGCATGCTGGAGGGCTCCGGCGGCGCCATGACCTTCGACCTCGATGTGACCGCCGAGGTGCGTCCCGGCTATTTTGGGCTGCCGGACATCGGGCCGCTCTTCGTGGAGAACCGCTACACCGACTTCCACCGCTACTGGCCGCATCAGACGCTGCGGAACCTCTGGATGCTGTCGCAGGTGGTCGACCCGGTGCGCCTGCGCGTGGAGGTGCTCAACAACGCGAGGAACGCCGACAAGTACAAGGACGACCCGCTCGCGCCTGCGCGCTACCGTCCCGACACGCTGCTCGCGATCGCCCTTCCCGCCAGCCCGCTGGGGTGGTTCGAGGTCTCGAACCTGCCCGACTCGTACGTGGCGCAGATGCGGCCGCTGGTCCGGGCCTGGAAGGCGGAGCGCGCGCGCCTGCACGGCGGCGTGACCGTGCCTGTGGGCGCGGCGCCGGACGGCGTCGCGTGGACCGGGTTCGTGACGGCGGCGGCCGACGGCGCGGGCGGCTACGCGCTGCTGTTCCGCGGGCTCAACCCCGCGGCCGACTTCGCGCTGGACGTCGGGGCGCTCCTGTCGCCCGTGAGCCGCTGTACGGTGTGCGGCGGCCGCGGCACGGCGCGTGTCGCGGGCGGGCGCCTGACGGTGAACGTGCCGGAGGCGCTGGACTTCGTCTGGGTGCGGCTGGACTAGGTCCGGCCCGGCGGCCGCTTGCAGCGGGGCCGAAGAACCCGTAAGATGCGGGACATGGACAGGGAACTCAGCGGAAGGGCGGCGGTGTGAAAGCGGATCGCGCACTGGTGGTTTTCTCGGGCGGGCAGGACAGCACGACCTGCCTCGCCCTGGCCCTGCACGAGTATGGCAAGGGCCGGGTGAGCTGCATCACGTTCCATTACGGGCAGCGTCACGCCCGGGAGGTCGAGGTGGCCCGGAAGGTCGCCGCCGACTTCGGTGTCGCCGACCACCGGTTCGTCAACCTCGACTGGTACGGGCAGCTCACCTCCAACGCGCTGCTCGACCCTGGGCGGCCGATCGTGACGGACGCGGGCGCGGCCTGCCCCAACACGGTGGTGGACGGCCGGAACATGGTGTTCCTGCTGGTGGCCGCGATCTACGCCAAGGGCTGCGGCATCCGCGACATCGTGACCGGCGTGTGCGAGACCGACTTCAGCGGCTACCCCGACTGCCGCGACGTGTTCGTCAAGTCGTGCAACGTGACGCTGAACCTCGCGATGGCCTATGAGTTCCGGATCGTGACGCCGCTGATGGAGCTGACCAAGGCCGAGACGTGGGCGCTGGCCGACCGGCTCGGCGTGCTGGCGTACGTGGCCGAGAACACCCTGACCTGTTACAACGGCGTGGTCGGGCGGGGCTGCGGCGCCTGTCCGAGCTGCCTGCTGCGCCAGCGCGGCTACGAGGCGTACCTTGCGAGCCAGGAGGGATTATGCTGACCGTTTCCAAACAGTGCGTCTTTGACGCCGCGCATGTGCTGACCAACCATGCCGGACAGTGCCGTAACCTGCACGGCCACACCTACCGCGTCGTGGCCGAGGTGGCCGAGGTGCCGGACGGGCGCGATATGGTGATCGATTTCAAGGATCTCAAACAGGTGCTCCGCGAGGTGATCGTGGAGCGTTTCGACCATGCCTTCCTCTACAACGAGTCCAGCGACCAGGAGTGCGAGATCGCGGCGGTGATCGCCAAGCACGGCATGCGCAGCGTCGGCCTGCCGTTCCGGACGACGGCCGAGAACCTGGCGCGCCACTTCTTCGGCGCGCTTGCGGAGCGGGTGAACGTGGCGTCGGTCCGGGTGTACGAGACGCCCGAGTCGTGCGCCGAGTACCGCCGGGGGTGAGGCACGCATGGACGGCACGCAGACCTATCCGGTGGTGGAGATTTTCGAGTCGCTCCAGGGCGAGGGCTCCAACACCGGCCTGGAGGCGGTGTTCCTGCGCCTCGGGGGGTGTAACCTGGACTGCCCCTGGTGCGACACCGACTGGCGCAGGTGGGAGCGGCTCGACCTCGGGGAGGTCGTGCGGCGCGTCACGGCGCATCGGGCGCGCGCGCTCATCCTTACGGGCGGCGAGCCGCTGGCCTGTGCCGGGCTGGGGCCGCTGCTCGCGCGCCTCAAAGGCCTGGGCTACTGGATCGCGGCCGAGACCAACGGCGTGCTGGCCCCGCCGGAGGAGTGGCGGCGGCAGATCGACTTCCTGGCGGTCTCGCCTAAGGCGCGTTACGCCGGCCGCTACGACGAGGCGCGCATGGTGCGGCAGGCCGACGAGGTGCGCGTGGTGGTGGACGGCGACGTGGCGGACTTCTGCCGCGACATGCGGCGGCGGATCGCGGCGCCCCGTTACTTCCTCTCGCCCTGCGCGCGCGGGGGGGGCGCGAATGTCGCCGAGACGATGCGCCTGCTGGGCGTGCTGAACCGCGACGTTCCGCCCGGCGGCAACTGGCTGCTCTCGGTCCAGGCGCACAAGCTCGCCGGCCTGCCTTGACGGCGCTCTGCTCCCGGCAACGGGCACCCCGTGTCGGCCAGCCCCGCGGAGCGTCGCTCAAACGGGTCGGAGAATCGGCTGGCAAGGTCAGGTCTGTTGGGGTATAGTACGGGTCATATGCCTGTCGAGTATGCGGGATAGGCCTGGGAGGAAGACCCCGGTCGGCGGCAGGCGCATGCAACCCGCTTTCCGGGGCTGGCCCGGAAGCCAGAGAGGAGCAAGGAGTCCCATGAGCAAGAAGAATGTGGAAGCCGCCTACAAGTTGGCGTGCGAGCGTTATGCGGAGCTGGGCGTGGATGCGGAGGCGGCGATCAAGCGGCTGCTTCAGATCCCGGTCTCGCTGCACTGCTGGCAGGGCGACGACGTGCGCGGGTTTGAGAACCCTGAGGGCGACCTGACGGGCGGCATCCAGGCCACGGGCAACTATCCGGGCCGGGCGCGCACGCCGGAGGAGCTGCGGGGCGACCTGGACTTCGTTTTCTCGCTGGTGGGCGGGACGCACCGGGTCAACGTGCACGCGTGTTACGCGGAGTTCGAGAAGGGCAAGAAGGTCGACCGTGACGAGCTTCAGCCCGAGCACATGAAGAACTGGATCGCCTGGGCCAAGCGGAACCGGCTGGGCATGGACTTCAACCCGACGCTCTTCTCGCACCCGCGCTTTGACGGGTTCTCGCTGGCGAGCCGGAACCGCAAGAACCGCGAGTTCTGGATCCGCCACACGGCGGCGACGCGCCGGATCGCGGCGGCGATCGGCCGGGCGCTGGGCTCGCCCTGCGTGAACAACGTCTGGATCCCCGACGGCTTCAAGGACATCCCGGCTGACCGGGAGACGCCGCGGCGGCTTTTGAGCGAGGCGCTGGACGCCTGCTTTGCGGAGCCGATGAACCCCAAGCACATGCTGGACGCGGTCGAGTCGAAGCTGTTCGGCATCGGCGCGGAGAGCTACACGGTCGGCTCGCACGAGTTCTACATGGGCTACGCGGTCAAGAACCAGAAGGTGCTGACGCTGGACGCGGGCCACTTCCATCCGACCGAGACGATCGCGGACAAGCTCTCCTCCTGCCTGCTGTTCGTGCCGGAGATCCTGCTGCATGTCAGCCGCGGGGTGCGCTGGGACAGCGACCACGTGGTGATCGTGAGCGACGAGCTGGTGGCGATCGCGCAGGAGCTGGTGCGGCTGAACCAGTTCAAGCGCATCCACATCGGGCTGGACTATTTCGACGCCAGCATCAACCGGATCGCGGCGTGGGTGATCGGCGTGCGGGCGATGCAGAAGGCGCTGCTCTATGCGCTGCTTGAGCCGCTCACGGCGATGCGTGACGCCGAGAAGGCGGGCGACTACACGTCGCGTCTGGCTTGGCTGGAGACGGCCAAGACGATGCCGTTCGGCGCGGTTTGGGACAAGTTCTGCGCCGACGAGGACGTGCCGCTGGACACGGCCTGGCTGGGCGAGGTCAAGAGCTACGAAGCCAACGTCTTGTCAAAACGCTAGCGTGGCGCGCGGGCGGCCCTTGCCGGGCCGTCCGCAGGATTTGAGGGGATAGCAGGTTATGGACATTCTCAGGACGATCACCGAGCTGTCGCATGCGTTCGGCACGAGCGAGTACGTCTTGGCGGGGGGTGGCAACACCTCGTGCAAGACCTCCGAGACGCTCTGGGTGAAGCCTTCGGGCACGACGCTGGGCGGGCTGACGATGGAGTCTTTTGTGGCGATGGAGCGTGCGCGCCTGGCCCGGCTGTACGAGGCGCAGACGCCGTCCGAGCCGGCGGCGCGCGAGGCGCTGGTCAAGGGGCTGATGGAGGAGGCCGTGCGGCCGGACACGCCCGGGCGCGCGTCCGTCGAGGCGCCGCTGCACGACTCGCTTTCGGCGCGCTATGTGGTCCATACGCATCCGGCGAGCGTGAACGGCCTGACCTGCGCGCTCGGCGGGCGCGAGGCGGCCCGGCGGCTGTTCCCGGAGGCGCTCTGGATGCCGTACGTCGATCCGGGGTACACGCTGTGCATGGCGGTGCGGGCGGCGGTGCAGGCCTATCGGAGCGAGCGGGGCCAGGAGCCCCGGATCCTGCTGCTGGAAAACCACGGCATTTTCGTCTGCGGCGATACGGACGCGGAGGTCAAGGCGGGCTACGCGCGGGTGATGGACACGCTGGCCAGGGTCTACGCGGAGCTGCACGTCACCGCCAAGGTGCCGACCGGCGAGGCGCCCGCCGAGGCGCTCGTCGCGCGCTGGCGCGGCACGCTTTCCGAGGCGCTGGGGCTGGATGCGTCCGCGGTGGTGGCGTCCGGGCGGTTCTGCGCGGCCGAGGGGCCGGTCTCGCCCGACCACATCGTCTACGCGAAGTCGTATCCGTTCGAGGGCGTCCTGACGGTGGAGAACCTGCGCGCCTTTGTTGAGGTGCGGGGGTACGCGCCCCGGGTGGTGGTTTTGGACCACGCGGTGTTGGGCGTGGGGCCGACGGAGAAGGCGGCCCGGCTGGCGCTGCTGCTGGCGCAGGACGGGGCGCAGGTCAAGCGCCTGGCGCGCGCGTTCGGCGGCATCCGGTATCTGGGCGACGTGTCGCGCGCGTTCATCGAGAACTGGGAGGTCGAGTCCTACCGTTCCAAGCAGCTCTGAGCGGCTTGGCGGAAAGAGGTGTCGGCGGGCCGTCCGCCGGGCGTGCGGCGTCCTGGGGGGGATGTCCGCGCGCGGGCTTTCGGGAGTGTGTAAGGGGGGATGATGGAAGAGGCGGGTGACAACCTGCGTGCGGGGCGGAGAGGGCGCCGCTGGGGTGGCGTGCTGCTGTTGGGGCTGTGCCTGACGGTGCCGCTGGCCTGCATGACGCCGGAGCGCGCCGTGCGTGAGGCGGACGAGGCCGGCGTGCGGATCGCCTCGGCCTACTGGCAGCAGCAGACGGGCGGCACGAACGCCTTTGACGTGAGCCGGCCGGCGGACGCGCTGGCGCTGCGGATCGCGCTGCTGGCGCTGGCGCGCGGCGAGCGCGGCGTGGTGTTTCCGGAGATCCCTTTCGCGCGGCCGACGTTCGGCTCGAACGCCGTGGTGCGGCTCACGCTGTCGGACGCGCTGGGCATAGCGGCGCGTAACGACCGCCGCTATCAGAGGCTGAAGGACGATGTCTTCTTCCGGGCGCTGGACGTCGATTATCAGCAGTACCTGTTTGAGACGTCGTTCAGCGGGCTGCTGCTGGGCACGCTGACGGGCGACCCGGGGCTGGAGCAGGCCGCGGGGCAGGCAACGGCCGGTTTCGGGCGCAAGCTCTCCAACGGCGCCGAGCTGGCGGGGCAGTTGGCGTTTGACGTGGTGAGCCTGCTGCGCGACGACTGGCGCTCCGCCGGGGTGGCGGGCGACCTGACGGTCTCGGTGCCGCTGCTGCGGGGCGCGGGGCGGGAGATTGTGCGCGAGCCGCTGACGCAGGCCGAGCGTAACCTGGTTTACGCGCTCCGCGTGTTCGAGCGGTATCGGCAGACTTATGCGGTGAGCGTGGCCAGCGGGTACTATACGGTGCTCGAGCTGGCGCAGCGGCTGAGCAACGCGCGCGACAACGAGGGCCGCCTGGGGGAGAACAACCGCCGCGCGGAGCGCATGTTCGAGGCCGGCCGCATGCAGCGCATCCAGGTGGACCAGGCGAAAACCGACCTGCTGAAGGCGGGCGAGAGCGTGATCGCCAGCGCCAAGAGCTACGAGGCGCAGCTCGATGCGTTTAAGGTCGCGCTGGGGCTGCCGCCGGAAAGCCGTATCGAGCTGGACCCGCGCGAGCTGCAGCCGCTCACCGAGCGCATCGTGCGGGAGCTGGCCCAGGGCGGCGAGCCCGGGGCGTCGTCCTTCCCGGCCGAGGAGGAGGCGTTGCGGATCGCGCTCGCGGAGCGCCATGACCTGGTGGTGGCGCGGGCGCAGTTGGACGACGCGCTCCGGGGTGTGGCGATCGCGGCGGACGCGTTGCGCGCCGACATGACGCTCACGGGCAAGGCGTCGCTCGATCGCCGGAGGGAGACGGGCGGGGGCGGGCTCGACGGCGGCGAGCGGATCAACGCCGGGCTGCGGACGAGTCTGCCGTGGAACCGGCGCAAGGAGCGCAACGCGTATAAGAGGCAGCTCGTCGCGTTTGAGCAGGCCAAGCGCGCGTTGGAGGAGCTGGAGGATTCGGTCAAGCAGACCGTACGCAACGACATGCGTAACCTGGAGGCGGCGCGCGCGTCTTACCGGAATCAGATGAAGGCCATGGATGTGGCGGTGCTGCGGGTGGAGAGCAACAACCTGTACATGCAGTCGGGCCGCTCCTCGATGCGCGATGTGCTGGAGGCTGAGAGCGCCCTGCTGGCGGCGCGCAACGCGCTCTGTTCGGCGATGATTCAGTGGCGGCTGGGCGAGTTGGAGTTACGGCGCGACCTGGGGGTGCTGGTGATGACTGAGGCGGGCGTGTGGCGTGAGACGGGCGGGGTGGAGCCATGATTCAGAAAAGACGGAAAAGGCGGTTCTGGTGGGTGTGGCTGGCGCTCGGCCTGCTGGTCGCGGGCGGGGTGGCGGCGCTGATCCGCCGCGGGGGGCGCGAGACCGAGGCGGTGCCCGTGTTTGCGGTGCGTGAGGGCCCGCTCCTGATATCGGTGCCCACCGGAGGGTCGATCCAGAGCCGTGACAAGGTGGTGATCGCGAGCGAGCTGGAGGGCAACAACACGGTCGTGTGGGTGATCGACGAGGGCACGAACGTGCAGTCGGGCGACCTGCTGCTGGAGTTCGACGCCAGCGAGCTGATCGACAAGCGGAACGAGCAGGAGCTGGTGGTCGCTAATGCGGAGGCGAACCTGGTGATCTCGCAGGAGAAGCTGGGCATCACGGCGGGCGACTGCGAGGCGGCGATGCAGGACCGGGAGGTCGACCTGATGCTGGCGAAGATGGCGCGCGACAAGTATCGCGACGGCGATTTCCCCCAGTTGAAGCGCCAGTACGAGGCCGATATCGCGCTGGCGGACGAGGAGGTCCAGCGGTCGACGGAGAAGCTCGGGTGGTCGAAGCGCTTGGCGAACGAGGGCTTTCTGACGCGTACCGAGCTGGAGGCGGACGAGCTGGCGCTGCGCCGCAAGAAGATCGACTACGAGATGGCGTGCACGCGCCTGAACGTGCTGACCAATTTCACGGTGCTGCAGCAGCAGTCCACCTTGGACAGCGCGTTGCGTAAGGCGGATCGCGCGCTGATCCGCACGGAGTGGCAGAACAAGGCCACGCTGCGGCAGGTCGAGTCGGAGCTGCGGGCGCGGCAGCGCGAGCTGGACCGAGCCACGAACCGGTATGCCGAGCTGAGCTTCCAGATCTCGAAAAGCAAGATCTATGCGCCGACCAACGGGATCGTGCTCTACACGTCGACGGTGCTGATCTCGCGGCGTCAGTGGTGGATCAAGCCGCTGGCGGTCGGCGCGACCGCCGTCCCGCGCCAGGAGCTGATCTACATTCCGATCGAGTCCGGTATGGTGGTGGAGGTGATGGTGCCTGAGGCCAGCCTGAACAAGATCGACAACGGCATGCCGGCGCGGGTCAAGATCGACGCGTTTCCCGGCCGTGTTTTCGAGGGGCGTCTGGTCAAGATCGGCATCTTGCCCGACGGCCAGAGTTCGCAGTTGAATCCGGATCTGAAGCTCTACAAGTGCGAGATCGAATGTGACTTCAAGGATGTGCTGATCCGCCCGGGGATGAGCTGCGACGTGGAGCTGGTCAAGGAGGAGCACGAGCGTGCGCTCTACGTGCCGGTGCAATGTGTGGTCCGGGTGGGCGGGGTGCCGCGCGTCTATGTGAACGAGCACGGCGAGTGGGTGCCGCGCACGGTGCGTGTGGGGCTGGACAACAACCGGATGATCCATGTGATGTCGGGTGTGCGCGTGGGTGAGGAGGTGATGCTCGCCCCTCCCGTCAAGGAGGCGAAAGAGTCGGCTGAAGTGGCGCCGCCCAAGAATGGCGGCGCGTCCAAAAAGCTGCCGCACCCGCCGCAGGAGGGGGCGGCGCGGCCGGCGTCCGAGGGGGGTAAGCGGCCGGCGGCTGAGGGCGGCAAGCGGCCGGCGGCACGTGCGAAGGCGGGGCCGCCCGCATGATCGTGCGGGGCACAGAGCCGCCGCGGCCGCGCGCCGATGAGGTGGTGCGGCTGGATGGGGTCAAGCGGCACTATCTGGTGGGCGACGAGGTGGTGCGGGCGCTGGACGGCGTTTCGTTCTCGATCCGCCGGGGCTCGTATTGGGCGATCATGGGCCCCAGCGGCTCGGGCAAGAGCACGATGCTCAACATCCTGGGCTGTCTGGACCGGCCGACCGAGGGCGCGTATTGGCTCAACGGCGGGAACGTGGCGGATATGGACGACGACGAGCTGAGCGACCACCGGTTGCGTAATCTGGGTTTCGTGTTCCAGAGCTTCCATCTGATTCCTCAGCTTACGGTGTGCGAGAATATCGAGGTCCCGATGCTTTACCTGGGGCTGGGGCAGTCCGAGCGGCGGCACAAGGCGGAGAGCCTTGCGGAGCGGGTGGGGATCGCGCACCGCCTGCGCCATCTGCCGTCCGAGCTGTCGGGCGGCCAGCGGCAGCGCGTGGCGGTGGCGCGCGCCCTGGCGAACGACCCGGCGGTGTTGCTGGCCGACGAGCCGACCGGCAATCTCGACAGCGCCACGAGCGTGCAGATCATGGCGCTGTTTCAGGAGCTGTATGAGCAGGGCAAGACGGTGATCGTGGTGACGCACGAGTCCGACATCGCGGCCTATGCCAAGGCCTGTGTGGTGCTCAAGGACGGGCTGGTGCAGTCGGTGCGGGAGGGGGTGTCGTGAGCGTGCTCGGGAGTTTGTGGCCGTTCGTGCGGCTGGGCCTGACGGACGTCTGGCGGCACAAGACGCGCTCGTTCCTGACGATGCTGGGGATGGTGTTCGGCGTGGGCAGCGTGATCGCCATGCTGGCGGTGGGCGAGGGGGCCAGCCAGCAGGCGCTGGAGGCCATCAAGCGGCTGGGCAGCCAGAACATCATGGTGATGTCGGTGAAGCCGACGTCCGAGGAGCGGGGCAACTCGGGTAGCCAGCGCGGCCAACTGGCGGTCTACGGGATTAAGTACGACGACGAGACACGCATCCGTGAGACCGTGCCCGGGGTGGTGATGACGGTTCCCGCGCGGATGACCCGGCGCAACGCCCGGCTGGGCGAGCGCCAGCTTGAGCTGCGCGTGGTGGAGACGATCCCCGCGTGGTTCGACGTGGTGCAGCGGCCGGTGCTGGCAGGGCGCGTGCTGACCGAGCATGACATGCGCGAGCGGGCCAACGTCTGCGTGCTGACCGAGCATGGGGTCAGGCGCCTGCTGGCGGCGGAGGAGATGATCGGCCAGCGGATCAGGATCGCTTCCGGGCTGTTCGAGGTGGTCGGCATTGTGAAGAATGAGACGGGCGGCACGGTGCGCGCCCCGGACAGCGAGGCCGACGCCTATATCCCGATCATCACCGGCACCAAGCTCTTCGGCGAGGCCAACATCCGGTACTCGGCCGGGGGGATGGAGGGCGAGCGGGTCGAGCTGAGCCAGATCATCGTGAAGATGAAGGACACGGCGGCGGTCGAGCCCGGGAGCAAGGCGATCGAAGCCCTGCTGGCGCGGTTCCATAAGAAGGTCGACTACAAGATCGACGTGCCGCTGACGCTGCTGCGGGAGGCCGAGCGCACGAAGCGGACGTACAACATTGTGCTGGGGGCGATCGCGGGCATCAGCCTGCTGGTCGGCGGGATCGGGATCATGAACATCATGCTGGCGTCGGTGACCGAGCGGACCAAGGAGATCGGCATCCGCCGGGCGATCGGCGCGCGGCGCAGCCGGATCGTGATCCAGTTCCTGATCAACACCTGCGTCCTGTCGATCGGCGGCGGGATCGTGGGGCTGCTGGTCGGGCTGGCGATCCCGCTGCTGATCACGCTGTTCACGGCGATGCCAACGGTGGTGCAGCCGTATAGCCTGGTGCTCGCCTTCGGCATCAGCGTGGGGATCGGCATCGTGTTCGGCCTTTATCCCGCGATGCGGGCGGCGGCGCTCGACCCGATCGAGGCGCTCCGCCACGAGTAAGCCGGCGGCGCGCCCGTCCGCAAGGCTTGGTGTGTTGAGGCGTTTTAGTGCAACAGCCGTTTGGCTCGGCCAGGTTTAACAACAGCTTCGAAATCAAAGTTATCGTGTGCAATTAACAACGGAAAGGGTATCAAAATGAAGATGGCAATTTTCGAGGCGCTCTATGAATGACGCTAGCCGCCTATTGGTTCTGCCGCTGCTCCTGGCCTGCTCAGGGGCATGGGCGGCGACGTATACCAACCCCGTGATCGGCGAGATCGGGCCGGCCGATCCCGACGTGATCCTGCACAACGGCACCTACTACCTGTACTGCACCGGCGACAACGTCAGCTACCGCGTCTACACGTCCCCGGATCTCGTGACCTGGACGAAGAAGGGGCGAGTCTTCAAGCCCGGCGAGAAGAACGTCTGGGCGCCGGACCTGTACCGCGACCCCGGCGACGGCCGCTTTTACCTCTACTACACCGTCCAGAAGCGCATCGGGGTCGCAGTCGCCGACGGCCCGGAGGGTCCGTTCGAGGACCGTGCGAAGCTGGCCGAAGACGCCATCGACGCGCACCTCTTCCGCGACGATGACGGAAGACTGTACCTGTACTACGTGCAGTTCCCGGGCTTCCGTATCACCGCGCAGCGGATGCGGACGCCGGTGGAAAAGGAAGGCGAACCCGTCGAGATCCTGCACCCGACGGAGCCGTGGGAGAAGAAGAGCGGACACGTGACCGAGGGGCCGTTCATGCTCAAGCGCCAGGACGTCTATTACCTGCTCTACTCCGGCACCGGCGCGGACTCGCCGAACTACGGCGTCGGCTACGCCACGTCGAAGTCGCCGATGGGGCCGTTCGCGAAGCATCCCGGCAACCCCATCGTCAGCCGCGGCGGCAACGTCTTCGGGCCCGGCCACGGCTGCGTCGTCACTGACGCGGCGGGGAAGCTCTGGCACGTCTACCATCAGCAGCGCGACGAGGGCAGGGGCTGGAACAGGTTCCTGTGCCTGGACCCGCTGTGGTTCGACGCCGTCGGCGTCTTGCACGGCAAGGCCACACGCGGCACGCCGCAGCCGGCCCCGGCGGTGGTGGGCGGCGGAGGTGCGCGGTGAGCGAAGACGAAGAACGGCTGATTGAACGGCTGCGCAGCATCGAGCGTCTGTTTGACGGCGCGACCACGCCCGGGGAGCGCACGGCCGCCGCCGAGGCCATGGAGCGGGTCCGGCAGCGCCTGGCCGAGATGAAGGACTCGGATCCGGCCACGGAATACAAATTCACGCTGGGCGACGGCTGGTCCAGGAGTCTGTTCGTGGCCTTGCTCCGCCGGTACGGGCTCAAGCCGTACCGCTACAGCGGGCAGCGCCGGACTACGGTCATGGCCCGCGTGCCGCGCCGGTTCGTCGACGAGACGCTGTGGCCCGAATTCGAGAAACTGTCGGCTACCCTGCGAGCCTTTCTGGACGACATCACCGAACGGGTAATCCGTGAAAGTGTCTTCGCCGATGACTCCGAGCCGGAGGAGGTCGCCGCCGGCTCACGGGCGCTCCCTCCATGAACAAAGGAAATACGTCAGGCACCTTGGACGGGAGTCGTTCTTTGAGCTTTGCTGAAATGCCACGCACGATCTATCTTAAGGAGCCGGAAGATCGAGGGGGCGAGCCGGTCACGTCGGTCGGCGCGTGGCGCTGGGGGCGACCGGTGCCGGGGCGGTGCCGTGGCCTTCGGCTGGCCGGGGGCCGGTCGGCTGATCCGGGCGGACAGAGGTCTGTGGCGACCGAGGCGGCAGGCGAAAAGTTCTTTCGGGCGGTGCAAGGGGGCGTCCGGCGCGGTAACTGGCGGGGCGGCCGGGGGCCGGTTGTGTAAAAGTTGTGTAGAAAGTTGTGTAATGGTGCCTACACAACCCGCCTTGTTTCAAACTGTACCAAGGGAGGGGAACGGGATTGCCTGAAACGAAAAACCCCCGGTTTTATTGGCGTTTTCCAATGAAACCGAGGGCTGAAAGATGGTCGGGGCGGAGGGATTTGAACCCACGACATCCAGCTCCCAAAGCTGGCGCACTACCAGGCTGTGCAACGCCCCGAAAAGGCTCAGAAGAATGTTCAGGAGTGTAGGGTTTATCGGCGGCGCAGGCAATGCAAAACCGGGTGTGGCGGCGCTTAGGCGCGGCCTGCGGGCCAGAACTTGGCGGTGAGCTTGGAGGGGATGCCGGTCTCTTCGGGGGCGAAGCAGTCGGCGAGGATCTGCCAGCCGAGGTCGAGGGCCTTCTCGAGGGGGATGTTGACGGAGAGGTCCATCATCTCATGCTCGAAGCGGCCGCCGTAGCGGAGCAGCTTCGTGTCCCAGTCGCTCATGCGGAAGCCCATGGACTGCTTCTCCTGCGTCTCCTTGTAGGAGGCGTAGAGCTTGATCATGGCGTCCATGATCGTGCGGTGGTCCTCGCGGGTGTCCTTGTTGACGAGCTGCTTGAGGCGGCTGAGCGAGCCGAAGGGCTCGATGCGGCCGTTGCGCAGGTAGAACTGGCCTTCGGTGATGTAGCCGGTGTTATCGGGCACGGGGTGGGTCACGTCGTCGCCGGGCATGGTGGTGACGGCGAGGATGGTGATCGAGCCGGCGCCCTCGAAGTCCACGGCCTTCTCGTAGCGTGAGGCGAGCTGCGAGTAGAGGTCGCCGGGGTAGCCGCGGTTGGAGGGGATCTGCTCCATGGTGATGGCGATCTCCTTCATGGCGTCGGCGAAGCTGGTCATGTCGGTGAGCAGGACGAGGACCTTCTTGCCTTGCAGGGCGAACTGCTCGGCGGTGGCGAGGGCGATATCCGGCACGAGCATGCACTCCACGATGGGGTCGGAGGCGGTGTGGACGAACATGACGGTGCGCGAGAGGGCGCCGCTCTCGTCGAGCGTGTCGCGGAAGAAGAGGTAGTCGTCGTACTTGAGGCCCATGCCGCCGAGGATGATGATGTCGACCTCGGCCTGGAGGGCGATGCGGGCGAGCAGGGGGTTGTAGGGCTCGCCGGCGCGGGCGAAGACCGGCAGCTTCTGCGACTCGACGAGCGAGTTGAAGACGTCGATCATCGGGATGTTGGTCCGCACCAGGTTGCGGGGCATGATGCGCTTGGCGGGGTTGACCGAGGGCGTGCCGATGTCGATCAGGCCGTCGGTGAGGGCCGGGCCCTTGTCGCGCGGCACGGCGCTGCCGGTGAAGGCGCGGCCGAGCAGGGCGTCGGAGAAGGGCACGCGCATGGGGTGGCCGAGGAAGCGCACGCGGGCGTCGGTGGCGACGCCGCGGGCTCCCGCGAAGACCTGGAGGGTGACGGTCTCGCCGTCGAGCTTGATGACCTGGGCGAGGGAGGTGCCGGTGCGGGACGAGACTTCGGCGAGTTCGCGGTATTTGACGCCTTCCGCGCGGAGCGCGATGACGCTGCCTGCGAGGCTGTCGATGGTGTGGTAAACCTTATGCATGGGTGCGGGTCTCCTCGATCGTGCGGGCGAGCGCGTCACGGCGGGCGGCGTAGTCCGGCAGCGTGGGGGGCGTCACGTTCCAGTCGATGAACGCCTGGGTGAGGCTCTGGAAGAACTTGCGCGCCGCGGCCTTGTCGGTGAAGGGGTAGTCGGCGAGCATGGCCTGTTCGGCGAGGCCGAACATCTCGCGCTGGCGTTCGGCGGGGGTGGCGGCGTCTACCTCGTTAAACGCGTTCTGCTGCAAGTAGACCGCATCCAGAAACTCGCCTTTCAGATAAACCTGGAAGTCCTGAATGCTTGTTCCTTCCTCGCCCACGACTTTCATCATCTGCGACACATCGTTGCCCGCGCGCAAGATCTTACGCAAGGTTTCGACACGGTCTTTGTCAATCACGCTCTTGTACTTGCTCCAACTCTCGAGCGGGTCGATCGCGGGAAACCGCCGCGCATCGGAGCGCGCGCGTGAAAGCCCGTGAAAAGCGCCGACGACCTTGAGCGTGGCCTGCGTGACGGGCTCGTCGAAGTTTCCGCCCGCGGGTGAGACGGTTCCGCCGATGGTCACGGAGCCGGTCGAGCCATCCTTGAGCCGCACAAGTCCCGCGCGCTCATAAAAATTGGCGATCAGCGATTCTAGGTATGCGGGAAAAGCCTCTTCTCCGGGGATCTCCTCGAGGCGGCCCGAAAGTTCGCGCAGGGCCTGCGCCCAGCGCGACGTCGAGTCGGCCAGCAGCAGCACGTTGAGCCCCATCTGGCGGTAGTACTCGGCGATGGTCACGGCCGTGTAGACCGAGGCCTCGCGGGCGGCCACGGGCATGGAGGAGGTGTTGCAGATGATGATCGTGCGATCCATCAGCGTCTTGCCCGTCCGAGGGTCGGCGAGAACGGGGAATTCACGCAACGTCTCCACGACTTCGCCCGCGCGTTCGCCGCAGGCCGCCAGCACCACAATATCCACATCCGCGTAGCGCGAGGTGATCTGCTGAAGCACGGTCTTGCCGGCGCCGAAGGGGCCCGGAATGCAATAGGTGCCGCCGAGG
>JAKJGY010000296.1 GCA_022704145.1 Verrucomicrobiota bacterium
GGCGGATTTGGCTTGGTGCGAGTTCGACGCCGTGTTGCTGGATTTGGGCATGTCGTCCCTGCAGCTTGACCGACCTGAGCGTGGTTTCTCGCTGCGGCAGGACGGGCCGTTGGACATGCGGATGGACCGGTCGTGCGGAGAGACGGCGGCCGAGCTGGTGGGGCGGCTGGAGGTGGCTGAGCTGGCGGAGGTGTTGCGGCGTCTGGGCGAGGAGCCCCGGGCCTGGCGGGTCGCGCAGGCGATCGTCCGCGCGCGCGAACGGGCCCCGCTGGTTACGACAGGGGCGCTGGCGGAGGTGGTGGCGGAGGCGCTCGGCGGGCGGCGTGGCCCGCGGCATCCGGCGACGCGGGTGTTTCAGGCGTTGCGGATGGCGGTGAACCGTGAGATGGAGGAGCTGGAGCGGGTTTTGGAGGACGGGCTGGGTCTGCTGAAGCCGGGCGGCAGGATGGTGGTGATCACCTTTGAGAGTCTGACGGACCGGCTGGTGAAGCAGCGGTTTGCGGCGCACGCCGGGCGGTGGGTGTCGCTGGAGCAGGGCGGCGAGCGGTGGGAGGGCGAGTTGCCGGCGGTGGAGCGGGTGACGCGCCGGGCGGTGGCGCCGGGGGCGGAGGAGCTTGAGGCCAACCCGAGGTCGCGGTCGGCCAAGCTGAGGGCGGTGAGGCGGTGTGAGGGATTGCCGGGGCGGCGCGCCCTGGCGGGCGATGGAGAGGGGAGGGTCGGAGCATGAGAAGGAATCGCAGAAGGCAAGTGCGGATGAGGTTTGTGCCGCGGATCTTCGTGGTCGCGGCGATGATGGCGATCGGGTACGCCGTGATCTACGTGGTGGCTGATTCGAAATGCAAGCGGCTGGGCCAGGAGATCGGGCGGTACGAGCGCAAGCATAGCGCGCTGGAGAACGAGCGGATTCACGAGGCGGCCAAGTGGGACGAGAAGAAGACGCCGGAGAAGCTGGCGCGCGCGATGTTGCAGCACGGGCTGGAGATGAGCTATCCGACGGCGGAGCAGGTGCTGCGCGTGGATCACGCCGGGCGGCCCTTGCCGAACCAGGTCGCGCTGACGCGGCTGCAGCGGCTCAGCTCCGCGGATCCGATGGTGAACGTGCGCGGCCGGTGAGCGGCGGGGGCCGGCGGGTCAGGCGCTCGGGAGACGGGGTAAGCGGTGAAGAACGAACTGGTCAGGCAGTGGCGGCTGTTACTGGTGGCGGCCGTGCCGTTCGTCGCGCTCTGCGCGGTGGGCTGGCGGCTGGTGTTCCTTCATTTCGGCGACCACTCGAAGCTGAAGCGTGACAAAACCATCACGAGCCTGGGTCTGCGCGGGCGGATCTTCGACTGCAACGAGGATCAATTCCCGATGGCGGCGAGTCTGCCTGCGCGCAGTTATCGGTTCGACTACAAGGCGGTGAACCCGAAGCATGACCGGCGGGAGATCGCGCGGGCGGTGTCGGAGGCCTTCCAGCTTCCATTGGGGGAGGTTCAGGCCTTGTTCAGCCGGACCAACTCGCGCTCGATCCCGCTGGGCGTCTCCCTGAGCGAGGAGGTCTACGCGCTGCTTTCCGACAAGCGCCGGATCAGCGGTATCCGGATCGATGATCAGGAGGTGCGGACCTATTATCAGGACCGGTGTATGGCGCATGTGCTGGGGTTCGTCAACCAACTGGGCATCGGCGGGGCGGGGATCGAGCAGCAGTACAATAAGTTCCTGACGGGTTCGCCGGGGTATATCCGGACGACGGTGGAGGCGTTCAAGGGAGGGCAGACGGGGTCGCCGTATCTCGAGAACGTTCCGGCGATACCTGGGGCGGACGTCTACCTGACGCTCGACCATAACATCCAGTATGAGGTGGAGAACGCCATCCGCGAGGTGGTCGAGCAGTTTCAGGCCAGCAGCGGGTGGGCGATCGTGCAGCGGGTCAAGACGGGCGAGATTCTTGCGCTGGCCTCCTATCCGAACTTTGCGCCAGCGAAGTACAACGAGGAGACGATCGACATCTGGCGCAATAACGCGATCGCGATCGTGTACGAGCCGGGGTCGATCATGAAGGCGGTGGCGGTGGCGGCGGCCCTGAACGAGCGGATTGTGACGCCGGAGACGACGATCGACGTGGGGGACGGCACGTGGGTCTATGCGGGCAAGCCGCTGCGCGACCATGTGACCGGCCGGGTGAGTGTGAGCACGGCGCTCAAGAAGTCGAGCAACATCGCCTGCGCGAAGATCGGCCTGATGCTGAACAACCAGCGGCTGGAGGCGTATCTGCGCGCGTTCGGTTTCGGCGAGAGGCTGGGGATCGACCTGCCGGGCGAGGAGCGCGGCATTCTGGGGCGCGCGAAAGACTGGGACAAGCTCAAGCCCACGCGCATCCCGATCGGGCAGGGTGTGGCGGTGACGGGGCTCCAGATGGTCAACGCGTACTCGACGATCGCGAACGACGGCGTGATGATGCGGCCTTATGTGGTGCGCAAGGTGGTGTCGCCGGGCGGCGGGGTGATCTATCAGGCCGCGCCCAAGGTGCTGGGGCGGCCGGTGCGGCCGGAGGTGGCGCGCTCGGTGCGTGAGATGCTGGTCGGGGTGACCGAGGAGGGCGGCACGGGCAAGCGCGCCACGGTCCGGGGCTATTCGGTGGGCGGCAAGACGGGCACGGCGCAGAAGGCGGTGCCGGGCGGTTACTCGAGTACGGATTATTACGCCTCCTTCGTCGGTTTTGTCCCGGCGCGCGAACCGGTCTTCAGCGTGTTGGTGTCGGTGGAGCGGCCGCGCCCGCAACATACGGGCGGGTTCGTGTCCGCGCCGGTCTTCGCGCGTATCGCCGCGGCGACTGCGCAGTATCTGGCGGTGCCGCCGGATGAGCCTGAGGAGGAGGTGGCGGTCGCGGGCCGTCCTTGAGCGGAGTGGGGGTCATGAGGTTAAACGAAATACCGGAGCTGCTGCCGTTGGCGGTCGACCGGCTGCCTGCGCTCACCTTTAGCGGCGTGCAGTGCGATTCGCGCCGGGTGCGGCCGGGCGACCTGTTCGTGGCGGTGAGCGGGAACCGTGAAGACGGGGCGCGGTATGCGGCCGCGGCGCTCGCCCGGGGTGCGGTCGCGGTGGTGGCCGAGGGGGTGCCGCCGGACTGCGCGAAGAGCCTGGTGCGGGTTAAGGACGCCCGGCGCGCGTTGGGGCTGCTGGCCGCGGCGCTGAACGGCTGGCCGGCCCGTAAGCTGGAGGTCTTCGGCGTGACCGGCACGAACGGCAAGACCACGACGGCCTGGCTGTTGCGTGAGCTGCTGCGCGCGGGCGGCCGACAGCCGGGCCTGCTGAGCACGGTCCAGGTGGAGTACGGCGGCCGCGCGATACCGGCGACGCGCACCACGCCGGACGCGTGCGAGCTGCAGGGGCTCTTGGCTGCGATGCGGGGCGCGGGCTGCGACTCGGCGGTGATGGAGGTCTCGTCGCACGCGCTCGACCAGCAGCGCGTGTCCGGGCTGCGTTTCGCGGGCGCGGCCTTCACGAACCTCTCGCAGGATCATCTGGACTACCACCACACGATGGAGGCTTACTATCAGGCGAAGCAGCGGCTTTTCGTCCAGCTTGCGGAGGAGCGC
>JAKJGY010000090.1 GCA_022704145.1 Verrucomicrobiota bacterium
CCCCCCCCGGCGCCCTCGCGCGCGTCCGCATCACGCGCGCCGCGCCCCAGACCCTCTACGGCGAACTCTGCCCATGAACGCCCCCTGCCTGCGCCCCGGCGACACCCTCACCTGCCGCGTCGAGAAGCTCGTCTACGGCGGCGACGGCCTCGCCCGCGCCGACGGCCGCGTGCTCTTCATCCCCGGCACCGCCCCCGGCGAGACCGTCACCGCCCGCGTCACCCAGGTCAGGCCGCGCTACGCGCGCGCCGAAGCCCTCGCCCTCGCCGACCCCTCGCCCGACCGGCTGCCCTCCCCCTGCTGCCGCGTCACCGACCCCGACACCGGCGCGCCCGAGCGCGTGCCGGGCTGCGTCTACGACCACCTCGCCTACCCCGCCGAGGTCGAGGCCAAGCGCCAGCAGCTCGAGTCGTTCCTCAGCCGCCTCCCCGGCGGCGGCCCGGCGCAGTGGCTGCCCCCCGTCCCCGCGCCCTCACCCCTGCGCTACCGCAACAAGATCGTGCTCCACGCCAGCCGCGCCCCCGGCCGCCGCACGCGCCTCGGCTACCGCCTCGAGCCCTCCCACCGCGTCCTCGACATCGCCGACTGCCCGCTCGCCCTGCCGCCCCTCGCCGCAGCCCTGGAGGCCTGCCGCCGCACCGCCCTCGACACCCTGCCCGACGGCGCGGACGTCACCTTCCGCCACACCCCGCACGACGGCCCGCTCTGGTGGCGCGGCCGCCCCCCCGCACCCCCCGCCCTGCCGCCCTACCTCACCGAGGCCAGCCCGGCCGGCCCGCTGCGCGTGCCGCCGGACGGCTTCTACCAGGTCAACCCGCCCCAAGGCGACGCGCTCGTGCGGGCCGTCGCCGCGCGCTTCGCCGAAACGTGCCCCGCCCAGGCCGAGCTGGTCGACCTCTACTGCGGCGTGGGCGTCTTCGGCCTGGCCTGCGTGCAGGCCGCCCCCGCGCGCCTCACCGGCGTCGAGTCGGGCCGCGCCGCCGTCGCGGCCGCGCGCCTCAACGCCGCCGACCGCCAGATTCCGGCCGCGTTCCACTGCCTCGACCTCGGGACCGACCGCCTGCCGCCTTTCGCCGCCGAGCCCCGCCGCACGACCGTGGTCGTCGACCCGCCGCGCGACGGCCTGCCGCCCGCGCTCGCCCGCGCGCTCGCCGAGGGCCCCGCCGCCCAGCTCCTCTACGTCTCGTGCGACCCCGCCACCCTCGCGCGCGACCTCGCCCTGATCCTCGCGGCCGGACGCTACCGGCTGGAGCGCGCCGGGCTCTTCGACCTCTTCCCGCGCACCGCGCACTTCGAGACGCTCGTCGAGCTGCGCCTCCGCTGAGCGCGCCTCACCCCGCCGCACGCGCGCACGCCAGCCCGCGCTCGCACAGGTACGCCAGGAAACGGTCGACCTCCGCGGCCGCCGCCTCACGCGACACCTCGTACTCGTCCAGCAGCCGCCCGACCAGCTCGCCCTTGCCCACCGGCCGCTCCAACTGCCGCCAGAACCAGACGCCCAGGCCGTTCAGGGCGAACATCCTGGACTCGCCGCCGTGCAGCACGATCAGGAACGGCTCGCCCGCGATCTCCCGGAACGTCACCTCGTCCGCACGCCCGTAGGCGGCCTCCCGCACCCCTTCGCCGCTTCCCTCTGCCATACTCACTCCTCCACCGCCCGGACCTTGAAGAACCGCTGCGGGCCCGCCTCGCCCTCGTCAACCTCCACCTGCTTCAGCGGCCAGTCGCCCGGGATCACGCCCGTCTGCCACACGCCGTTGGTGCCCGCGCGCCACGGCAGGCGCTGCCACGCCCCGGACACCAGCCCGGTCGTCGCCACCACCTCGTAGCCGTATCCCGCCAGCAGCTCGATCTCCAGCGGAACCCCGCCCCCGGCCGCAGGCCGCCCCGCGCCGCTCACGCGCACCCCGCCGCTCAGCGGCCCGGTCCCGGCCTGATACTCCACCCACGTCGCGAACCCGTCGCCGTCCGGGTCGGCCAGGTCGGTCTCCTCCGGGTCGCCGCTCAGCCCCAGCCCGTCCAGCCAGTCAACCGGCGTGTCGGTGGCCGTCACCAGCGGCCGGACCGGCATCGACGGGTCGCCCAGCAGGGTCATGTGCTGGTTGTACACCGAGAACGGCACGCCCGCGTCGGCGTACGCCCCCACCAGCGCGTCGCCCAGCCGCCGCGCCCCCGCCTGCAGCCGGCACGAGAAGCGGTCCGAAAAGTTCCGCGCGTCGCCGATCGTGATGTACCCTGCCGCGCTCAGCACCGCCGAGAAACCCGAGGTCGGGTTGCGCGCGCCCGCCGCCGCGATGCACTGGATCGTGTTCCGGGTCGCCATGTCATAGATCGTCCACCGCCCCATGCGGCAACCGAGCAGCAGCGCCACCGGCGCGCACGGCCAGCCCGCATTACGCAGCGTCGTATCGTTCACCAGTCTGTTGTCCCTTGAATTGCCCGCGACCTGATCGCCTGAGTGGCCGATGTAATAGAAGAACCCCACGCCTTCCATGAAGTCATTGAGCGCACCGGTCTCATAGTACGTGTCCAGCCACAGCGGCCCCAGATTGGTGTAGGTGTTCCACGCCAGATAGGGCAGGCCCTGCCAGCCGGCCCCCCCCAGCCGCGCCAGGGCGTTGCTGGCGACCTCCGAGAACGGCCCGTACATCGAGCCCACATTGTCCCAGTCGGCCGTGAAGACGGCGCGCCGCCGCCAGCTCTCGGTACGCTCATAGCGGAGCGTCTTGGTCACCATGCGCGCCAGGTCCACGGCGTTGGAGGCGAGGTAGCGCCCCACCGCCACCTCGGGCAGCGCCGACCCGGCGGCGTCCCCCAGGATGAAGTCGTTGGGCACAAGGAGGGCGGCCTGCGTGCCCGGCACATCCTCGACCACCGAGAGCATGTACACGGGAAAGAGGTTGGGGAAGTGCGACGGCGCGCCCAGCGGGAAGGCGTCGAGCTTGTAGTCGAACCCGCCGTTGCCGGCGAAGAGCAGATAGCGCAGCCTCTGGGCCGGCCCGTTGGTCACGCCCGCCGCGCAGAAGCTCCGGAAGGCGCCGGGGTGCGCCAGCCCGTCGGTGAAGGCGTTATAGATCTCTTCGGCGTCGATCACGCGCGTGGCCAGACCCTGCGCGGCGCGCCGCGCGGCCAGCGGCGCCACGGCCGCGTCGAAGCCCGGGGCCCAGCGCCGCGGCGGGATCACCACCGCGAGTTCAGGCATCTCCCCGGCCGCGAGCCAGTCCACGTCGCGCACGCCGCCCACCGAAGGCCCGAGGCAGCCCGACGGCTCGAACACCGCGTACCGGCACGACGCGTCGCCGGCCGTGAAGGCCGCGCGCCACAGCCCGCCCGTCCAGGCGCTGACCTCCCCCGCCAGCGCCAGCGGCGCCGCCGGCTCGGTCACGTCCCACACCCTGATCTCATCGGTCGCGAACCCCGCCACCGCCACCGTCCCCGACGACCCGCCGGTGCAGAGCAGCGCCCCGCCCGCCGCCGTGTACGCGCGCGGGTAGGTCAGCCGGATATCCAGCAGCAGGAAGTCCGAGGCGCTCGGCGTCGTACGTCCGTTACGCACCTTGAGCTGCACGCTGCCGTTGGTGAGCACGCCCGCGGGCACCGCCACGTCGAACGCGACCGCCTGCTCGCCCGACCAGCCGTTCGTGCCGCACAGCACGTTGTTGACGTAGATCTCGCAGGTGTGGTTGTCCGGCGAGGTGAACTCCTTATACGAGACGGCCCAGGCCCGCACGACGCCGCCGGTCTCCGCGACCGCCACCAGGCCCGGCGCCGTCACGGTTTTGGTCTTCGCGCGGTTCGCCTCAGTGGCGGAGGCCTGTATCCACTCGCCGAAGACCAGCGCGTTCGTCAGGGTGGCGGTCGTGCTGCGCCGGTCGCGATTGTCCAGCGGCGCCAGGAAGGCCGAGCGGTACGAGGCCGAGGACAGGAACCAGGCGTTCGTGCCAGCTTCAGGGTCAGGCGCGGCGTCGAACGCCTCCATCACCGTGCCGGGCGTGAAGGACACCCAGTAGACGTTCTCCGGGGCGAACAGCTCGCCGGTCGGCTCGCCGAAGAAGAGGAGCGACTCGCCGTCCGTGTCCCAGGGCACCTCCCGGCGGCCCGCTCGCAGACGCACACCGCCCGCCGCCAGCGCGCCGCTCACCGCGGCCTCGGCCAGGCCGGAGGCCGCCGCCAGCTCCGCCGCCGTGACACGGTACACCCCCTCGTCACGGACGCCCAGGCGGACCCGGTCCGCCGGAACGCTGTTCGTCCACGTCACGACGCGGCTCCCCACGCCCACCCACGGCTGCGCGGCCGCCACACACGCCACGCCCGCCGTCAGGCAGAACAGGGCTCTGAACCCTTTCGCTCTCATCCCAACGACCCAAACAATTTCTATCCGAACGATTTAGTATTCTAGATGATGAGTGTCCCTCACGCAACCCAGAAAAGGAGCTTTTCCTCTTTTGGGGGCAGCTCAGAGGACGAACCGCTCGCTGACGCGTGACTGGCTGAGCACCTCCACCCGCACGTCCTCGCGGCCCGCCGCGCGCAGCGCCTGCCGCACTGCGGCCAGCGCCAGTGCGGGCGTGTTGCACGTGTCGCTCAGGTGCGCCAGCAGCAGCGTGCGCAGCCGCTCGGAGAGGGAGGTGCGCACCAGCTCAGCCGCGTCGGCGTTGGACAGGTGCCCGCTCCGCCCCGCGATCCGGGTCTTGAGCGTCCACGCACGGTCCGAGGCCATCAGCAGCTCGGGGTCGTGGTTGCACTCCAGGATCGCCGCATGGCACCCCGCTAGCTTGGCGCGCACCAGCGGCGAGCCCTGCCCGAGGTCGGTCGCTAGGCATAGCCGCGTGGCGCCGTCGTCGAACACGAACCCCACCGGGTCGGCCGCGTCATGCGAGACCGAGAACGCCTCGACGCGCAGCCCGCCGAGCTCGAAGCCGGTGGCGGTCTCGAAGATCTCCCACTCGGGGGTGAAGCCCTTCAGGGACTGTTCGATGCCCTCGGAGGTGCCCTGG
Organism: Verrucomicrobiota bacterium; assembly: GCA_022704145.1. Taxonomy (GTDB): domain Bacteria; phylum Verrucomicrobiota; class Kiritimatiellia; order RFP12; family UBA1067; genus JAKJGY01. The sequence continues at coordinate 4,998 of JAKJGY010000090.1, forward strand.
TTGGCCAGCAGGCGCACGGGGAAACGCTTGCAGAACACCTCGATCGCGCTGCAATGGTCGCTGTGGTCGTGGGTGAACAGCACCGCCTGGATCGACTCCGGCGCGATCTGCGCCTGCTTGAGGCGCGACACCAGCTCGCGGGCCGAGAGACCCGCATCGACCAGGATCGCCGTGCCGCCGCCCGACACATAGACGCTGTTGCCTTTGCTGCCGCTCGCGAGAACACAGACTTCCATTCCGCCGCCCGCCCTTCCCGTACGCCCGGACACGCCGCACGGCGCAAGGCCGCCGATTCGTCCGGAATGGCACCCATCATAAAGCCGAGGGTCTCTGCGTCAAGCGCGAAGGGTACGATTTTTGATTGTTGAAGTCGGATGGCCGGTTTTTGAGCGAAAAGCGCGATTAGCCCTTGCTGGCGCGTTGTTGGCGGTCATGGTTGTCTCTCGGGGTCGGGGTCGGTATCGGTATCGGGGTCGATCTGCTTTTTTCAACCCCGACCCCGACCCCGACCCCGATTTTAGCCGCTTCCTTCTCACCTTCTCTTTGCGCCAACGTTACTTATTGATGAGGTCACGATATGACGGCCGAAAAATGACAGACCTTTCGTCTGCCGGTCACGTCCTTGCCCACGGCAGGGAAGGTCTCCCGGCCGTGGTCCACAAGGGGGCTTGATAGGGTCATCGACAGGCGACACCTCCGCACGGTCAGGCGGGCAGAGGCACGCCGCCGCATGATTCTGTGAAATCTCTGCACCGGCACGCGGTTGGGCTGGCCGCGCCTCGCGGCAGAGTCGTCACGGTCAACAGCGCTCGAGGTCGGTTCTGACAGAATCATGATTACAGAATCATGGTTGGCCGGTCTGGGCCAGAATCTAGGCCGCCTAACCTTCAACAGAATAAAAGCGCACTAAAAAGTCCGATATACGCGCCCCCGCCTGATGTGCTAAGCTAAGAGCCATTTTTCAACCCCCAACAAGGACGAGCCGACTATGAACAAGAAGACTCTGCGCGATGTGGCACTCAAGGGCAAGCGCGTCGTGATGCGCGTCGATTTCAACGTGCCGATCAAAGACGGCGTGATCAAGGACGACACCCGCGTCAAGGGCGCCCTGCCCTCGATCAACTATGTGCTGGAGCAGGGCGGCAGCCTGGTCCTGATGAGCCATCTGGGCCGCCCGAAGGGCAAGGGCTACGAGGCCGAGTTCTCCCTGAAGCCGGTGGCGGAGTACCTCGCCAAGCTGCTGGGCAAGCCGGTGACGTTCGCGCCGGACTGCGCGCAGGCGCAGGCCGAGGTCGCGGCGCTGCAGCCCGGCGGCATCGTGATGCTCGAGAACACCCGCTTCTACAAGGCCGAGGACGGCAAGGTCAAGCCGGTCGAGGGCATGAGCGACGAGGAGCTGAAGGCCAAGAAGGCCGAGCTGAAGGCCAAACGCGAGGAGCTGTCCAAGACGTTCGCGTCCTACGGCGACGTCTACTGCAACGACGCGTTCGGCTCGGCCCACCGCGCGCACGCCTCCACCGCCGTGATCTGCAAGTTCATGAAGGAGAACGTGGCGGGCTTCCTGATGGAGAAGGAGATCGAGTATCTGGGCAACGCGGTCGAGAAGCCGACCCGGCCGTTCGTCGCGATCCTCGGCGGCGCCAAGGTCTCGGACAAGCTGGCGGTGGTGAACAACCTGCTCGACAAGACCGACACGCTGATCATCGGCGGCGGCATGGCCTACACGTTCCTCAAGGCGATGGGCCACAGCGTCGGCAAGTCGCTGTGCGAGCTGGACCAGCTCGAGTACGCCAAGGAGATGATCGCCAAGGCCAAGGCCAACGGCAAGACGCTGCTGCTGCCGGTCGACAACGTCGCGGCGGACGCCTTCTCGAACGAGGCCAACACGCAGGTGGTCGGCAACGAGATCCCCGAAGGCTGGATGGCGCTGGACATCGGCCCCAAGACCACGGAGCTGTACGCGGCGGCGATCAAGAGCGCGAAGACGGTGGTCTGGAACGGCCCCATGGGCTGCTTCGAGATGCCGAAGTTCGCGGGCGGCACCACGGGCGTGTGCCAGGCCGTGGCCGCCAGCGGCGCGGTCTCGATCATCGGCGGTGGCGACAGCGTGAGCGCGGTCAACAAGAGCGGCCTGGCCGACAAGATGACCCACATCTCGACCGGCGGCGGAGCCTCGCTCGAGTTCCTGGAAGGCAAGGAGCTGCCCGGCGTGGCGGCGCTCACCGACAAGTGATCGCGGTCGAGACCCGGTGACGGGGCCAGACGGCCGGACGCTCCCTCAGCGGCGCGTCCGGCCGCTTTCTTTTTAGCGCGCGCTCAGCCCGCGCTCCAGCGCGCATACGCGCCGCTGGGGGTCGGCAGCACGCCGGGCGCGCCGGTCAGGAGCATCTCGCCCGACTCCGTCCGCCCGCCCAGCCCCCGGACCGCCTGGTTCAGGACGTTCTCCAGCACCACCGGCGAGTAGCCGGGCGTGTGGGCGCTCAGCAGCACGAACAGCGGTTCGGGCGAGAGCAGGCTGCGGCAGAGGGCCAGCGTCTCGGGCAGGTCCTTCTCGATCTTATACAGCTCGTTGTTCTGGCCGCGGCCGAAGGTGGGCGGGTCGAGGATCACCCCGTCGTAACGGCGCTCGCGGCGCGCCTCGCGGCTGAGGAACTTGTGCGCGTCGTCGGCGATCCAGCGGATCGGATGCTCCTGCAGGCCGTTGAGCCGGGCGTTGTCGCGCGCCCACTGCACCATGCCCTTTGACGCGTCCAGGTGGCAGACCTCCGCGCCGCCGAGCGCCGCGGCCAGGGTCGAACCTCCCGAGTAGGCGAAGAGGTTGAGGATGTGGAGCGGCCGCTGGCGCGCGGCGCGGGCGGCGCCGACCGTCGCGCGCAGCCACTGCCACTGCGCGCGCTGCTCAGGGAAGATGCCGAGGTGGCCGAAGTCCGTGCCGGAGAGCTTGAACGCGATGCCTGCGGTCCGCAGCACCCACTCGGACGGCAGCGCGCCGCGGTTGTGCCAGCGGTTCCCGTCGGCGCGGTCGAAGGAGGCGGTGGCTCGGTCCCACTCGGCCTGCTGCAGCGCGGGCTTCCAGACGGCCTGTGAGCAGGGCCGCTCCAGCGTGACGTCGCCGAAACGCTCGAGCTTGCGCCCGTCGCCGCTATCGAGCAGCGCATACTGTTCGTTCTGTGCAGGCTCCGGTCTCACACGTTCTCACGGCTCCGCTGACGGGTTTCTGACGGGGCCGCGCGCGCGGGCGCCAAGGCCCGCCCCACACGCAGTCCACGTGGCCGCCACTATACCGGCTGCGTCCGCCCCGCGCAAGCGCGAAGGCGCCCCTGCCTGGGGGGCGCCCCGCGCCGCCGCTTACCGGAAGATAAGCAGCGTGCCGAGCACGGTGTTGATGTAGAGCTTGCCACCGCGCAAGAAGGCCTGCTCCTCAAGCGGGTTGCCGTTCGCGTCGACCAGGAGGATGGTCGGCTGTCCGCCCACCCAGACCGCGCCCGTGAAGTCCGCGAGCTGCGTCACCCCGCGCGGCACCGGCGTCGGCACGACCACGGTGAGCACGCCGCCCGGCACGGAGGCCGCGCCGGTGACGACCAGCTTCGCGCCGCTGCCGAGGGTCAGGCGCTCCAGCGCCAGCACACCCTTACCGGAGCCGTTCACGGCCATGCTGACCGTCGCGATCCCCGCGGCCACCGTGATGTTGCTGGCCGCCACCGTGTAGTCCGCGTTGGCCTGCGAGCCGGCCGCAGCGGCGACGTTCAGCGTGGCGCCCGCGCCCAGCCTGAAGCCCGTGAACGAGAACTCGGTGTCGTCGTTGACGAGGACCGGCGTGAGGCTGCCGCTCTGCCCGTCGGACACCGTCACGTCGTTGTCGAACACGGTCGAGGTGGGCACCGCGTCGGACATCGCGAAGTTCCCGACGAACTGCTCGGCCGTGGCGCCGCCTGTGGCGCCGGTGAAGCCGACGTAGACCGAGTTGCCGCCGAACTTGGTCAGCAGGTCGATCGCGCGGGTCGCGGTATAGACCTTGCCGTCCTGCGAGACGGTCACCTTCAGGCCCGTGCCGTCATACGCGACCGCGACGTTCATGCCGTTGGTCGGGTTGATGCCGCTGATCGCGCTGACCGCGTCGACGCGCGCGCCGTCCACGATCCAGCCGATGGTCGGCGTCTGGTAGATGTTGACGAACACGCCGATCGAAGGCGTGATGCCGGCCGAGCCGAGCGCGCCACCGCTGGCGCCGAGCGCGGTCAGGCCGCGCGCGTCGTTCTGCAGCATGAAGGTGAAACCGTCGGCGGCGCTGAACGGATGCGCGCCGACCTCGTAGCGGAAGGAGGCGTACCACGGCACGTGCGGGGCGACCTTGGCGTTGTGGAAGGCGCTGCCGGCCACGCTGCCCGAGTTCGGCGTGAGCCGCACCCACTGGCTGTCGTAGCGGGTGACCCAGGCGGCCGCGCTGTTGAGCGTCCAGGCGGAGGCGCCGAGCGCCTCCGCGAGCGCGTTCGTGCCCGGCTCGACGTCGGGCTGGATCGCGAGCGTGCCGCCCTCCAGCGCGATGTCGCCGCCGCCGCCGAGGTTGGCCGGCGTGGCGACCCGCAGCGTGGCGCCCGCGAAGACGCGCGCCGCGCCGGTGAAGGTGGTGGCGTCGTTGAGCACGAGCGTGCCCGAGCCGGTCACCTCCAGATCGCCGGAGCCGACGAGGTCGCCGACGATCTGAGCGCTGTTGATCGAGCCGGAAGTCTCGATCTCGACGGTCGTGGCGTTGGTGATGACCGAGGCCGCGCCCAGCGTGGCGCCGGGGCCGAAGGTCAGGCGTCCGGCGTTGATGATCACGGTGCCGGCGAAGGTGTTGGTGGAGGTCACATAGACCTCGCCCGGCCCGTCGAGCTGGATGACGCCCGTGCCGGAGAGGCTGCCGCCGACCGTCACCGTGCCGTCGCGGTCGAAGATCAGCTTCGCCCCCGCCGAGATCGCCGCGGCGGCTGTCGGGCCGAGCGAGCCGGTGAGCCCGCCGTCGCCGACGCGCACGGCGCCTGCGGAGATCGCGTACGTGCCCGCGAAGCCGGGGTTGTCGCCGGTGAGCGTCAGCGTGCCGGCGCCGCTCTTCTGGATCAGGCTGGCGCCGTTGCCCGTGACCGCGCCGGCGAACATGGTGTCGGCGTTCTGCTGGAGGGCCACGACCGCGCCCTGGAGCAGGTTGAACGCGCCGCCGGCCTCGCCGGAGAGGCCGCGGAGCGCCGCGCCGCTGAAGAGGATCGACTGCGGCATCATCGCGAGCGCCTGGCCGGGATAGCCGATGTAGACCTGGAGCGCGTTGCCGCCGGTGTTCTCGCGGTACGGGATCGCGATGCTGTGGAAGCCGGCGGTCAGGGCGATGGTGCCCGTGCGCTGCGTGACGCCCTGGTTGTAGCCGTTATTGACCACGAGGGTGCGGTCGATGAAGAGCATCGAGCCGTCGTCGCTCCCCGTGCCGAACGTGTAGGTGCCGGTCTGGCTGAGGTAGATGCTGCCGAAGAGGTAGGCGTCATAGGTCTCGGCCTCAGCCCCGCCCGTCTGCTTATAGAGGTCGGGCCAGGTCTGGCCGGCCGCGCCCGTGTCCAGATTCGAGCCGAGGACGAGCGAGTTGGCCGTGTAGCTCGGGCCGGCGGGGAAGGTGGTGGCCAGATACGACTCCCAGGCGGCCATCGACTGGAACTCGCTGTAGTCGTTATCGGCTGCGGAGCGGTTGTAGAAGTACATCGTCAGCCCGCTCTGCCCGTACACGGAGGCGCTGGTGTCTGCGGCGAGGTCGAGCGTGCCGAGCGTGGCCGCGCCGTTGGTGAGCACCAGGCTGCCGTCCTGAACCGCGAGCGTGCCGTAGTGGTCGCTGGTGCTGGAGGTCAGCGTAAGGGTGCCTGCGCCCTCCTTGACGAGGGCGCTGTTGACGTTCGTGCCGTTGAGCGCGCCGCCGTAGGTCATGTCCGAGTCGCCGACCACACGCAAGGTGGGGGCGCCGAGCGTCCCGAAGGTCACGCCGCCCAGCGTGCCGCTGAGCGCGCCGACCTGTGTGTCACCCAGGTCGAGGCCGGTGAAGAGCAGGCTGTTCGGCAGCTCCTCGTCGCTCGCGGCGCCGGGGCGCGTCAGCCACACCGTCAGGCCCTGGTCGCCGCCCGCCTCGTAGAAGGCGATGTCGATCAGGTGGAAGCCGCGCGTGAGCGTCACGTACGAGACGAGGCTGCGGTCGCCCGCCGTGTAACCCTGCATGGCGTTGTTATCGACCACCCGCTGCCGGTTGATGAAGAGCACGCTGCCGTCGTCGCTGGCCGTGGCGAAGCCGTAGACGCCGTCGGTCTCGGCGAAGAACAGGCCGGTCCAGAGCACCGCGAAGTTGCTCGTCGTCGGCGTGCCGAAGGGCGACGGGAAGCGCGAGCCGTTAGCCAGCGCGTTGAAGGTCGGGCCGAAGCCGATGCTGTTGCTGACCACCGACGGGGTCTTGCCGGAGAGGAAGTTCGTGACCGTCGCGTACGAGACAAAGTCGGCCACCAGCGGCGCGGCGCTGAGCGCATAATACTTGCCGACCAGGCCGGAGGAGCCGTTGACCACGTTCAGCGTGCCGCCCGCGAGCGTCACGGCGCCGGTCACCGACACGGCGCCAAGCGTCTCGAGCGTGCCTGCGCGCACCTCGGCGAGCCGCACCGGCGGGGTGTTGGCCAAGGTCTGGGTGCCTGAGGCGACCTTCACGAGGCCGAGCGTGAGGTCGAGCGCGCCGCTGAAGGCGGCGTTGACGTTGGTCGCGCCGACATGCAGCAGTCCGGCCGTGCCGGTACGGTTGGTCACAGTGCCGAGGCCGCGCAGGCCGCCGACCGCGAGGGTGCGGCCGTCGGTCTCAAGGGCCGCGCCTGCGGCGATCTCGACGACACCTTTGCCCGCGCCGCTGGGCAGGATGTTGACGCCGGTCACGCGCAGCGTGCCGCCGTCGATGTAGGTGGCCCCTGCGTAGCTCTGCGGCACGGAGAGCGTCAGCTCGCCCGTGCCCTCCTTACGCAGCACGCCGTTGCCGCTGACGGTGTCGCCGAACGATTTCGCGGCGTCGGTCTTGAGCCAGAGCGTGCCGTTGTCGACGATGCCGCCGGTGGACGTCCAACTGAAGGCGGGGCCGGTTCCCACGCGGATGTTGTGGCCGCCGTTGATCTCGACGCGCCCGTTGTAGGCGTTGGCCGCGCCGCCGAAGGTCACCGTTCCGCCGTCGGTCGTGTAGACGCGGCCGGAGCCGGAGAGGTTGCCCGCGACGGTCATGGTGGAACCGCCCCACGGGTGCAGCTCGAGGCCGCCCGCGCCGACCGTCACGCCGCGGTTCTCGTGCAGGCTGAAGTTGATGTTGCCGGTGCGGATCACGCCGTTGTCAACGGTCAGGTTGGCCGGCGCGGGCGAGCCCGGCACGGCGCCGAGGCCGTCGGAGGCCAGGAAGAGCACGCCGCGGTTGGTCACGACCGTGCCGCCGGAGTGCGTGTTGCCGGCCTTGAGTTCCACGATGCCGGGCGTGCCGATCACGGCCTTGGTGGCGCCGCCGCTGTCGGCGAGCGTGTTCACGGAGAGGCCGCGGTTGCCCGAGTACGAGTAGGCCGTGTTGCCGCCGCCGAGACGGAAGGCGCCGAGAGCCGACGCCGGCGTGAGCGAGCCGGAGTAGTCGACCGACAGCTCCGCCGCGCCGACCACGATGCCGGGGTGGCTGCTCAGGTCGATGTTCTTGGCGGCGTTGGCCGGGCCGACGAGCAGGAAGCCGGCGGAGTCGGTGGTCAGCCGCGAGACCAGCAGGCCGACGTCCAGGTCGGCGACAAGCCGCAGCGTGGCGCCGTTCAGCAGGGCCACGTCGCGCACGCCGGGCGCCGCCTGCACGCCCAGGGCGTTGGCGTGGGCGAGCGTGACGATGGCGCCGTCGACCTGCGTGCCGCCGGTGAACGTGTTGTCGCCGGTCAGCACCATGCCGCCGCCGGAGACGCCGACCACGGTCAGGCGTCCCGGCGTCGCGCCGGCGTCGGCGAGCACGGCGTTATTCGTGACGGACGCGCCCTCGACCTTGTACGTGTACGCGCCCTGGTAGGGGATGAAGGTGCCGGTGTAGTTGAACGCGCCGGAGAAGGCGAGCTTCAGGTAAGGGAAGCTGGAGAAGTCCACGAGGTCGGCGCTGTTGCCCGCGAAGAGCGTCAGGTAGCCCACCGCGTTGGTCTCCAAGCGCGCGAGCAGGTCCGTCGCACCGCCCGCCTTGGCGTAGCCGATGGCGGACGCGGGGCTGTTGGTCATCGTGATTTCGCCGGAATAGCCGGCCGGAAGGCCGCTGGCGTGGCTGAAGAAGAGGTCGCCCGCGCGCACGTCGATATCGCCGGTGACCGTGTTGGCGCCGGAGAAGGTGATGCGCCCCGCGCCGGTCTTGGCCAGGCCGCCGCCCGTGCTGGCGGGATCCTCCGTGAGACTCTGCGCCGCCGTGACCGCCACGCCCGCCGGGATTTCGAAGGTCACGCCGCCGGACTTCACGCTGGCCGTCGTCAGGTTGTACATGAAGTCGGCGCGCGAATCGACCGCCCGGACGGTGCCGCCGTTCAGGACCAGCAGGTTCGTACCCGCCGTGTTCTCGCCGAAAAACCGCTTGGCCGCGATCGTGCCGCCGTTCAGGTACACCGCGCCATACGCGACGTTGGTCGCGAGGTTGGCCTGCCACTTGAAGCTGCCCGTGGCGCTGATCTGCCCGCTGTTGACCGTCACCGTGCCGCGCGCGCCGTTGACGTTCACGACGAAATCCTTATCCGCGAGGCGGAAGCCCACAGTGCCGCCGGCGACGGTCATCTGCGCCTGGGCGCCGAGGTTGTTGGCGACGTAAAACCAGCCGTTGGAGTTGTAGACGGCGCCGCCAGCCCCCACGGTCATGGCTCCGACGCTACCGCCGCTGTTCGCCAGAATCGTGTCGCGGTCGACCTCGAGCAGCGCGGCCGCGCTGCCGCCAACCGCCAGCGTGGCGCTGCCGCCGCTGTTGCCGCACACCAGGTTGACCGTGCCGCTGCCGGGGAGGCGCAGCGCGCCGTCCGACACGGTCAGCGCGAAGGGCTTGCCGCCGTTGGCGAGGTAGAGCGAGTCCAGCGCGCCGAGCGTCAGGCTGGCGCCGCCCGAGACGGTCAGGCCGCCGTAGTCGGGATACAGGTGGGCGAGGGCGAGGCTTGACGAGAGCACCGCGACGCCGCCGTTGGTGACCCACGCGGTCTCGCCTGCCCCGGCGACGTTGCCTTCGCGCCAGTTCGCGCCGTCGGACCACGGCAGCGGCGTGCCCGCCGCGCCGATCCAGTCCGCCTGGAACGTCCCGCGCTCGAAACCGTAGTTGTTCAGGACGTTTTCGGCCGAGAGCGTGCCGCTGTGGATGCGCGCGCGGGCCAGCGACCCGCTGAAGAGCATCTGCCAACTGGAGGTCGCCCGATCCCAGACGCCGCCCAGCGCGAAGCGTCCGCCGCTGCGGAGGTTGGAGACCGGGGGCGTCTTGGTCGTGCGCAGGACGCCGTCGGCGTACAGCCGCTCGACGCCGCCCGCATCGCGCGTGATCACGATATGATGCCAGACGCCAGCCTGCGGCGGGTTGCCGCTCCACGGGATATTGCAGGTCCCGTTGTAATGCTCGACCGCATTCGCGGCATCCGCGCAATAGCGGATCTCCATGCAGGTGCCGTCTGATGAGCCGGTCCAGTTCCCGCGGTCCGTCCAGACGAGCTGATCTTCGGGGTTCTCAAGCGTGGGGTTCAGCACCCAGAGCTCGACGCTCCATACCGTGCCCGCGCCGTACAGCGAAGCCGGGGGAAGCACCGAGTTCGTCAGCACCGAGTTGGCCGAGGCCGCGAAGGTCGCGGCGGGTGTCCCCCCCGCGCTGGTCCGATACACCGCGCCTTGTCCGCTCACGGCTGGCGCGAAGGCTCCGCCCAGCGTGCCCGCGTTCGACCAGCCTGTGATCTTGGCCCCGTCGCTGAGGCCAGACAGGCTTGCCGCATCCAAATCAACCAGCAGGTCTCCCGCCTTCTGGATCGCCGCCTGTGTCACACTTGCGGCGGCCACGATAACGGCCAACACCACCTGACGAGTCCTCATTCCCCTTCTCCTTTCGCAGCACATCCCTGCCGCTGACGACGCTTTCGAGCGAACGAACGATTCTATTAATAACAATGTTTTTGAATTATAGGTTTGGGCCTCGCGACTGTCAAGAAGTGCACCGCTGTATCAGAACGTGGCTCGCGCCCATAGCAGGCTTGACCTCTCCCGACCGCTCGCCTACAATCCGGCTTAACGGATGGATGTGAATCTCACGTCTTCCGTCCAGAAAAAGGAATTCCTGTCATGTGCCCGACCGCCCGCCGCCTGCTGCTCCTGACCGCCCTGGGCTTATGCGCCCTCGCCCGCGCCGACGTGCGCCTGCCCGCGCTCTTCTCCGACCACGCCGTCCTGCAGCGCGGCGTCGGGGTGCCGGTGTGGGGCTGGGCCGACCCCGGCGAGCAGGTCTCGGTCGCGCTCGCGGGTCAGGTGCGCAGCGCCACGGCGGACGCCCAGGGCGCGTGGCGGGTGACGTTCGACGCGCTCGCGGAGGCCGCCGCCCCCCAAACCCTGACCGTCAAGGGCAAGAACACCGTCACGGTGCACGACGTGCTGGTCGGCGAGGTCTGGCTCGGCTCGGGACAGTCCAACATGGCCATGACCGTCAACCGCTGCAAGGACTTTGAGGCTGAGCAGGCCGCCGCCAAGCTCCCTCTGATCCGCATGTTCACGGTGGAGCGGACGGTCGGCACCACGCCCCAGGCCGCCTGCCGCGGCCAGTGGGTGGTGTGCGCGCCCGAGACCGTCGGCGCCTTCTCGGCCACCGCCTTCTTCTTCGGCCGCGACCTGCACCGGCGCCTCGGCGTGCCGGTCGGCCTGATCAACTCCTCCTGGGGCGGTACGCCGGTCGAGGCGTGGACCAGCGCCGAGGCGCTCGCGGCG
>JAKJGY010000091.1 GCA_022704145.1 Verrucomicrobiota bacterium
CCTGTCGCCCGCCCGCGCTCGCCTCCGGGCCGGTCGCCGCGCGGCGGACGGGCGCCGCCCTCGCGGCGCGGCCCCGCTCCGGACTCCTCACGCCGCGGCGGACGCGGCCGCTCCCCTGCGGCGCCCTTGGACGGCTGGCCCGACGGCCGCGCCGCGGCCGCTCCCGGCCCGCGCCGTCCGCCTGACTGCTGCTGCCGTGCCGCAGGCTCGGCCGCCGACTTGCGTCCGCGCTCGGCCCCGCGCTCGGCCGGTGCGGCCGCCCCGGCCTTGCCGAGAATCCGGCTGGCCAGTTTCTTGATGAAACCCAATGGCATAACAAAGACCCCGTTGGAAATGACAAATGCGGTCGCCTGAAACAGACGCCCGCACCGTCGTAATGAATGACAGCCGGAAACCGGCAACTAGCGCTTCGAGAACTGGAAGCGCTTGCGGGCGCCGGGCTGGCCGGGCTTTTTGCGCTCCTTCATGCGGGAGTCGCGCGTCAGGCAGCCGGCCTTCTTCAGCACCTCGCGCAGGTTCGCGTCCGAGGCGACCAGCGCGCGCGAAAGCCCGTGGCGGATCGCGCCGGACTGGCCGCTGATGCCGCCGCCCTTGGCCGTGACCGAAACGTCGAACTTGCCGTCCATCCCCGTCAGCGCCAACGGCTGGCGCAGGTACTGACGCAACGCCTCGCTCGGGATGTACTCCTCGATCGCCTCGTCGTTCACAAACCACTTGCCCGTACCCGCCGTCAGACGGACACGCGCGACCGCCGTCTTCCGCCGGCCCGTACCCGCCGCAATTTCTTTGACCATCATCGTACCTTCTTCTCTCTCGTCCGGCCAAGGCCGGAACCGCTTGGAGTCTGGGAACGCCGGATGCGCCGCACGAGCGCAGCCCGGATCACTTCGGGCCGCCCCGCCTGCCGTCCACCCCGCGCTCCGTGTTGGATCAGAAGCCCGCCGCGACAGGCGCCTGGGCCGCATGCGGATGCTCGGGGCCGCGGTACACCTTGACCCGCGTCATCATCTTGCGGCTGATCGTGTTCTTGGGCAACATGCCCCACACGGCCTCAAGAATCACCCGGTCCGGATGCTTCTCGATCATCGTGCTCGCCGTGAACCGCTTCAGGCCGCCGCGCCAGCCGGAATACCGCTGGTACTCCTTCTGCTCGAGCTTGCGGCCCGTCAGGCGCACCTTCTGCGCGTTCACGACAATTACGAAATCACCGGTGTCCACGCTGGGATCAAACGTGGGCCGGTCCTTACCGCGCAGCGTGTTGGCGATCTGTACCGCCAAACGCCCCAACGGCTTGTCGGTCGCGTCCACCAGTTTCCACCCGCGGGCGTCACCCGGATTCTTTGGAATGAATGACTTCATCGTGCTCAACTCTGCCTCTTCTTTCTTCACAAAAAATGGTTCGACAGCATAACCCATACGCCTGGGAGTGTCAACCCCCATCTTTCTTTCCAAATGGCCACCACCGCCACCGCGACTTACGGGGCGCCTCCGCCTCGGGGGGCAGCGGCTCCGGCTCCTCGTCCGCCGCGGGATCGGCGCCGGGCGTCACCTTCGTCGCGCCGTCGGGGCCGAGCACGGTGGTCGAGGTCTCGGACCGCAGCGTCGCGGGCGGCTCGCCTTCCGGACCGCGGCCGGGGGATACGGCTTCAGGACTCCTGTTACCCGTAGCATAGAGCCCCTTCGGAGAGCTCTCCCGTAGCTCCTGGATTGTCTTAAGCCTTTCCTCGTACGTGGGCACCGCTTCATTATAAGCTGTCCACTCCTTGATCCGCGCGTCCATCAGGGAGATACGGTTCTTCATCTCAGCCGAGGGGACCGGGTCGGCGAGCTTGCTGTCGGACCACCCCTTGCTCCAGATGTCGGTCGCGTTGACGTACTCCTTACGGCGGCGCGCCTCCTTCAGCATGTCGTCAGGGGTGTTGATCACGTAGGGGGTCAGGAAGACCAGCAGCTCCGAGCGGCTCTCGGCGGTCTTGACGGAGCCGAAGAGGTATTTGCCCACATAAGGGATGTCCTTGAGGAGCGGGATGCCGGACTCGTTGTTGCTCTTGGCGTTCTTCACCAGGCCGCCGAGGATGACCGTCTCGCCGTTGCTCACCGAAACGTCGGCGCTCAGCTTGCGCGTGGTGATGGTCGGCCAGTCCTGGCCGTTGATCGTCTGCGAGCCGAGCACATCCTCGAAGGTCTCCTCGACCGTCAGCACCACATTGCCGCTGGGGCTGATACGGGGCGTCACCTTGACCGTCAGGCCGACGTCGCGCTGCTCGATGTCCGGCTCGTAGCTGCCGCCGCCGTATCCGCTGGTGCCGGAACTGTACCCCATGTAGCGCATGCCCTTGTACATGTACTTCAGCTCGGTGGCCTCGATCGTCGCCTCCTTGTTGTCGACCGTCAGCAGGACCGGCGAGGAGAGCACCTTCGCGAAGTTGTCGGATTTCGCCGCGCTGACCACCGCATCCAGGCGCAGCCCCTTGATCGTCGCCAGATACTCGATGCCCGCGCCGCCGGAGGTCGCGATCCCGCTGGCCGCGTTGGTGCCCATGTCGAACAGGTTCTTCATCAGGGAGGATTTGGTGCCGCCCCCGCCGCCGACGCCATAGCGGTAGCCGCTGTCGCCCGCCACCAGAGTGCCGTCAGGCCCGATCATCGTGTCGTCGCCGCTGGCCTTGACGCGCCTGACCCAGTCGAGGCCCGTCTCCAGGGCGTCGCCCAGGCTGACCTCCAGCGCGACCGTCTCGATCAGCACCTGCTTGAGCTGGATGTCCATGCTCTTGACGATCTCACGGACCGTCTCCAGATCGCTGGCGCTGGCCATCACCACCAGCGAGTTGATGCGCTTGTCCGAGAGGATCTTGATGTTGTCCTTGCTGAGCTGGCCCACCTTGCTCTTGCCCGGCTGGCCGGCGTCATGCGTCTCGGTGCGACTCGCGCTGCGCGCCGCCACGGCCTCGGCCAGGCTGGTGCTGCGCGCGGGCTGCTCCGGCGCGCCGGCCGCAGGCGCCTTGGCCGCGCCGGAGGGCGCCTTCTCGTCCTTCTTGGCGGAGGCGTTGCCGATCAGGTCGTTCAGCATGGTGGAGACCTCCTCGGCGTCGGCGTACTCCAGGCGGATCACCTCCACCTTGACGTCCGGCAGGGTCTCGATATCCAGCACCGTGATGATCCGGTCGAAGAAGGCCATGTTCTCGGCGCGCGTGATGATGATGAGCTGGTTCGTGCGCTCGTCCGAAATGATCTGCACCTTGCCGCGGATCATGCCCCGGTCGGCGTCGCTGACAAGCGCGGAGAGCACCTCGTTCGGCGTGACCGGCGCGGGCTGGGTGGCTGGCGTCCCTAGGCGCGTCAGGCTCGGCGGCAGCGGGCGGGTCGAGGTGAGCGACGGCGGGCTGGAGGTCCGGATGATGCCCGGCGCGCCGGTGGGGCTGGCCTTGATCTCCTCCTTGGCCTGCGTCTGCTTCTGCGACTCCGCCACCAGCTCCTCGATCCGCTTCTTGATGTCGTCGGCCTTGGCGAAACGGATCGGCCGGTGGAAGACCTCCTCCAGGACCATCAGCGGCTGGTCGATGAACTTGACGATCTCGACCATCCGGTTGACGTTCTCCTGCGTGTCGGTCACCAGGATGCTGTTGGTACGCTCGAAGATCTGGAACAGCCCGTCCGGCTTCTTAAACCCCTCCAGCGCCTTCTGCGCCTCGGCCGCCGTGATCGCCTTGAGCTGGATCATCTGGCTGACCACCCGCCCCTTCTCGGGGTGGCCGGCCTCCGGGCCCTCCATCAGCACCGGCAGCGTGCCGTCCGTACGGATGGTCTTGCGGGGCAGCACCTTGATGAACTTCTCGCCGAACGGCTCCAACGCGATCCCGTTCATCCCCAGCACCACCTCGATCGCCTCGATATACTCCTCCTTGGTGAGCTTGGCGTCCGGCTGGCTCTTGAGCGTGACGTTGGCCTTGGGCGCGTCAGGCGCCCAGAGCGCCGTCTTGCCGGTCTGCTCGCAGTACGCCGCGACGATGATATCGACCGGAGCGTTGTCGAACTTGAGGGCGGTCGAGGTGGTCTTGGCCTTGGCCTCGCCCAGCGCGTTCGTCCCGCCCCCGGAAGTCTCGTCCGCGGCCGAAGGCGGCGCCGCCAGGCGCGACGGGACGTTCGTCAGCGTCGGGCGCCGCAGGGTGGGCGGCGGCCGCACGGCTGGCGCGGCGCGCATCTCGCCAGCAGGCGGCTCAACAGCGGCAGGCTGCGCCTCGGCCGCGGGCGGCTGGACCGCGGCAGGCTGCGCCTCGGCCGCGGGCGCCGCCAGGGCGGGCGCCTGATCCTGGGCCAGGACCACGCTCAGCGTCAGCGCGCACGTCGCGCCCAGCGTGTACAGGTAATCGCTCATTTTCTTCATGGTCGCTCCTCAAAACCGTTTATCCGTGCTCCGTCAGCCCTCAGGCTGCGCCTCCGTCCCCGCAGGCGCCTGGGGCGCCGACCCCTCGGGCGCAGCGTCGCTCGGCGCCGCCTCGGACGGCACCGACACCCCGGCCTGCCCCGCAGCGGCGGCCGCAGGAGCCGCCGCCGCTGCGCGGGCCGGCTCCGCCACATCATCATCCCGCATATACGCGCAATAAAGCGTGAACGAGCCCTTCAGGTAACCGGGCTTGTTCGAGGGGCGGATGTACAACTGCCGCACGTCCAGCATCGCGCCCTCGCTGCTCAGCTCGTACAGGAAGCGCACGAGCGACTCCAGCGAGCCCTCCCAGTCCTTGCACTCGATCGGCAGCTCGAAAACGTCACCCACCTCCAGCTCCTTACCCGTCTGCCGCCGCGAGATCGTCAGGCCGTTGCGCGAAGCCACCGAGTCCATGACATTGAGCCAGTGCGTCGCCACGTCGCGCTCGTAGGCGAACGTCGGCATCAGGTCGCGCACCTCCTCGTAACGCGCCTTCCACTCGCCGTCCGCCGCGATCAGGGCGCGCTCCTCGGCCAGCCGCTTCTGCGCCGCCCGGTAGGCGTTGCGCCCGACCTTCCAGCTCTCGACCTGCTTCTTGGCCGTCAGCGCGGCGAACGCGTACAGCACGCCCACCACGGCGACGAGCAGCAGGTTCCGGTCTTTCGAGGACATCGCGCTCATTTCTGCGACACCCCCTTGAACTTCGCGTCGATATCGAACTTGTGCTTGCCGCGGCTCGCCGAGACGCCCATCAGCGTGACCGACCCGAACAGCTCGCTCTCGCCATCAAGTTCATTCTTATACTCGTAGACGAGCGTCGGCGCGTCCGCCTCGCCCGTCAGCTTCACCCCGTCCTCGCGACGATAGTTGAAGCCGATCAGCGTGATGCCCTGCGGCAACTGCACCGAGGTCAGCCGCAGCATCTCGAGCGCCGAGCGCGTCCGGTCCGTATAGGCCAGGATCAGGTTGACCCGCTCGCGCGTGTCCGAGACCCGCCGGTAGGCCCCGGCATGCGCCGTCGCGGCCCTGCGCGTGCGGGCCGCCAGCTTCTGATACGCGAACGGCCCCGCAAAGAGCACGGCCATAATCACCGCCCAAAGCCCGACCGCCGCCGCCACGCCCGCCAGCACGTTGCGGCGCACCCGCGCCTCGCACACGGCGTCGCGCCAGCTCTGCGGCGTCAGGTCCAACACCGCGCCCTCGGCCGTGCGCTGCGCCACGCCCTCCACGCCCCCGTCCGGCGTCGGCGGCACCTGGTGCCGCACCGGCGCGCCCACCAGCGCCTCCAACCGCCCCGCCAGCCCCGCCGCGGGCGCCTCGCGCGAGACGATCACGGCGTCCGCCACCGGCACCGCCCCGGCCTCCAGCTCGGCGTTCAACAGCGACAGGGTCAGCTCGCGCACCAGCGTGTCCACATCCGGCATGACCCCCAGGCCGCGGACCAGCACCGGCACGCCCTGATCCAGCACCAACAGGTCCCACCCGTCGTCCAGATCCAACAGCACGATCCGCCGCCCCGGCCGGATAAGCTGCAGCGGCCCGCACAGCGCGCGCAACCACCCCAACGCGCCGATGTCCGTACGCACCACCTGCAGCTTGGCCGCGTCAAGCGCGCTGCCGAGTTCCCCGAACACCTGGGCCGGCATCGCAGCCGCGAACACCCAGAGCGAAGCGTCGGACTCGCTCAAAACCTCGCAACTGACCGTCAGCTCCTCACCCGGAAAAGGCGAGAGCTTGTCCATCTGGAGCGCCACCGCCGAGACCAGGTCGTCGCGCACTTCCACCGGCATCCGCAGCACCCGCACCAGCAGCCGCGACAGCGGCAGCGCGAGCACCACCTGGCGCACGCCCAGCGCAGCCTGCGCCGCGCCCAGCGCGCGGGCCAGCGGCCGGTCACTGGCGACCACCTGCCCTGCGCCGTCCGCAGCCCCGGCGCCGTCCGCGGCCGCAGCCGACTCGACCGGCCAGACGCCTCCGCCGACACGCGTCAGCCCGTCGCGGCCCCGGGGCGCGAAACGCACGCCCCGCACCTCGCCGTGCCCGATCGCCAGCGCGCTGATCTCACTCTTCGCCATAACCCTTACGGATCCTCCCGCCACCTCAGATACCGCACCTGGTTGCCGTCACACTCCGCGATCGCCTCGATGCGATGCGCGATCCCCGCAGCCTGCCCCTCGATCACCACCCGGAACGTGCCGGACTTGACCGAGATATACTGCGACACGCCCGTGTCGAGCCCCGGTATCCGCGACATGAAGTCCCCGTCCGACTTGAACGAGTAATCCTCCTCGTCGGCACCGGAGGCCGCACCTGAAGCCGCCGCCGTCGCCTTCGCCGTCGCACGCCCCGCACGCCCCGAGACCGCCGACGCACGCACGCCGCTGCGGGTCGCACCCGAGACCGCCGCCCCCTCGCGCTCCTCGATGATCGCCCCAGCCTGCAGCTCGTCGATACCGGGCACCGTCATCAGAACTTCCATGGGTGCAGCGTTGACATTGATCTTACCATCCCCGTAGGTGGTAAACAATTCCTTAATTCCCTTGACCGTGACCTGCAGCTCCTTGTTGCGCTCCTCGGGGTTGAGCACCCCCCCCTCCAGGATCGCCTGCCCGAAACCCTTGACATACTGCAGCTCGCTCACCGTGTCCACCTTGCCGTTGCGCGCCTTGTACGGCGGCTCGAGCGACTTGTAGTAATCGTCCTCGGCCCCGTCCGTCAGCGGCAGGCTGTCCTCATCCACCCAGTCGTTCCAACTGTCGATCAGGCCTGAGTTGAACTCCTGCGGGATGCCGGCCGTGAGGAAGATCTTCTCCCAGACCGCGTCGTACTCCTTACCGACCAGCAGGTTGACGTTCCAGCGCGCAGGCTCGGGGATGATCTCCACCCGCACCACGCCGTCGCCGATCGGCTCCTCCACCACCGCCGTCTGCCCCCGTTTGATCCGCAGCGCGGGCTGCTTCCACCGGTCCTCCGAGTCATCCGCAGCCGAACTCGCGCTGACGTTCTGCTGCTTCTCCAGCAGCATCTCCGCGATCGCCACCCCCGACTGCGTCAGATAGTCCACCCGCCGCCGCTGCCGCACATAGGTGCTGATGCGCCCCTCCAGCATCGCGTCCAGCGCGAACGACATCACCAGCACGCTCAGCAGCGTGATCGTCCACAGGGCGATGATCAGCGCCGAGCCGCCCCGGCCACCCTGCGCCCCGCGCCTCCGCCGGCGCGGCGCACGCCGCCGCAGCGCGTCCGTCGCCGGACGCCGCCCCTCACCCTCCGGCCCGCGCCCCCCGCCGCCCGTGCCGCCCGCCCCACCACGCAAACCGCCGGACGAACCGCCGAATCCCGGGCGCGTGCCGCCGCCTGTGCCGCCATCCGTGCCGCCGCGCAACCCACCACCGCGCAGCCCGCCGCCGCGCAACCCACCGTCGACGGGGCCACCCTCAACCGGTCCGCCGCGCAGCCCCCCGCCGCCGGTACGCGCGCCTTCTTTGCCGGTCTCTTTCTTGCGCGGGTTCTGCGACAGGTCGAACATCGGGATCTCCACGATCCGCTTCACCTCGACCGGCTCATCGCCCTCCTTCACCGGCGCGAGGTAGAGCGTGACCTCCACCGCCTTGGGGATGCAGTTCGAATAGCTCCACTCATCCTGCCAGTTGGGCTCCTTCTCCTTCACCGGCTGGTCCTTGTCGAGCATGCGGCAGTTGAAGCCCACCACCCGCGGCGAGAGCGTGACCGGCTCCACATCCTCCTCCGGGTCGAACTCGTCGAGCTGAAGATCCACACGCCACGCCCGGACCGTCAGGCCGGACAGGTCGGGCGAGCCCTCCTCGGCCAGGCCCAGATTGACGCGGTGCGGCGTCTCCGCGAACCCGCACTCCTCGCCGACCAGCGCACGACCGACCTTGACCCAACTGATAAAGTCGCGCGCGCCCTCGTCCTCGCCACCGTCCACAAACTGGAACCCGTACTCCTCGCGCTGCACCCCCACATCCGGATAATAGGCCGAACGCAGCCCCGAGACCACCTGCTCCATCACATGGTCGGCCTGCCCCATCGCATCCGAAAGCTCCATGCCCGCGTTCCAGCTCTGCACCACCGCGTCGAAACAGAAAAAGGAGAGCAGCAGCATGACCGAAAGGATCATGATCGCCATCATCAGCTCCAACAGCGTGAAGCCGCGGCTGCGCCGTTGCGCCCGGAATACCGGAATATGGAAACACGGGAAGAACGGCACCGGCGCCTTCGCGCCAGCTCCGTCAGTCCTCACCCTTCCAGCATTCCACCCTTCCAGCATTCCGATCACCCGCCCGCTATTTCTTCTTCTCGCTCTCGCCCTTGAGCTGCCGCACGTAGCGCACCAGCTCCTCGCTCTGTTCGGGGGCGCTGCCCCACGAGACCTTGGTCCGCACCACGTACAGCCCGTCGTCGACCTCGTTGGTGTCCAGCTCCTTCTCCTCCACCGTCCGCTCGAACACATACCCCTCGACCAGGTCGGAGTCCGGGTCGACCGGCACCTCGTCCTCCACGTCCGTGCTCTCAAGCATCGGATACTTCAGCTCGCCGAGGCTGAACACATACTGCGCGTCCTGGTACTCCTTGGACAGCGTCATCATCGCCGCGCAGTTCGTCAGCCCGGCCAGGATGGCGAGCAGCCCGAACGCGAGGATCGAGGTCGCCAGCAGGATCTCGACCAGTGTGAACCCGTCGCGCCGCATCACTCCTCCTCCCCGATCCGCGCGGCGCCGAGCATGTTGACGCTGACCGTCACCTCATACCCGCCCTCCAGATCCGCCGCCACCCTCAGCCGGTAGGGGCGGCAGGTGCCGTTGCTCCGATACCGAACCGTACAGGAGCGGGCCTCGCCGTCTCCCTCGGCGCCGCCTTCCGCCGCACGGCCGCGCGCCAGCTCCGCAAGCCCCTTGCGCCGCGAGCTGCGCCCCTCGTCCACCGTGTCGGTGTAGTCCTCGAACAGGAAGGCCACGCGCTCGAACTTCTTCTCGATCGCCAGGTCGGCCATCTCATAGGAGGCCCCGCCCCCGCGCGGCGCCGCACCCTCGGCCGGCGCCGCACCCTCCGGGGCGGCGGCCGCCGCCTCGGCCTCCGCCGCCGCGTTGGTCACGCCGAACGCCCGCGCGGAGACCACGCCCTGGCCCCCGCCGCCCGAAGCCGTCACACGGATCGTGCCGTCGGAGGTGAACTCCAGCTCCACCGGAGTCTGATGCAGCAGGGCCATCGTGCGCGCATAACGCGACATCTGCATCGCGGCCCGCGACGCGACCTTGACCCGGCTGATATCCGACCCTGCGGTGAAGGACGGCCCGATCAGGACCGCCATCACCCCGATGATCACGATGACCACCAGCAGCTCGACCAGTGTGAACCCGCGCCGCATGCGCCTCCTCGCGTCGCGGGCGGCCGCCGGACACCCGCCTCAGTTCGTGATGTCGTCGTCGGTGCCCATCTCACCGTCCGGGCCCGCCGAAGTGATCGTGAACTTCTTGCCTTGCTTGACGTAACCGAACTGCGTGCCCCACGAGTCGGTGATCGCGCCCGCCCTGAGCAGCCCGGGCTCGGAGTCCGTGCCCTGCGTCAGCTCCTCCAGCGCGTCCGGCAGCTTGCCGTTGTGCTTCATCGCGAAGATCTGCACCGCCTGCTCGATCGTCCCGATGCTGCCGCGCGTCATCGTGATGCGCGCCTGCTCGTCCTGGCCCGTCATCACCAGCTTCACGCCGGCGTACAGGATACCCAGGATACACACCACCAGCAGCAGCTCCACCAGCGTGAAGCCGCTCCGCGCGCCCTTCCGCCTCCGCTCATCCCGCCTCATCTCTGACATGACCCACCTCCTTGTCCTGTTCCGCCGCGCCCGCCGCCGTCAGTGCGCGCTGAGCGTCGACGTCGCCTTCAACACCGCCATCAGGATACTGACGGCCACAAACCCGACCACGCCGCCGATCACCACGATCAGGATCGGCTCCAGCGCGTTGGTGAAGATCTTGATATTGCGGTCCATCTCGTTCTCGTACCGCCGCCCGATGTGGCCCAGCGCGCTGGGCATGTCGCCCGACTGCTCGCCCACCGCCAGCATGTCCGTCATCATCTTCGGAAAGACCGCGCTCGTCGCCAGGGGCCCGGAGATCGTGGTGCCGTCCGTCACCCGCTGGCGCGCCGTGCGCAGCGCCTGGGCGATCCGCGCGTTGCCGCAGGTCTCCTCCGCGATCTTCAGCGCCTGCAGCACGTTCACGCCGTTGGACAGCAGCGTCTTCATCGTGTACGCCAGGGACGAGTACGCGCCGCACGCGATGATCCCCTTGATCAGCGGCGCCTTGAGCTTCAGCCCGTCCCACCAGAAACGGCCGCTCTCGGTCTTGAGGTGGCGCTTGAAAGCCGCGGCCAGCATAACGATGCCGATCGCCACGAACACCCCGAAGCGGATGATGAAGTCGCTCAGCCCCATCAGGATGCGGGTCGGCAGCGGCAGCGCCGAGCCCATGCTCTCGAAGACCTTGGTGAACTGCGGGATCACCTTGACCATGGCGAAGATCACCGTGAAGATACCGAACACCAGCACCACCGCCGGATAAGTCAGCGCCGAGGTGATCTTCGACTTCATGTTCTCGTTGCGCTCGTAGTGCTCGACCAGCCGCCGCAGCACCTCGATCATCGCGCCCGAGGCCTCGCCCGCCCGGATCATGTTGCCGTAGAGCGGCGGGAAGGAGGCCGGATGCGCGGCGACCGCATCCGAGAGCGGCTCGCCGCGCACGATGCGGTCGCGCAGGTCCGAGGCGACCTTGCTCTGCGCCGAGTCCGCCTCGCCCTGGTTCGCCAGACAGTTGAGCGCCGCGCCCAAGGTCATGCCGGCCTCCAGCAGGTCGCTCAGCTCCGAGGTGAAGAGCAGCACCTCCATCGGCCGCATCCGCACGCGCGCGCCGCCCAGCTTCAGCTTCCAGAACGGCACGCCCTTGTCCGCGCCCTTCCGCACGGCCGCCTCGGCCACCGTGATCGGCACGTGCCCCAGCCGCTCGACCGCCAGCAGCGCCGACCGGCGGTCGGCCGCCTCGACCGTACCCTCCAGCTTGCGCCCCTCCTTCGACATGGCTTTGTAGTTGAAAACGGCCATCTTACGCGCTCTCCTCCGTCACGCGCATGACCTCCTCGACCGAGGTCATACCCCTGAAGGCCTTGGCCCAGCCGTCCTCACGCAGCGTCTTCATCCCGTGCCGGATCGCCGCCTCGCGGATCTCCGTGGCCGAACGCCGCGCGATGACCAGCGACTCGATATCCTCCGTAACCACCAGCAGCTCGAAAAGCCCGCCGCGCCCGCGGTAGCCCGTCTTCGTGCAGCTCTCGCAGCCGTTCGGCTCCCACACGTTCTGCGACGCCGGCGGATACGGCAGGTCGTACCATTTCGGATCCAGCGGGATCTCGCGCCTGCACTTCGGACAGAGCCGGCGCACCAGGCGCTGCGCCATCACGCCCGCCACCGCCGAAGCCACCAGGAACGGCTCCGCGCCCATATCGATCAGACGCGCGAACGCGCCCGCCGCGTCGTTCGTGTGCAGCGTGCTGAACACCAGATGTCCGGTGAGCGAGGCGTTGATCGCGATCTCCGCCGTCTCGCCGTCACGGATCTCGCCGACCATGATGATGTCCGGATCCTGACGCAGGAAGGCCCGCAGCGCCCGCGCGAAGGTCAGCCCGATATCCTGCCGCACCAGCACCTGGTTAATCCCGGGCATCTCGTACTCGATCGGATCCTCGGCCGTCAGGATGCGCACCTGCATCTTGTTGATCTCGTGCAGGAAGGCGTAGAGCGAGGTCGACTTGCCCGAGCCGGTCGGGCCCGTCACGAGGAAGATGCCGTTCGGCCGGTTGATGATCTTGACCACCTGGTCGTAGTCGTGCGCGTTGAAGCCCAGGTCGACCAGCTTGACGAAGTTGCCGGACTTCTGCAGCAGACGCAGCGAGATCGACTCGCCATAGGCCGTCGGCATCGTCGAGACGCGGATGTCGATGTCGTCGTTGTTGAGCCGCACGCCGATGCGGCCGTCCATCGGCAGCCGCTTCTCGGCGATGTCCAGATTGGCCATCACCTTGATACGCGAGATGATCGCCGCCTTCAGCCGGTTGAGCTGCGGCGGCACGTCCACCTTGTGCAGCATCCCGTCGATCCGGTACCGGATGCGCAGCTCGTCCTCCATCGGCTCCACATGGATGTCGGTCGCGCCCTGGCGGTCGGCCTCCGCGATGATCTGGTTCACGAACTTGACGATCGAGGCCTCGGCCCCCATCTCGTTCACGTCGATCTTGGAGATCGAGGCGAGGTCCGAGTCAACCTCGTAACGCCCGTCCTCGATCATCTTCTCGATCGCGTCCGCGCCCACGCCGTAATACTTCTGGACCGCCTTGTTGATCTCCTCGCGCGGACTCAGCGTCACCCGCACCGGACACCCCGCCGCCAGCCGCAGCCCGTCGGTCATGCCGGTGTTGAACGGGTCGCACACCACCACCGTCAGCACCCCGCCCTCATAGCGCAGCGGCAGCACGTTGTACTGGTAGACCGCACGCGCGGGCAGCCGCGTCAGCGCCTCGTCCGTCGGCCGCTCCTCCGCCAGGTCCGTGTACGCGAAACCCAGCAGCTCGCCAATCTTCTTCAGGAAATCGTCCTCGCGCGCGATCCCCAGGCGCGCCACCGCGCCCGCCACGCCCAGCCCGTCCGAACGGTCGGCCGACAGAACCTGCGCGACCTGGTAGTCGCTGAACAGCCCCGTACGCTTCAACATGAGCGCCGCTAACGCATCCGCCTGACCGGACATGGCCGCCAACCTTTCGTGCAACCCGTTCTGTTTCCGAGATGGAACAGAAGACAATACCCGATTCCACACGCATTTTCCATGCCTAATGTTAAAGGCCCCGCAAACGGCCCGCCGCGCCACCCCCGGCGCGGCCTCGCCCCCCTTTCGCACGCCGCCGCCCAACCGGCCGGCCGGACAACCTGTCACGCCGCGACAAGATTTCACGCCTCGGGCCGGCCAAGGGGGCCGCTCCCCGTGGCACGGGCATCTTGCCCGTGCGCCGGTCCCGCGCCACGGTCCCGCCGCCCCCATAAACCCGAATTCCGCCTGTCGCTCGAACGGCCGGTCTGTTATGATGACGGCTATGACGCCCCTCACCCTCACCTCGACCGCCAACCCGAAGGTCAAGCACGCGGTCCGGCTGCGCCAGCGCTCGCACCGCGACGAGGCCGGACAGATGCTGGTCGAGGGCTACCGCGAGTGCCGCCGGGCCCTCGACAACGGCTACCGGCCGCAGATCCTCTTCTACTGCGAGGAGCTGTACCTCAAGAACCTCAACGAGCCGGAGATCGTGCGCCGCTGCGGTGAGCTGGGCGCCGAACTCTACGCCTGCTCCGCGCCGGTCTTCGAGAAGCTCGCCTACCGCGAACGGCCCGAAGGGCTGCTGATCGTCGGGCCCCAGCTCACGCGGACGCTCGCGGACCTGCGCCTGCCCGAACATGCCCTGGTGGTGGTCGCGGAGGCGATCGAGAAGCCCGGCAACCTCGGCACGATCCTGCGCTCGGCCGACGCGGCCGGCGTGCATGCCGTGATCGTCTGCGACCGCTGCACCGACATCCACAACCCCAACGTCGTGCGCGCCTCCACCGGCACGCTCTTCTCCGTGCCCGTGGTCGAGGCCCCCGGCGACGAGACCCTCGCCTTCCTCCGCGCGCGCGCCTTCCGCATCCTTGCGGCCACGCCCCACGCCCAACACCTGCACTCGGAGGTGCCGCTCACCGGCAACGTGGCGCTCGCGGTCGGCACCGAGCAGTACGGGCTGAGCGAGAAGTGGATGGCCGCCGCCGACCTGCGCGTGCGTATCCCGATGTTCGGCCTGGCCGACTCCCTGAACGTGGCCTCAGCCACAACCATCCTGCTCTTCGAGGCGGTGCGCCAGCGCCTCGCGGCAGGCCAGCTCGCCGCGCCCGCCCCCGAAGCCTGGCACGGCGCAGGAGCCTTCGACGCCTGATATGGTCGCCGCCGTCCTCAACTCCGTCCTGCCGGTCTGCCTCCTGCTGCTCCTCGGCGCGGGCTTCCGCCACTTCGGCTTCCTGCCCGCCGCCTTCTTCGCGTCGCTCAACCGCCTGGGCTTCTGGGCGCTCCTGCCCAGCCTGCTCTTCTGCACGATCGCCGAGTCGCCCGTCTCGGCGGGCGTCACAGGCCTGCGCGTCGGCCTGCTGCTCTGCACCTGCTCGGTGGCCATCACCGGCGCAGGCTGGCTCACCTCGCGCCTGCTCGGGCTCCCCCCGCCGTCGCGGCGCGCGCTCATGCAGGCCGCGATGCGCGGCAACCTCGCCTATACCGCCCTGCCGGTCATCCTGTACGCCTTCGGCGACGGCTCCCCCGTTGCCGCCGTCGCGGCCTTCGCGCTCGCACCCACCATCCCGTTCTACAACTTCTGGGCCGTGCTGATCCTCACGCCCTCCGACACGCCCCGCACCGGCAGCCGCCTGACACGCACGCTCGGCGCCCTCCTGCGCAACCCGCTGATCATCGGCTGCGGACTCGGCGCGCTCTGCCTGGCGAGCGGCCGGCGCCCCCCCGAGGCGGTCTTCAAAACCGTCGCGACGCTCGGCCAGGCCGCCCTCCCGTGCGCGCTGCTCGCGCTCGGCGCCGACCTGACCCCCGAACGCCTGCGCACCAGCCTGCGGCCCGCCACCGCCGCCACCCTGCTCAAGCTGGTCGGCATGCCCCTCGCCGGCCTGGCCCTCGCCCGCGCCTTCGGCCTGAGCGGCGAGCCCCTGCTCGTCGCCCTGCTCTTCCTCGCCAGCCCCAGCGCGGTCACCTCCTATGTGATGGCCGACCAGATGGGTGCGGACAAAGACCTCGCGGGCGCCACCATCGCCCTCAGCACCCTCCTCTGCCTCCCGGTCATGGCCCTGCTCCTGCTGCTGTTCGGATAAAAAAACCGGGGCCGGTTTTACCCGGCCCCGGTGCTGCATGACAGGAGTGGTCTTATATGTTCATTGGGTTGTGTGGTTAGTCGTCTAAAACTTCAGCGTGAAAAAGAATGTACTCCTTTCATTCTTCACGCGCAAGAGCAAACTGTCTTTCTCTTTCCGGACCGCAGACTCGAACGCCCGCGCGCTGTTCACCTCGCTCCGGTTCACCTCCAAAATCAGCATCCCGGGCCTCAGCCCCGCCTCCTCGGCCGCCGAGCCAGGCTCGACATCGGTCACCAGCACCCCGCGGCCATCCTCATACCCGTATCGTGCGGCCAGCTCCCGATCCAAGTCCCGCACCCGGAACCCGATCCTGTCCAGCCCGTCCGCCCCCCGCGCCTCCTGACGCCCGCCGACCTCGCCGTCCGGCAGGGTGCCTACCGTGACCGTAACCTTCTCGCTCTTGCCGTCACGGAATACCAGTAGGTTCGCTTTCGTATTAGGCAAGATCTGTGCCACATCCTTCCTGAAGCCCGTGTTGTCCTTCACTTTCTTGCCGTTCAGCTCCACGATGATGTCGCCGCTTCGGATACCCGC
>JAKJGY010000092.1 GCA_022704145.1 Verrucomicrobiota bacterium
CCCGCTCGCCATACGGCCAGAGCCGCAGCGGACGGCTCCCCACCCCGCCCCCGCGCGGCAGGCCGATCCGCTCGACCGCCCGCGCGACATCCCCCGGGCTCGCCACCGTCACCGCCACCGCCTCATACGCCCGATCGCTCAACGGCCCGACAAGCACGAACTCGGCCGTCACGCCCTCCCGATGCCCGACCGCCTCCGCCAGCAGCCGGACCTCGCGCTTGCGCACGTCGGCCACCACCCCCGGCCACGACGCGCCGCCCTCGGCCGCCACGGCGCGCGCCTGCTCGGCCTGCCAACGCGCCACCGCGTTCGTGTTCACCCGCCGCCACTCGGCCGGCCCCGTAAACCCCTGCGCCCGCACCGCCAACGCCGCAGCCGCAAACACGCCCGCCAGCACGCCGTACCGCACCCGACCGCCGCTCCTCATGGCCCACCTCCACGCGCGGCCGCTACACGCCGCCGCCGCACACGTCCCGCACCGCCGCCGCAAAACCGGCCGCCGAGCGCTCGATCACCGACTCCTCCACGCAGAAGGTCAGCCGGAAATGCCCGGGAAAACCGAAGCCCGCCCCCGGCACCGCCAGCACGTGATGCCCCAGCAGCGCCCGCACAAAGGCCTGATCGTCGCCGCCCGGCGCCTCAGGGAAGAAGTAGAACGCGCCCTGCGGCATCGCGTACCGGATACCGGCCGCGTCCAGCACCCGCGCCATCGCCTGGCGGCGCCGGTCGTAGACGCCCACATCGACGCCCGTGTCCAGCAGCGCCAGCGCCAGCCGCTGCCCCAGCACCGGCGCGTTGACGAACCCCAGCGTGCGGTTCGTCATCGTCACCGCCCCCATCAGCGTCGCCACCTCGGGCATCGCCGGGTTGGCCGCCAGATAGCCGACACGCTCGCCCGCCAGCGAGAGGCTCTTGGAGAACGACCCCAGCACCAGCGAGAACGGCGTCAGCGGCAGCACCGGCGGCACCTCCACGCCGTCATAGGCCAGAAACCGGTAAGGCTCGTCGCTCACCAGGAAGAGCGGACGCTCGCGCGTCGCGTTCACGCGGTCCACCAGCGCGCCCAGGCGCTCCAACGTCGCGCGCCCGTACACGCAGCCGGTCGGGTTGTTCGGCGAGTTGATGATGATCGCACGCGTGCGGTCCGTGACCGCCGCCTCCATCGCCTCCAGGTCCGGCTGGAAGTCCGGCGCCCGCGCCGGCACCGGCCGCAACACCCCGCCGAAATGGCCGCAGTACGCCCCGTACTCCACAAAGTACGGCGCAGGGCACAGCACCTCGTCGCCCGGCTCGATCACCGCCCTGAAAAACGAGGTCAGCGCGCCCGCCGCGCCGCACGTCACCACCACCTGCCCGGACGTCACCGCCACCCCCTGCTGCCGCGCCAGCCGCTGCGCCAACGCCTCGCGGAACACCGGCAGCCCGGCGTTCGGGCAGTAACCCAGACCCAGCGGCCGCAGCGCCTCCTCCGCCAGCCCCAGCAGCGCCTCGCGCGCCGCCGCAGGCGGCGGGATGTCCGGATTGCCCAGGCTGAAGTCGAACACGTTCTCCGCGCCGTACTGCTGCTTCAGCTCCAGACCCTTCTCAAACATCCTGCGGATCCACGACGCGCCCGCCATCTGCCGCCCGACCCCCTCCGAAACGACCCTCATCCCGCCACCGCCTTTCCGCTCTGCTCGCCTCTGGCCCGCCGCTCGCCGATCAGGCGCCCGGCCACCGAGTCCCGCCCCTTCATGATCCGCGACCCGCGCGTGATCTTACACAGGCTGATGCCCAGCTCCTCGGCGATGCGCCGCTGCGCCACACCCTCCGACAACCGCTCGAGCAGCCGCCACCGCAACGTGATGTCACGCAGCTCCGCCGGCGTCAGCAGCTCGCAGAGGAAACGCTCCATCTCCTCCGGCGTGCCGATCTCCGCCAAGACCTCCGCGACCGCCGCGATCGCCTTCCTGTCCGCCTGTCCCACCCTCGCCACAGCCCCACCTCCTTGCGCGTGCCATCCGCCCCCTCAACGCGCCGCCTGACTCTTCCGCGCCGCCTCCGCCTGCTCCTGCAGCTCAATCCGCTTCAGCCGCTCCTCAAGCTGGGGAAAGACCAGCCGGTGCCGGTACAGCGCGCTACACAAGGCCAGGTCCAGAAAATAGACCCCGCCCTGATTCAGGCGCTGCATCAGCTCCTGCGGCGACTGCGCCTGCCGCAGCGCCCCAGGCAGCACGCCCAGCAGCGTCCGCGCCGTGCCGTACGTCCCGTTGACCTTGCCGTGCCCCTGGCCGAAGAAAAAGATCTCGCCCTGCTCCAGCGCCGCCTCGTAGGCCTTGCGCTTGCTGTCCAAGGCCAGCTTGACCTCCTCGCGCACGCGCCGCAGCTCCTGCGGCGACCGCACGGCCGGCGCCGCCACAACCGGCGCCGGCGCCGCGACCGCCGGCTCGTCGTCGCTGAACAGGTCGTCGATGCTCTTGACCACCCGCGGCGCGGCTGCAGGCGCAGGCGCGGGCGCAGGGGCCTCGGCCTCGGCCTCGCCCGCAGGCGCCTCCATCCCCTCCGCCGCAGGCGGCATCGGCTCGGCCGCAGGCAGGGCCGCAGGCTCAGGCGCAGGCTCAGGCGCGGCCAGCCCCTGCCCCGCAGGCGCCACCTCCTCGAAATCGCCGTCCGCGTCCACCGCGCGCTTGAGCGGCTCGGGCTTGCCGCCGAGCGCCACCCACGACACCGGCTGCTCCACCTGCTGCCGGTTGATGAAGATCCCGTTGCCACGCCGCGTCACCGTGTACGGCGGCGACACGTACTGCCCTTCAATAAACACAAAGCCGTTGAGCTGCGGCACGCCGCTCGTGACCCCCAGCTCGGCCACCGCCTCCTGCGGCACCTCCGGCAACGCGGCGGCCGCGGCCACCGCCGCGCCCCACGCCAGCACCCCCAATAACGCGAAACCCCTCATACCCCCCCCTTACCCGTCTGCTATAAAAAAAGCCCCACTTTGCCGTAGTTGCAGGATCCCTGAAACCTCGCTCTTGAGGTGGGTGCTCTAGTCGGCGCGTCAGGCTCCCGCACTCAAGGCGGGCTGTCGTCAGCCACCGCATTCAAACTCCCGTTACAAACTGAAGGTCAGAGAAATATCTGCTTATTCGCGAACAAAGCAGGGCCCACTTCGGTATCTGCCGGGCGGCTCCACATGCCCGGCACTGTCAAAGAGCGTCCGCTCAGCCCTCGCGCACCTCCACCCGCAACGCCTGCTTAAGCGCCCCGACGATCCTCGCGAAGGCCTCGTTCACCTCCTGATCGGTCAGCGTCCGATCCGGCGAACGGAACTCAAGGGTATAGCCCAGACTGCGCTTGCCCTTGCCGATTTCTTTTGATTGGAAGATATCAAAAAGCTCGACGCCGGTCAATTCCGGCGGCGCCGCCGCACGCACCGCCGCGACCACCTCGCGATGCGTCACCGAGGCGTCCGCGACCAGCGCGATGTCACGCCGCACCGCCGGGTAGGCGGGCGCCGGCCGCACCGCGCCGGACCGGGCCACGCCCGCCAGCAGCGGCGCCAGCCTCAGCTCCGCCACCGGCATCGGCGCCGTCATGCGCCAGTGGTGCCGCAGCCCGGCCGACACCAGGCCCAGGCAGCCCACGGTCACGCCGCCCAGCGCGATCTCCAGCGCCCACCCCGCCTCCATCCCCGGGTGCTCGCACGGCGCGAACGCCGGCTCGCCCACATGCAGCGCCGCCGCAAGGCTCTCCACCACGCCCTTCAGCCACAGCAGCGCCTCCTCGTTCGTCACCGCGCGCCGCCGGTCGATCGCCGAACGGCCGAACGGCCCCATCAGCCCGAGCGACACGCGCTCCTCCTCGCCCGGCCGTCCGGCCTCGTCCACAAAGAACACCCGCCCCATCTCGAACAGCCCCGCGCGCTCAACCTGCCGCGAGGCGTTGCGCCCCAGCGAGCCCACCAGTTGCGGCAGCAGCGAGTCGCGCAGCACGCCGTAGTCCGCGCTCACCGGATTCGGCAGCACGGCCCGCCGCGCCTCGCCGCGACGGTCAAACGCGTTCAGCTCCTGCGCCGACAGGAAGCTGTAGTGCATGGCCTCGGACAAGCCCAGCCCCAGCAGCACCTCGCGGCAGCGCGCCCGCGCCTGGAACGGACGGTCGTCCAAGGCCGAGACCGCCGTCAGGCCCGGCAGACGGTCCGGAATCGCGTCCAGCCCGTGCAGACGCGCGATCTCCTCGATCAGGTCGGCCTCCAGCGTCAGGTCCAGACGGAACGACGGGATGCGGAACGTCGCCGACGCGGCGTCACGCGCCACGACCGACAGCCCCAGCGACTCCAGCCGCGCCACCATCTCCTCCGGCGCAAGCGCCACGCCGATCACCTCCTGCACCCGCCTGAAACGCAACGCCACCTCGGCCGGACGGTACGCCCGCGCGTCCACGTCGATCACGCCCCGCGCCACCACCGCCTGGCCGTGCTCGGCCAGCAGCGCCACCGCCCGGCGGCTCGCCCGGTCAGCCAGCTCCGGATCCACCCCGCGCTCGAAACGCCGCGAGGACTCCGTCGACAGCCCGAGCGCCGCCGCCGTGAACTTGGTCGAGGCCGGCTCGAACAGCGCGCTCTCCAGCAGCACATGCTCGGTGCCCGTCGCGATCTCGCTGCCCGCCCCCCCCATGATCCCCGCCACCGCGCTCGGCGCCTGCGCGTCCGCGATCACCAGCATGCTGCCGTCCAGCTTGCGCGCCACACCGTCCAGCGTCGTGAGCGCCTCGCCGGGCCGCGCGCGCCGCACCACCACCGTCCGCTCCGCAAGCCTGCGGTAGTCGAACGCGTGCAGCGGCTGGCCGTACTCCAGCATCACATAGTTGGTCACGTCCACCGTCAGGCTGATCGCCCGCACCCCGCACAGCTCCAGCCGACGCCGCATCCAGGCCGGCGAGGGGCCGTCCTTCACGCCCGTCAGCACACGCGCCGTGTAGCGCGGACACTTGACCGGATCTTCGACCACAACCTTCGCGTACGTCTCCACCGGCTCGCCGCACTCGTCGAACGCCACCTCCGGCAGCCGCAACGGACGCTGCAGGACCGCCGCGAACTCGCGCGCGATCCCGATGATCGACAGGCAGTCCGGCCGGTTCCACGTGATCTCCAGGTCAAGCACCGTCTCGGGCGGCGGCAACACCTCCCGCATCGGCGTGCCCGGCTTCCAGGAGGGGTCGAGCACCAGCAGCCCGGCGTGGTCGTCCGACAGCTTCAGCTCGCGCGCCGAACACAGCATGCCGTAAGAGGCCACGCCGCGCAGCTTCGCCTGCTTGATCGCGAACCCGCCCTCAGGCACCACCGCGCCGATCTTGGCCAGCGGCACCTTCAGCCCGGCCGCACAATTCGGCGCGCCACACACGATCTGCAGCTCCTGCTGCCCGTCCGACACCCGGCACACATGCAGATGGTCCGAGTTCGGGTGCGCCTCGCAGGCCAGCACCTCGCCCACCACGAAATGGTCGTCCAGGGCCGCGCCGACCTCCTCGACGCCCTCCACCTCCACGCCCGAAAACGTCAGCCGGTCCGACAGCTCCCTGACCGACAGGTCCGACACGTCCACATACTCGTTCAGCCAACTGACAGGTACTTTCATTCCCAAACCCTTCCTCGCTCCAGCGAAAGCTGAGAGTGTACCACACCCGCGCATGAAGTTCAGCCAAAAGAAGCGGCCCCGCCACGCGCGGGGCGCAACCCCGTTTCACTGACTCGAGCGTTGGCAAAGAAGAGGCAGCCGGACAGAAGGAACCCGACCCCGAGTGATAACCATGACCGCCAACAGAGATCTTTTGGACGCCGATTCCCTGATTCGCTTAGAATTCGGGTCAAGCACCGAAACGGGGATTCGCCCCGATCACGAAGATTCCTGCGCGCGGCCTTGCCATCGGGGGGGCAACGGCGTAAACTTCCGCGAAAGGTCTGAATATCCGCTCGCCCGTCACTCCGCTGGCGGCGAAGCAGGCGGACTCACCGTCGGCGACCCGCGATAGGGCCGCCGGACCGAAGCCGGAGGTTGAGATGGGCAATGCGCTGGCCATGGCCGACTATGTGATTATCGCGGGTTTCTTCGCGGTGATGCTGGGCATCGGCGTCTACTATAGCGGCCGCATGCGCAACATGGCGCAGTTCTTCGGCGGCGGCAAGCAAGTCCCCTGGTGGCTCGGCGGCGTCTCGTTCTATATGGTCAGTTTCAGCGCGCTGGCGTTTGTGATGCACTCGGAAATGGCCTATAAGTACGGCCTGTTCTCATTTGTCCTCAGTTGGCTCGCCGTGCCTGCCGCCGCGCTGAGCGCGCTCCTCTTCGCCCGACGCTGGCGCCGCGTGGCCGAGACCAGCCCGCTGGAGTACATCGAGGCCCGCTACGGCACCGGGATGCGGCAGGGCCTGATGTGGCTGGGACTGCCCACCCGACTGCTGGACGACGCGCTCAAGCTGCTCGCGATCGGCACCGTCGTCTCGGCCGGCCTCGGCTTCCCGTTCCGGACCGGCGTGATCGTCTGCGCCGCCATCATCCTCGGTTACACCTTCATGGGCGGCCTCTGGGCCGCGCTGGTCGCGGATTTCGTCCAGTTCGCCGTCCTCGTGGCGGCCGTCTTCGTCCTGCCGTTCCTCGCCTTCGGCAAGGCCGGAGGGCTCGGCGCCGTACTGTCGCACCTGCCCGAGGCCTTCTCCAGCCCTGTACGGCCTGACGTCGGCTACCCCTTCTCCTACCTGCTCGGCTATTTCGCGCTGCTCTTCCTCAATTACTCAACCTCCTGGGCGCTCGTGCAGCGGTACTACTCGTCGCGCGACGACCGTAGCGCGCGTAAGGTCGGCTTGCTCGTCTCCGGCCTCTACCTGGTCGGCACGCCGCTCTTCTACCTGCCCGCCCTCGCCGCGCTGGTCTTTCTGCCCGGCCTCGCCAACACCCGCGACGTCTACCCCCTGCTCTGCCGCGCGGTGCTCCCTGTCGGCATGCTGGGCATGGTCATCGCGGCCATGTTCTCCGCCACGATGTCAACCCTCGCGGGCGACTACAACGCGGTCTCCGCTGTGCTGACCAACGACCTCTTCAAGCCCCTTCTCGGACGGAACCTGCCTGAAAAACGGCTGCTGCTCGCCGGCCGGATCAACACCGTGCTCGTCGGCCTCGTGGTGCTCGGCATCACGCTCCTGATGAGCAGCCTCCAACAGTCCAAAGACCTCTTCGACACCATGGCCAGGGTCTTCGGCCTTTTCCTCCCGCCGGTCGCCGTCCCCATGCTGGCGGGCCTGCTGACCCCGCGCGTCTCAGCCCGCGGCGCTCAGGCCGCCCTGCTCTTCGGCATCCTCGCCGGCCTCGCCCTGTTCCTCTTAGGCGCGAAAGACCTGCTCGGCGGCACGCTCCCATACCTGCGGCAGGCCCAGTTCCTGACGTTCTCGACAGCCGGGACCGCGCTCGCCGCGATGACGTTCGGCTCGCTGCTGCTGCCCGACACCGGCGCGCGCCGCGAGCGTGTGCTCGCCTTCTTCGCCAAGGCCCGCCAGCCGCAGCCGCCCTCAGCCGTCCATCCAGGCGCCACCGACACCACCTTCCTTCCGGTGATCGCAGCCGGCATCGCGGCTGTCGGCGTGATCCTGATTGCTGCCGTTGGCCTGACCGTCGGTTTTTCGCAAGGCCGGATCAGCCTGGGCGTCGGCCTCGCGCTGCTCGCGACCTCCGCCATGTTCGGCTATTTCGCGCGGCGCCTGAAGCAGGCGCGGGGCTAACCCTCCCTAAGCACGCCCTCCCACCCTCACACGCCCAGACACAACGCCGGCGCGGCCCGCAACCCAAATTGGAAGACTGGAAAACTGGAATGCTGGGGTTGAGACCGAAGCAGCCGAAGTGATCTTCCGACATTCCAGTATTCCACCCTTCCCAAACAACTTGATTTTTATCAGTGTTGTTCGTTCGTAAGACTCTAATGCGTTCATCCGGACAAGGAACCTGACGTGATCCGACTCGGCCTATGCTGCAAGTTCCATGAGGCGCCCATCACCTTCCGGACCGCCACCGCGACCGCCCTCGGCCGCCTGCCGCGTGAAGGCCAGCTCGAAAAGATCGCCGCGCTTTGCCGTGACAACGCGGCCGCCCTCCAGGAGGCGCTCCGCTTCTGTGCGCGTCATCGGATCGGCTGCTTCCGCATCAACAGCCAGATCCTGCCCGTCAAGACCCACCCTGCGGTCGGATACCGGGCCGCCGACCTCCCCGGCGGCGCCGACATCGTCCGCGCGTTCAAGGCCTGCGGGGCGTTCGCGCGACGTCACGACCTGCGCCTCACCTTCCACCCGGACCAGTTCGTGCTGCTCAGCTCCCCCTCGCCCGAAGTCACCCGCCAGTCGCTCCGCGACCTGGAGGCCCAGGCCGAAGTGGCCGGCTGGGTCGGCGCCGACGTGATCAACATCCACGGAGGCGGCGCTTATGGCGACAAGCCGGCCGCCCTCGCGCGGCTGGCGGCCACGCTGGACACCCTGCCCGCCAACGTCCGCAAGCGGCTGACACTCGAAAACGACGACCGCGTGTACACGCCGTCCGACCTGCTTCCGGTCTGCCGTGCGGCAGGCCTGCCCTTCGTCTACGACGTCCACCATCACCGCTGCCTGCCGGACGGCCTCAGCGTGGCAGAGGCCACCGCTCAGGCGCGCGCGACCTGGAACCGCGAGCCCCTCATGCACGTCTCCTCCCCAAAGGACGGGCCGCGCTCCGCGAACCCCAGGCCGCACCACGCGTTCATCACACCCGCTGACTTCCCCGTCGAGTGGCTCGCCCACGACCTCACCGTGGAGGTGGAGGCCAAGGCCAAGGAGGTCGCGCTCGAGAAGCTCCGTGTCGCGCTGCGGCAGCGTGGCGTGCCGCTCTTCGAACCGCCTACAACGTCTTGAGGCGAAGATTACGGTACTCGATCTTCATCGGCGGGCCCTTGTGGATCTGCAACGTGACCGCCCCCTGAAGCGGCGTGTCGGGCCGCAGGTCGGTCACCTGGGTCGTCAGCACACCGTTCAGGTAAAGCGTGATGGTGGGCCCCTTGCAGACCACGCGATAACTGTTCCAGTCCTCCACGCGATACAGCTTCTGCAGCTCCGCCGCGTCCGCAAACCGCTGCGCCGACTTCTTGCCGTCCGCGGCGATCGTCACACGCTCGCCGCGGCCGCCGATCAGATGCATCTTGGGGTGATAGAGGAAGCCGACATAGTTGCCCGCGCCGTTCATGTCCGCCTGATATCCGGTGTCGCGCTCCGCCACCGCCTCGGCCCGGAGCTGGATACCGGAGTTGGCGCTCTTGCTGAGGCGGAAGTCGGCGCGGATCTCGAAATCGCCCGGCGTGCCGCCCTTCCAGATCAGGTGGTTGTTGGCCACGAGCGGGGCGTCGGCCGTACTCTCCGCCGTCACGACACCCTCCACCACCTTCCACCACGCCCCACCCTTCTGCTCCCAGCCCTCAAGGTCCCGTCCGTTACACAAAGGGACGAACCCCTCTTCCGAACGCGCCTGCTCCTCGCCCTTCTTAAGCACGCCCAACAGCTTGCGCGCCCGCTTGAGCGTGGCCTCCTGCGGGCCCGCCTTAAGCACCTGGCGCAGCGCGTCGGAACAGGCGCCTGGCTCTGTCTCCTGAAGCGCTTCCGCCACATCGACCGCCCCACGGCACGCCTCCTCCTTCAACGCGTCGCTCGTGAGGTTTGACAAGGCGAACGCGAGCGCTTCGGGGCAGGGCGCAACCCCCAGCGACCCCAGCGCGACCCGCCGTTCCTCATCGCGCTCGGCCCAGCCGAAAGCCTTCTGGAGCGCGGCGAAGCGCGCCTGCGCCGGAGAGGAGTCGGCTTCTACCAGCCGCATGTATCCGCGCCAGGCCAGTATCTTAAACTTGGGCGACGGCGGCGCCTGGACCAGCCGCTCCAGGTCCGGCAGCGCGTCCTGAGACGGCCATTCGCATATCGCGCGTAACGCCACCTCCCTCAGTTCCGCATCCGCGTCCGACACCGCTTTCCTCACAACCGACAGGGCCTGCTCGCCCCCTGTCGTGCACAGCAGCCGCAGCAGCGCGCGCTTCGGCGCGCCTTGCGCCCGCTCGAAGGCGGCCAGCAGCGACCCGCTCACTTCAGGCGGCACGGTGGCGGACGTCCCGGCCTCCAGCCGGACGCTTGCGTTCTCCATCGCGGTGACCTGCCTGGCCACACCGCTCACCGTATACTCCAGACGGAACTGCTTGACCTTGCCGGGTGCCGCGTCGCCGAACGTCCCGTTCCCCGCCTCAATCACCCGCTCGCCCGCCTGAACCAGCTCGGCCACCTTCGCCGTCACATCCTTGACCGGCCCGTCCGCCAGAACGCCGTACAGCGCCTTGCGGATCTGAATCGCGTCCGCAAGCGGCTTCCGGACGACCGCGCGCGCACAAACCGCCGCCAGCGCGTCAGCGACCGCCTCGGTTGCGGGCGACTTCTCCAGCAGGCCGACCAGCTCGGGTACGGCCTTCGCGTCCGCCAGCTCGCCGAGCGCCTTGAGACTGGCCGTACGGCACTCGGCATCCTCCTCCGCAGCCAGCCGCAGCAGGTCGGGCACCGCCGCCGTCAGACGCCGCCGCGCCGCCAGCTCGACGCCAATCCTCCGCGCCTTCACGTCTGGCGCGCGCAGCAGCTTGGCGATCTCCGCCTCCGCCGCCTGACCCGGATGCCCGGCAAGCGCCGCGCTCGCCGCTTTCGCGACGGCCTCATCACCCGCCACGACCAGCTCGGCCAGCGCCGGAACGGCCGCGTCGTCACCGAGGCGCACCAGCGCCCGAATGGCCGCCAGGCGGGTCTCCGACGCCTCCGACCCCCGCGCAAGCGCCAACAGCGCAGGCGACGCGGCCGTATCGCCGCGCTCGCCAAGCGCCTCGCACAGCCTCCCCTGCCGCACAGCCGCCAGCTTGCCCAGCTCGCCCGCCAGCGCCCGCGTCACCTCCGCGCCCGGCAGCTCCAGGGCCGCCCGCAGCCCCGCGACAAACCGGATCTCATCCTCCGCCCGAAGGGTCTCGACCAGCAGCGTGACCCCACCCGCCCCGCGCGCGAGGATCGCGCCGCGCGTCGCCGCCGACAGCACCTGCGGCGGCACACGCGCGTCACGCAGCCCGTCATAGATCGTCCGCGCCTGTCCAGTCGGCAGCACCTCGGCACAACGCAGCAGCCCTTCGGCGGCCTCCGGCACGCGGCCGAGAGCCCCCATCAGCGCCGCCGCCGCCTCCGGTGTGCCGATACGCCCCAGCGCCAGCGCGACCGCCGCCGCGACCTCCGCATCCGGCTCGGAAAGCCTCCGGCCCAGCACCGCAACGGCCTGTGCGTCACGGCGCACGCCGACCGACTGCGCCACGCCCGCCAGCGGACGACCGGAGAGCTTATCCAAGGCGGCCCGTAACGCCTCGTCAACCGACGGATCAGGCAACGGCTCCAACGCGTAACGCGCCATGTGCGCAAGCTGCTCGTCCGCGAGCAGGGCCGCCAAAGCCGGCACGGCGGCTTTCGTCGCACGGTGGCCCAGCGCAAGGCACGCGTCGGCCTTCTCCTGCTGCGTCGCCTCCGACTTCAACACCGCAATCAGCTCAGCCTCGCCCTTCGGCCCGGTCTGCGCACACGCCATGACGCACACGACACCGGCCGCCAACACGCCCAAGGTCACTCTATTCATCGCTCGCCCACCCATCCGTCGGCACCCCGACTTTGCGCAACATCCTCAGTATCCGAAACTCCCTGCTGCCACCCCCCGGTCCCCGGCGCCCTCACACCGCCCATGGACCGCGCATCGCGCGCGACCGCAGACGGTCGGCCTCCGGATCGCCCACAAACGCCTCCTTCGCCGGGTCATACCGCATGCTGCGCCCCAGCCACATGGCGATGTTCGCCGCATGCACCGTACTCATCGAGCGGTGCATCACCTCGGGGTTGGCAATCGGCTGCTGCCGCGAACGCACACAGTCCAGGAAGTTGCGCATATGGTTCTGCGCGCGCCCGGTGCGCGCCACATAATCCTGGACAACCTTAGAATAGTCGGCGAGCAGCGCAAGGCTTGAGGCCTCCGGCCGCGAATAGCCGTCCGCGCAGGCCACCCAGCCCTCGTCACCCTCGTAACGGACCCCGCACGAGCCGTGCCAGCCCTTCTGCTGCAGCACCATCTTCACACCGTTTGAAAACGTCGCCACCATGCCGTCGCCACTGGCGTTCTCCACATACTCGTAGCTGACCGCCGAGGAGCCCCCCATCCCGATCGCCACCTGACACTGCGCAAAGGTGTGCGCCCCCCACTCGCCGATACAGCTCGTATGAAAGTCATACTGGTTGCGCCAGCCGCCCTGGACATAGTTCTTGTTGTACGGCCGCCACGGGCAGGGGCCGAGCCAGGCGTCCCAGTCCAGCTCGTCCGCCGCAGGCAGCGCCTCGCCCGGCAGCCATCCGCGATTCATCACCGCGTTCCCGCCCGCGATGTGCGCGCGCACCGTATGCACGCGCCCCAGCCGCCCCAAGCGCAGAAGCTCGTTGCAGACCGTAAAATTCGCCTCGCTCAGACGCTGCGTCCCGGTCTGGTAGACACGGCCGTAACGGCGCGCGGTCTCGACCACCGCCTGGCCCTCCGCCACTGTCATGGACGACGGCTTCTCGGAATACACGTCCTTTCCGGCGCGCATCGCCATCACCGACGCCGCCGCATGCCAGCGGTCTCCGGTCGTGATCAGCAGCGCGTCGATATCCGTGCGCTTCTCCAGAAACTCGCGCATGTCGCGATAGACCACACAGTCGCGGTTCCCATACTTGTCATCGACCATCTTCTTGACCATCTCGCGGCGCTCGCGCCACACGTCGCACGAGGCCACGAACTGGACGTCCGGCTCCCCAATGACCCAGCGCAGGTCGTGCGAGCCGCGACGGCCGATCCCGATACCCCCCAGCACGATCCGCTCGCTCGGCGCCACCGCCCCGTCCCGGCCGAGCGCCGACGCCGGCACCAGCCACGGCGCCGCCGCCATGCCGCCAGCCGACAGCATCCCCTTGAGAAAACCGCGCCGAGCCAGACCGCAGCCCTCAGGCCGCCGCTGAGACACCCTTTTCTGTCGCTCCATGGCATACCCCCTTTGAAGACCTTGCTGGTACTTTAGCAGGCCTGTCCGCCTCCGGCTTGTAAACCGCACGGGGTTTTGTGTACACTTCACGCACAGTCAGGACGGGACGACCGGTCTGGTCCTGCCGGAGACACACCTATGCTGAACTCAACCGATCTCGCCCCGGCCGTGGCCGCCGGCCTTGCGCTCGGCGCGCTGGTCGCCGGCGCCGCACCCTTGCCCGCCAACTACGACGAGGACAAGGTGCCCGCCTATACGCTCCCCGACGCGCTGCGCTTCGCAAGCGGCGCCGCCCTCTCCGGCCCCGACCAGTGGCCGCGCCGCCGCGCCGAGATCCTCGCCCTGCTCCAAGATCAGATGTACGGCGTCATGCCCGAACGCCCGCCCCTCCTGCGCTACGAAACCCGCGAGTCGGGCCCCGCCTTCGGCGGCCGCGCGCTCCGCAAGCAGATCCGCATCTGGTTCGCGCTGCAAGACCAAGGGCCCTTCATCGACGTGCTGCTCTACCTGCCGTCGACCGGACAGCCCGCCCCCGCCTTCCTGGGGCTGAACTTCAACGGCAACCATACCGTGCATGAAGACCCCGCCATCCGCCTGACCGAGTCGTGGGTGCGCGAGAAGAACCTCACCGGACGGCCGGTCGTCAACCGCGGCAACCGCGCCAACGAGGAGAGCCGCGGCGCCGACGCCGAGGCGTGGCAGGCCGAATACCTCGTCAGCCGCGGCTACGCGCTCGCCACCGCGTACTGCGGCGACATCGACCCCGACTTCGACGACGGCTTCACAAACGGCGTCCACGCCCTCCTCCCGTCGCCGTCACCCCGTCCGGGCAACGCCTGGGGTACGGTCTGCGCCTGGGCCTGGGGCCTCAGCCGTATCATGGACTACCTCCAGACCGACCCCGGCGTCAACCCCCGCAAAGTGGCCGTCATGGGCCATTCGCGCCTCGGCAAGACCGCCCTCTGGGCGGGCGCGACGGACGAACGCTTCGCGCTCGTGATCTCCAACAACTCCGGCTGCGGCGGCGCGGCGCTCTCCCTGCGCCGCTACGGCGAGACCATCGCCCACGTGACCTCGTCCTTCCCGCACTGGTTCTGCGCCAACTACACGCGCTATGCCGGCCGCGAGCAGGACCTCACCTTTGACCAGCACCTGCTGCTGGCCTGCGTGGCCCCGCGCGGCCTCTATGTGGCCAGCGCCGAAGAGGACCGCTGGGCCGACCCGACCGGCGAGTTCCTCTCCCTGCGGCACGCTGCCGCCGTATACGCCTTCCTGGATGCGGGCACCCTGCCCGCCACCGAACGGCCGCCCGTCAACCAGCCCGTCGAAGGCCTCCTCCTGGGCTACCACTACCGCACCGGCAAGCATGCGGTGCTGCGCTACGACTGGGAACGCTACGCCGATTTCGCCGACCGCCTGTTCGGGCGGTAACCGCCCGCCCGACGCCGGCACGGACGGCGCACCACGCGCCCCGTCCGTGCCGCCACCGGCGCGCGTCTACCACACGCGGAGCAGCGTGCCCGGGTCATACGCGAAGGCGGTGAGCACACCTCCCGACACCCGCAGCGCCACCGGCAGCGCCGACGGCGCGCCGTCCAGCGTCACCGCCACCGTCCCGCCGCCCGCCACCGTGAAGGACCCCGCCGCGGCGACCGCCACCCCCTGCCGCAGCTCGGCCAGCGTGAAGCCGGCCAGCGCCAGCGTCGCGCCCGCCGGGACCGTCAGCTCGCCCGCCTGCAGCAGCGCCCCGCCCGCGTCCGCGCGCCGCTCCAGCGTCGCGCCGCCCGCAAACACCACACGCCCGACCACGCCCGTGCCGCCCAGCGTAGCGCCGTCCGCGACCGTCAGCGTCTTGCCGCCCGCCAGCCGCAGCTCGCCGTCCACGCGCGACACCGTGCCCGCGGGCAGCGCGAAGTCGAGACTGCGCGCCGACAGGTTCAGCAGCCCCCCGCCCGCCACCTCGCAGCCCCCCGCCAGCGTCAGCAGACCGCCCGCGCCCAGCGCCAGCACGCCGCCCTCGACCACCACCGGGCCCGTGAAAGTCGCGCTCGCGTTCAGCGTGAACGTCCCCGCACCCCTCTTCACCAGCCGCCCGCGCTCGCCCGCCGCGTCGGGCAGGTCGCGCGACGTGCCGATCGCGAAGCCGGCCGAGTCCACACAGAGACCGTTCGCCGTCAGCCACAGCTCCTGGATGTTGGTGTCGATGAAATTCGACTCGCTGCGCCGCGCCTCCAGCGCGCCACCGTCGCACAGCACCGTCGTGTACCCGCGGTTACGCCACAGGCGGGGAACGGAGAACGTCCCGCCCTCCAGTCGCAGCAGCGCCTTGGAGTCAAAAGCGTCCGCGAAGTAGAAGATGTTGGTCACCGCGAGTCGGCCGCCCGAGACCCGTATCTCCGGCGTCGGCGCGTTCGTCACGCCATAAGGC
The DNA here is from genome assembly GCA_022704145.1 of Verrucomicrobiota bacterium. Taxonomy (GTDB): domain Bacteria; phylum Verrucomicrobiota; class Kiritimatiellia; order RFP12; family UBA1067; genus JAKJGY01. The sequence continues at coordinate 15,530 of JAKJGY010000092.1, forward strand.
GTCGTGCGCAGGACATGCGCGGTCAGCTCGCCTCCCGCCACATGCAGAAGCCCGGTGCCGTACGAGCCCAGATCCAGGTAGTCCTTGACGAAGACCGACCCGCCGGACACCGTCATGCGCCCGTACGTGTTCGACTGCACGCCCATACGGATGTCGTCGCCGACCCAGAGCGTCCCGCCCGTGACCTCGGCCTCGCCGTAAGAGTAGGCGTTGTTACCCAACACCAGTTGGTTCGAAACCACCACGGCACCGTCCGC
>JAKJGY010000297.1 GCA_022704145.1 Verrucomicrobiota bacterium
CGACGGCACGGACAGCTCCGCGTGGCAGACGGCCGAGCCGGTGGCCTTTCTTCCGAGCCGTGCCTACCGGCTGAGCGTGCGGGCGCGCGGCGAGGGTGCGGCGGGCGGGACGGCGGTGTGCGGCCCGGCCTTCGCGAATGTGGATCTCGGGGTGCCGGGGCGGGACTGGACGCTCTACAGCCATGTCTTCGCGACGCCGGTGCGTAAGGATCTTCTGGCGGCGCCGCTGCGTCTGGGGCAGTGGCAGACGCGCGGCGCAGTCCTGTTCGACGACGTGACGTTGATGCCGGTGGAGGCGGTCCACCGGCCCTTCGGCGAGGGCGCGCTGGGCGAGGGCGAGCGGCTTGACGGCAACCGTTACCTGTTCGATGCGCCGCTGGGCGGCGAGGGGCGCAACCACAGCCGGCCGCTGCTCTACCACACCGCCGGGTTCAACACGGACCGCTGGTGTTTCGGCGAGGGCGGGATGGTGACCTACCGCCACGGGGTGGCCGGGCGCCGTTTCCTGTCGGGCGAGGTGGAGCTGACGTGCGGCTATTACGTGTCCGGGAAGCTGACGGTGGAGGCGTCCGCCGACGCGAAAGAGTGGATGCCGCTGGGTGTGCTGACCAACTCGGGCGGGCTGACGGCGGCGCTGCCGGCCGCGCTCGTGCCGGCCGAGGCCGTGTACGTCCGCCTGAGGGGGCTGCGTGACGGCTGTTCGCTCCAGCTTCACGGCTACACCTTTCGCGGCGAGGTGGACGGCGAGCCTGCGGTGGCGGTCGGCGCCACGCGGTATGTGGAGGCTGAGAGTTATGGCAGGCGGGTGCAGGTACACCTGCGGGACCTGGGGGACGCTGTTCCCGGCGCGCGGAACACGGTGTCGTTAAGGGTGCAGTGTCTGGTGGCGCAGCCGGTGGAGACGGCGGCGCGGGTGCTTTTCGCGCGGCCTGGCGAGGTGACGCGGACGAACCAGGTGCCGCTCAGCCTGCCGGGGGCGGGGGCGTATGAGGTCGAGGTGCCTTATGAGGTTCCCGGGGTGGGCCTATGGGAGATGACGGTGGCGGTCAGCAACGCGTTTGTGGCGCGCAGCACGGTGCGTGTGCCCGAACTCTACAGCGATGCCTATGGCGAGCTGATACCGGTCAACCATCCGCAGGTGAACCTGTGGCGGGCCTCGTCCGGCTGGAAGATCCCGCAGGCGAGGGCGTTGCCGCAGCGGATCGCCAAGGGCCTTTCCCTGCGTGTGGCGCAGAACGAGCGGGAGGCGGTCCAGCTCGTGGTGACGCCGAAAGTGGCGCTGACGAACATACTGGTTTCGGTTTCGGAGCTGGTCTGCGGCCGGGCGAAGATCGCGCGCGAGGAGGTCGACGTGCTGCGGGTCGGCACGGTGCCGGTCACGCGGCGGACGGATGCGCTCGGCGTGGCGGCGGAGTGGCCGGACCCGCTGCTGCCGCAGACCGGCGCGCTGACGGTCGAGGCCGGGAGGAATCAGGCGTACTGGGTGCGTGTGAGAGCTGCCGAGGGTCTGCCGGCCGGCATCTACCGCGGCACGGTGACGGTCGAGGCGGACGGCATGAAGGTCGCCACGGTGCTGAGCGTCGAGGTTTACGGGTTCGCGCTGCCGCAGCGCATGACCTGTGAGACGGCGTTCGGCTTCAGCCCGTCGGCGGTGTGGCGGTATCACGGCGTGACGGAGCCAGCGCAGCGGCGCGAGGTGCTCGACAAGTATCTGAAGCTGTTGGGCGAGAGCCGCCTTTCGCCCTACGACCCGGCGCCGATGGACGCCTGGACGGTGACCTGGAAGGGGTTGAACCCTTGGCGAGGGGGCACGCTCGACACGCGCGAGAAGGCGGTGGGCGCGGGTTCGCTGTTTATTCTGGATGAAAGCGAGAAGGTCAATGTGTCGGCCGACTACCCGCAGGCCGTGGCGGTGCCGAAGAAGGGGTTCCGGATCGCGTTCCAGCATAAGACCACGAAAGGGCAGCGGTTTCTGCTCTCGATCCGGCACTTCCGTGCGGACGGCACGTGGATGTCGGGCTGCAACACGGATCTGACGGTCGAGGGCGCTGAGGCGTGGCGGGCGTTCGAGAGGACTCAGACGGTTTTTCCCGAGGGGGCGGCGAGCGCACGGTTCGCGGTGTTCGCGGCGGGCTATCAGGAGCCGGGCGTGGAGACGGGGGGGGTGTGGCTGGACGCGTTCGAGGTGACCGATCTCGACACGGGTCGCGAGGTGGTTGAGGGCGGCGCTTTCGAGCCGCCGGCGCTGGACGCCGTGACGCCGGTGTTCGACTGGTCGGCGTGGGACGCGGCGATGGAGCGGGCGTTCACCAAATACGGGTTCAACACCTTCATGATGAAGGTCGAGGGGCTGGGAGGCGGCACCTTCCATGAGCGGTACGAGCCGTCGTTCCTGGGTTATCCGGGCGGCTCGCCGGAGTACGAGGTGCTGATGGGCAAATACCTGAAGGGGATCGAGTCGCACCTGCGTGAGAAGGGGTGGCTGGACCGGGCCTACGTGTATTGGTTTGACGAGCCCGACCCCAAGGACTACGCCTTTGTGATGAAGGGCTTTGAGACGCTCAAGCGGCATGCCCCCGGCTTGAGGCGGATGCTCACCGAGCAGGTCGAGAAGGAGCTGACGGGCGGCCCGAACCTGTGGGTGCCGCTGACGCCCTCCCTGGCGGTCGAGGGTCTGTCGGAGCGCCGGGAGGCGGGCGACCAGTTCTGGTGGTACGTCTGTTGCGGTCCGAAGGCGCCTTACGCGACGCTGTTCATCGATCACCCCGGCACGGAGATGCGGGTCTGGCTGTGGCAGACGTGGGCGGAGCGGGTGACCGGGGTGCTGGTGTGGGAGACGGTCTATTGGACGAGCCCGTCGGCGTATCCTGAGCCGGGGGCGCCGCAGAACCCGTATCGTGATCCGATGAGCTGGGTGTCGGGCTATGACAGCAAGGCCGGGACGCGCCAGCCGTGGGGTAACGGCGACGGGCGTTTCCTCTATCCGCCGCCTGCGGCTGCGGACGGCAGGCCGGCCGCGCCGGTGCTGGAGGGGCCGGTGGCGTCGATCCGTCTGGAGATGTTACGCGACGGGATCGAGGACTATGAGTACTTTGTGATCCTGCGGCGGCTGCTGGCTGAGAAAGGGGCGCGCCTCGATCCGCGCGAGCGCGCGAACTGGGAGGCGCTGCTCAAAGTCCCTGAGCAGGTGTCGGCGGGGCTGACGAACTTTACGAATGACCCTGAGCCGCTGGAGGCTCACCGCGACCGGCTCGCGCGGGCGATCGTCGAGCTGATGCGGCGCTGAGGCGGGCTGATTCTTGGGATATACGGACAAGGAGGGCATGATGAGGCGTGAAATAGTAGTCGGGGTGATGTTCGGTGTGATGGCGGTCGGTGCGTCAGTCGCGGGGTCGCCGTTTGAGGGCGCGTGGTGCCTCACCTCGCCGGGGGGCGGCGCGGTCTGGATGGCTGTGGTCGTGACAAACGGCCAG
>JAKJGY010000093.1 GCA_022704145.1 Verrucomicrobiota bacterium
CCGGACGGCACGGTGGTGGTGTTCCAGTCGCCCGGCGGCGGCGCCTGCCGCCGCAGCCGCGACGGCGGCCGGACCTGGGATCCCGAGATCGTGATCGCGCCGGACGCGAAAGGCGGGAACGCGCTCGTGGATGAAACCCGAGGGGACCTGCTCTATGTCAACCCGGGCGCGGGCTGGCTGTTCAGGAGCCGCGACAGCGGGGCCACATGGGCGCGCGAGACGTGCGAGGCGCGGCCCGACGGTTTCGGGCTGATCCCGCAGCGGGAGGGCGTCTCGGCCATGCAGGCGGGCATCACGCTCGCCTTCGGCCGGCACAAGGGCCGGCTGCTCACGCCGGCGAGGATCATGGGGCCGAAGAACTCGAACGATGTGCCGTGGCGGCCCTACCACTACAGCACCGCGTTGTACAGCGACGATGGCGGTAAGGTGTGGCAGACCAGCAAGCCCTTCCCTGTGTTCGGTACGGGTGAGGCGACGCTCGCGGAGCTGTCGGACGGCCGCATCCTCTACAACTCGCGCGAGCACATGAGCCCCGGCAACCGCTTCTTCGCGTGGAGTGAGGACGGCGACCTGTGGATCAACGCCTCCCGCAGCGCCGACCTGCCCGACGGCGTGCGCGGCTCCTCGTACGGCTGCATGGGCGGCATGGTGCGGCTGCCGCTCGCCGGCCGCGACGTCCTGCTCTACAGCAACCTCGACACCGACGCGGGCGAGATGCCGAAGCAGGTCGGCGCCTCCACCAGCAAGGGCCGCGAGAAGGTGACGGTCTGGGCGAGCTTCGACGGCGGCGCGAGCTGGCCGTTGAAGCGCCTGGTTTACGACGGGCCGAGCGCCTACTCCAACCTCGGCGTGGGACGCAGCGGCACGCCGAGCCAAGGTAGGATACTCCTCGTTTTCGAGGGCGGTCCGGGCGGCCACTACGAGGCCGTGCAGGTGGTGTCGTTCAACCTGAGCTGGCTGCTGAACGGCAGGGACGTTAACGGCGTGAGCGTGAAAAGGCCCTAGGCGGGGCCGCGCCCGCGTTAGCAGAAACACACGCCATGAAAACACATGCTCCTGCCTTGATGATCGTTGCCGCGCTGGCAACAGGTCTGGCGGCGTCCGCGACCACCTCGACGGCACCGCTCGCCGCGCCGGACCTCGTCTTCGATGAAGCGGACGGCCTTGTCGTTGTCGAGGCTGAGCACTTCTATAAGCAGACGCTCGCCGACAAGCGGGCCTGGCACATCACCTCCTCGAAACGCGCGCCGGCGGCGCGTTGCGGGACGGCGTCGTCAAGACCGTCGCCGGCGGCGGCCGGGCGGCCCTCGGAGTACCTCCCGCCGACGAGACCGAAGACTGGCTGGTGGTCGTCCGACGGTGAGCGACACGGCTGATCGAGGTTGCAGCGGCCTCAGACGGTCGAGAGCCTGATATCCGCCGTTCGCAGGCGGTTCGCGAGGACGCTCGCCACCCAGCCGCTACGGTCTATCCGGACGTGCTGCCTCGCGCTGGAGGGCGAGGCTGCGCCGAGCCGCAGTCGAACGAGATGAAACAACCAGTCGAACCGCGCGTCGAAGTCAACTCCCACCGTTATCGCACGCATATTGACACTGGAAATACCATTTGGTATTCTCAATGGCATGAAAGAGACGGTGATCCTTGACCAGGCCGGACGGATGGTGCTCCCGCAGAGAGTGCGCAAGCAGTTCGGCTTGCGAACGGGCTCGGCTCTTGACCTTCGCATCACGGCGGACGCGATTATCCTCTATCCTGTCGACGCCAAACCGTCCTTGACGCAAGAGGGCGGCTTGTACGTGCATGAGGGGCGGCCTGACGACTCGCTCCTGGCCGTGGTCGAGTCCGTTCGCTCGGAGCGGAGCCGCTCAGTATGGGGAGGCTCGCGGTGAAGGTTTTCGTCGACACCTCGGTTCTCGTGGCGGGCTGTGTCCGCTTGCATCCGCACTTCGTCCGGGCGCATCCCGTGCTTGCTGCGGCAGGTGCAAAGGCGAACGAGTTCCTGATCTCCGCGCACAGTCTGGCCGAGGTCTACGCCGTCTTGACCACCTTGCCGGTCCAGCCTAGGATCGTTCCGACGGAGGCCCGCCTCATCATCGGGACGAACATCGTGCCCCATTTCCGTCGCGTTGCGGTGACGGCGAAGCTTTATGAGTCAGCTATCGCCCGTTGTGCGGAGTGGGGTGTGGCAGGAGGCGTGGTTTACGACGCGCTGTTGCTCGAGTGCGCCCGCAGTGCCGGGGCTGATCGTATCTACACGTTCAACACGCGGGACTTCCAGCGCCTCGCCCCCGACTTGGTTGACCGTATCGCCGCCCCGTAAGGCGTTGTCGCTTGGATACCGCCTCGGCACCCTGTTGCGGCGGCGGGCGCGCTAGGGGAGGGACACGACTTCGAACGCGTGCGGGACGGGTGTGCGGGCGGCGAGCGCCTCGCGCTCGCACGCCGCGACCTGCGCCAGCAGCTCGCCGCGCTTGGACCATTGTTTGATGTAGTTCAGCGCCATCGCGGCGCTGTACTCGGTCTTGTCCTTGAAGCTGTCGTAGTGCGCCTGCACGGCGGCCGGATCATCCACGTCGATCTTGTAGTGGCTGACCATCCAGCGCCGCGTGTTGAGCAGGCTGCATGCCTGCGACTCGGCGTTGCGGCGCTGCTCGTTGAGCTGCGCCACGCGGCGCGCCTGCTTGAGCTGCGGCGCCGCCTCGTTGGTGGCCAGGTTGACGCCGGCCGCCAGCTCGGCCGCCGAATACTGTCCGACGGCCGCGCCATCGATCCGCAGCTCGTACCGGCCGGCTGCGAGCCCCGTCACCGTGAGCAGCTCCTGATTCAGGTCTTTGACGATGGGCAGCAGCTCCAGCGCAGGCTGGGCGGCGGGGTCGAGCGGATACGGCAGCGACTTCTCCAGCGTCGTGAAGGCCACGCCGCCGCCGCGTTTTGCGACGGCGGTCACCTCGGCGTTGAGGCTTTTCGTCGCGCGCGCGGCGGCAGCGTCCACCGTCACGTCCGAGACCCGCGCCGGCGCACCCTGGGCCTTGAGGAAGAGCCACGCCATCATCAGGTGCCCGGGCGCGCCCGGGTGGACGCGGTCGCCGCCGATGATCGTCCACTTCGGGTCCTTCTTCTGCTGCTCGAGGTTGAGCGCGGTCATGGGCCCGTGGAAATCGACCACAATGCCGTTGTTCTGGGCGGCCAGCGCGCGCACGATTTCGGCGCATTTGGCGAGGCCGTCGTTACAGCCCGGCTGGTTGTTGCCCTTCTCCAGCACGACCGTCTGGTCGAACGGCGACGGCGTGAAGAAGTACAGCTTCGGCTCGCCCGCCTCAGCGCGGATGCGTGCGACGACCTTCTCCATGTTGGCCTTGTAGCCGTCGAGCGCCTGCCTCTGGCGCGCGAGCTGCTGCTCCGTGGGCTGCGCCACATAGTTGCCGCGGCCGACGTCGTTCATGCCGAGCATGAGGGTGACGGTGGTCGGCTTCTTGTCGAGCACATCCTCCTGGAGTCGGCCGAGCGCGCCGCCGGCCGAATCGCCGGAGCGGCCCGCGTTCACGAAACGTATCACGCGCTCCGGGAAACGGGTCAGGTAGTAGTTGGCCACGAGGGTCTGCGTGCTCCCGCGGGCGGTGATGCTGTCGCCTAGGAAACAGACGGTCTCGCCGTCCTTGAACGTCTCCGCGTAGGCCGTGCCTGCCGCCAGTAGCGCCGCGCCCAGATACGCCCATGCGACCCGAATCCGTTTCATCCGCTCCCCTCCCCGGTTCTCGCGCGGCCGCTGATGTGGCGCGCGGCACCGATGGTATACCGGCCGACCCGTCAGGCGCAAGGGTGATGTTCAGGATGCGCCCGCGGGCGGGCTGAAGGTGAGAAATGCGGGTACAGCGGAACCCGGGCTTGACCGGATCGTTATCGGCGGGGTACGCTTCTGGAGTGGTGTTTGGTGGGTCAAGGCGGGTGAAGGTCGCACGAGATTCGTGAGAATGGGGGGTGTCGCGTGTCAGAGGATGGGGCGGGTCAAGGGTGTCGGTGGTGGCACCCGCGCCACAATCTGCTCGCCACGCGGCGCGGGCGGCTGGCGGCCTTCTTTCTGCTTTATGTGACGGAGGGTATCCCCAACGGGTTCGCGCTGGTCGCGATGGTCACGCAGATGCGGCGCCTCGGGGTCAGCCCGGAGAGTATCGGCGCCTTTTCCGCCGCGTTCACGCTGCCGTGGGCCTTCAAGTGGGCGATGGGGCCGGTGGTGGATCTGTTCCACGTGGACCGGTGGGGCCGGAGGCGCGGCTGGATCGTGGCGTCGCAGGCGCTGATGTGCCTGACGCTGGTGGCGTCGCTGGCGCTGGACCTCAAGGCGCAGATTCCCGCGCTGACGGCGCTGATCCTGGTGCACAATATCTTCGCGGCCACACAGGACGTGGCGATTGACGCGCTGGCCTGCGGCACCTTGAAGGAGCACGAGCGCGGCATGGCGAACGGGCTCATGTTCGCGGGCGCGTATCTGGGCCAGGCGCTGGGCGGGGCGGGCGTCCTGTATCTGGTGGGCTGGGGCGTACCGCTGCCGGCGACGTTCTTTGCGGTGGGCGGCGCGATCCTGCTGGTGACGCTGACGGTGAGCCTGCGGCTGGTCGAGCCTTCCTACACGAGCGAGGCGCTGCGGCAGGAGGGGCCGCGCTGGCTGGCGGCCGTGCAGGCGGTTCGGGCCTACTGGCGCGAGGCGCTGGGGGCCTTCTTCGGCCGCCGCGCGGCGGCCGTGGGGCTGCTGGTAGCGCTGGTTCCGCTGGGGCCGTATGCGCTCTCGTTGGCGCTGTGCAACAACCTGGCGGTCGAGATGGGGATGTCGGACGGGCTGATCGCCAAGCTGACGCTGGTAGGCACCGTGCTCGCCGCCGGGTTCTGTGTCGTGGGCGGGTATGTGTCCGACCGGCTGGGGCGGCGGAGGACGCTCTCGTTTGCGGCGGTGGGGATGGCGCTGGCGACGCTGGCGCTGGCGTGGGGGCTGCACCGCCAGGGCTGGCTGTTTCCGGTGGCTATGGAGGCGGCGGTCAAACCGGCGGCGTCCGGGTTCCTGTTGCGCCTGTATATCGTGACGGGACTGGTGTACGCGGTGTTCCAGGGGCTGATGTACGGCACGCGGACGGCGCTTTTCATGGACGTCTGCAATCCGGCCGTGGCGGCCACGCAGTTCACGGCCTACATGGCGCTTCTCAATCTCGTCATCAGCTACTCGACCTACTGGCAGTGCCGGTTCATTGCGACGTTGGGCTATCCGCTCACGCTGGTGCTCGACTCAGGCCTGGGGCTGGTCTGCCTGGCCCTGCTGCCGTTCATGACGAAGCACGCTGAGCCGACGAGGGGGAGGGGGGCGCTCCATGTCTGACGCCGTGCTGTTCGTGGTTCGCGCGTGGCTCAAGATCCTGTTCATCTTCACGCCGTTTCTGATCCTGTCGATCTTCCTCGGGATGACGCGCGCGTTCGATCCGGCGCGGCGGCGGGCTTTCGCGGTGCGGGCCACGGTGGCCGTAGGCGTGATCTGTACCGTCGTGTACTTCTTCGGGTCGGTGATCTTCGCGCTCTTCGGCATCACGCTGGACGCCTTCCGCATCGGCGCGGGAGCGCTGCTGTTCCTGTCCTCGCTCGGCCTGGTGCAGGGCAAGGCACCGCCGACGCCGGACGGCGAGGAGGATCTGGTGGTCGTGCCCTTCGCGATGCCGATCATCGTCGGGCCGGCGGTGATGGGCGTGCTCTTTGTGCTCGGGGCGGATGTGGCGGGAGTGCGCGAGCGGCTGTTGGGGGCGCTGGCGGTGGGGTTGGCGGTGGTCTCGCTCGGCGGGCTGCTGCTTGCGGCGACGCATGTGGAGCGGTGGCTGGGCAAGGACAGGCTCGAGATCGTCAGCAAGGTGACGGGCCTGATCTTGGCGGCGCTGGCGGCGCAGATGATCTTCACGGGGGTGAAGCATTTTCTCGTCGGCCCGTAAACAGGCGGGGTGTCGGCAGCTTGCCAGGCGGGGGCTCTCTGCGTTACAGTTGAAGAAAGCTGCGCCCTTTCAGGCGGGGCGAGGGGCGGGTGCCCCCGGAGCCGTGGGCGGGACGCAGCCGGAACGAAACCGGGAGTGTACGATGACTCGCATTCTGACCTCTGCAATCTGCGCCGTCTGGGCGCTCGCGTCCGTGGCGGCTGAGGCGCCTGCCGAGACGGCTGGCATGACGCGCCTTTTCAACGGCAAGGATCTGACGGGGTGGGACGGCGACCCCAAGCTGTGGTCTGTGCGCGACGGGGTGATTCACGGCGAGACGACGCCGGAGAACCCCACCAAGGGCAACACCTTCCTGATCTGGAAGGACGGGGTGACCAAGGACTTTGAGCTGCGCCTCTCGTTCCGTTGTAACGCGGCGAACAACTCGGGCATCCAGTACCGCTCGAAGCGGATCGACACGAAGCCCGGCGAGCCGAACCAGTGGCGCGTGCGCGGGTACCAGCATGAGATCCGCAACGAGGCGAAGCTGCCGAATGTCTCGGGGTTCATCTATGACGAGGGCGGCAAGCGCGGGCGTATCTGTCTGGCGGGCGAGAAGGCCGTCTGGAACGCGGAGACGAAAAAAACGGTCGAGGCCACGCTGATCACGCCCGAGGAGTTCGCGCAGCTCATGAAGGTGGATCAGTGGAACGAGGTGGTGATTGTCGCTAAGGGCAACCGCATCCAGCATTACCTCAACGGGCGGTTGACCTTGGACTTCACGGACAACGACCCGCAGCTCGCGCTGAGCGAGGGCGTGCTGGCTTTGCAGCTCCACGGGGGCAAGCCGATGTGGGCGGAGTACCGCGACATCCGGATCAAGGCGCTGTAACGGAAGGGCCGCGCGGGGCGCGCGCAGGCCCTGGGGCCGCCGCGGCGGCTCAGGGCCTGCCGAGGGCGGCCTCCACGCGCTGGGCGAGGCGGCGCGCGAACTCGTCCAGCTTATCGCGCGTCCAAGGGGTGACGAGGTACTGGCGTGTCTCGAGCCAGAGCTTGCGGTCGCGCGACTCGCCCTCCTCGCAGGTCCAGAAGAGCGGCTTGCCGAGCCCGAGGGCGACGCCGGCCTGGAAGTAGGCCAGCGGCGACTGCCCGGTGAGGTCCGCCACGACCACGGCGGAGCGGCGGAGGGAGACGACCAGGTCGTCCGTGATGCGGTTCGCGTGCTCCTTGCCGTCGAGCCGCACGGCCGTGTAGCCGGCGGCGGTCAGGCCTGCGGAGAGGCCTTGGGTCCAGAGCGCGTCGGCATCTTTGTCGAGGCTGAGGCAGACCGCCGCGAGCGGCGGGCCGGGGGGCGCGGAAGGCGCGTCGAGGGCGGCCCAGCCTGCGGGTGTCAGGCGGTAGGAGGGCACGCCGCCGCCGCCCTGCTGCGGGCCGGCCTTACGCGGGTTGGGGTTAGCGGCTTCCTCCTCGATCCAGCCCTTCTCGGCGAGGTAACGCAGGCAGAAGAGGAGTTCGGCCTTGTTCGCGCAGAAGCCCACCGCGAGTTCGGCCGGGGAGAAGGAGACGGCCTCCGCCAGCGTGCGGCTGCGGCGGCGCACGTGGCGCAGGAGGTAGTCGGCCTTGGTGGCGAGGTCGGTGTCGCGCGGGACGACGAGCTTGGCGGCCTTGTCGAGTTCGGCCCAGGATTTAAAGAGGTCGACGGTGACCAGCACCTTTTCGCCGAGGGCGTCCCAGGTGTTGCGGCAGAGGCCGGAGAGCAGGTGCTGCGGGGGGAATGCGGGCGGGCTGTTGAGGAGCTGGGTCTCGGCGAGGGTCTGGACCTGGAAGCGGCCGCAGCGCGGGCAGTGGATCTCGGCGGTGCTGGTGCCGGCGGCGGCGCGGGCGACGTTCGGCGTGCGGCAGATGGGGCAGGGCGTACGGTTGTCCATGGCGGTCTCCTTAGTGTCTGCGTGCGATGCGCGCCCGTGCGTGACGGGCGGCAGGGTACACGGGGAAGTGTAACACAGGCGGGCGAAGCGTCAAGCCGGTCCTCAGGCGCTCGGGTCAGCGGTTGTCGGCCTGATGAATCGATTAACTAACCGCGCCCCCTGACGCGCCGGGGGGGGGGGGTAGTTTGTCGATTCAGCCTTTATTCTGTTTCGGCTTGACCACGGTGGGCCAAGGGGTTATTACTGTGTCAGTTAATATATTTTAGGGTGTTTAAGGCACGTGAAATAACGCTGGAGAAAGGGAGGCCGCCTAAGGGCATCGGTGCGCTAGATGCGGGCCAGCGGCGGGTACGGCTGGAACCGTTATTGGCTTCGTCAGCGTACAGGCTGCGTTTGAAGGTTGGGCGTTGATGCAGCGGATCGAGTTGTGGCGGATTCAACTGTATCCCGAGTTGGCCCAGCCGGAGTTGGCGCAGCAGGGGCAGGACGCTCGAAATATGCCAGTTGGCGTGTCTGGTACTGTATGTCGAAGGCGCGGCAGGGTATGGCGGGAATACGCGGTGGAGCGAGGTTTTTTCTGTAATGGTCATTACGAAAGTGAGGATGGCAGCACGTAGCGGCGGAAAAGGGGATAGTCGGCGGTCGGCTTGCGGCCGCAGATAAGGAGGTTCTGTACACTTTCGGGCAAGCTTGCGACGGGTTGTTCGACGACGTGATTTCGGAGTAGGTGAGTCCGAGAAGGTTCAGGGTCTGGGGTTTGGGGGGGTAATAGTGACCTGAATCCTGGGGTTGCGGTCTAGGGTGCCTGCAGGGTCTATGCGACACCCGGTTGGAAATGACGTAAGGGAGGGTGACAATGAGCTATGATAAGGAAAAGAAAATGATGGTGTGGGCGGTGTCGGGCTTCTCCGCGATCACGCTCGTCGCGCAGATTTCCTGGACCGATCACGGGAACTACGATACGGCATGGTATGAGAACCATCCACAGCAGATGTCTTACACGCTCACGACGCCGCAACAACTTGCAGGTCTGGCCGTGCTGGTCGGAGAACACGTCAGCTTCGATGGTGTCACCATTCAGTTAGGGGCCGACATCAACCTTGCCGGGAAGACCTGGATTGCGATGGGCTATAGGAACAATGATCTTTACGATAGCGGCTATTTCGACGGCGACTTCGACGGTAGACAGTACCGGATAACGGGGCTGACGGGCAGGACCGGCCTATTCGCCGCGATCGACGCGTCTGTTCGCAATATTCGCCTGGAGAACGTCAGCGTCACCAGCGCGGGCGACACGTGGGGTTTGGTTGGCTTGAACGGAGGCACTGTCAGTAACTGTGTCGTGACCGGGACGATCACGTGTACGCAAGCGATGAGCGCCGGTGGGCTTGTCAACCGGAATGGCGACGGGGGCCTGGTGGATTTTGGCGAGATCCTCCAGTGCCGTAACGAAGCGGTGCTCACAACAGGCAACGAAGCCTTGGCCGCGGGCATCGCTGTGTACAATGGTGGGCTGATCCGGGACTGCGTGAACATAGGGCCGATCACGGTGGGCAGCGGGAACGCATTGTGGGCAGGCGGCATCACGGCCGTCAATGACGGGACGGTCAGCGGCTGTGTCAATGCGGGGACAGTCAAGGGCGCCGCGGAGGTTATCATCGGCGGCATCGTGGGGACGCACGTCGGCGGGGTAGTCGCGGACTGCATTCATGCGGGCTCGGTCGTGGTCGGCGATGAACGCGAGTGTTGGCCTATCGCGGGGGGTATCGCTGGCGAAGTCTGCGAGGGCGCGGCACTGCTGAATTGCGCGAACTTCGGCGGCGTCACTGGCGGCAGAGGCGCCGCCTTAGGCGGCATCGCCGGATGGGTCTGCAATTCCGACTATGGACACATTCCCCACGGTGTCGTCGCGAACTCCTATAGCGCAGGCGTTCTGAAAGGCGGTACCGGAGCGTGGGTGGGGGGGCTGGTCGGCGACTGCGATGGAGTCGTGACCAACGCGTTCTGGAAGAACACGACCGGCAAGGGTGTGGCCGACGGAGGCACCCGGGCCCGATCCATCTACTCATTCGGAGCGCCTCCCGGCACATTGAACGGAACCGTCGCGGGGTCCAACAAGCTTTTGGATGCTCTGAATCGGTGGGTTGCTGACCATGGTCAGGACGGTCACCGGTCTTGGACGCTTTCGGGATCTGGCAACGGCTACCCCATCCCGAACGGGATCGTCATTCCGGGGATGATGACTTATGATCTGGTGTTCGACGCGCAGGGCGGCACGGTCTCGCCGGCGACAAAGAAGGTCAAGGGGGGTGATGCGTACGGTGCGCTGCCGCTGCCGGTGCGTGCGGGCTATCGCTTCGACGGCTGGTGGACGAGTGTCGGAGGTGCCGGAACCCAGGTGTCGGAGGCGACGGTGATGGCGGCAAGCGGAGATGTTGTGCTGTTCGCCCGATGGACGCCGTTGCAGTACACGGTGTCGGTCAAAGATGGAACGCGGGTCGTTTACGTCCACACCAACGTGTGCAGTGCCTCCATCGCTGTGCAGGCGCCGGACAAGCCGAACCTGGTCTTTTCGCATTGGACTGTGACGCCGGCCACGGCTGACCTCGGGCCGGGTTTCGACGCGTTCTCGCCGGAGACCACGGTGCTGATGCCGTCGGCCAACGTGACGCTGGCCGCGACTTACCTCGCGAGCCCCGGTTACGTGCGCGTCACGGTTACGGGTGACAACGGCGGCGCCCCGGCCGGGCAGCTCTGGAGCGTCGACGGCAAGACGTGGACGTCTGCCGATGACGGGCGGTTCTTCCCGGTCAAGGCCGGGAGCCTCACGGTGACCTTCAAGTCCGAGTCGCCGCGCTGGGCGGCGCCCGCCAAGCGGACGCTCGCCGTGGCGGCCGGCCAGGAGGCGACGGTCGATGCTGTGGCGACCTACGTGCCGGTGGTCACATGGGGGCTGGGCGGCGGCGCCGGCGCGGCGGCCGGGACGGTGACGATGGTTCCCGCGGACGGCCGCGCGCTGCCCGGCAAGCCGGTGAAGCTCACGGCGAAGCCGGCGCAGAACTTCCTCTTCGTCGGCTGGGAGTGGGGGGGCGGGACGAGCCCCGCGGCGGCGATCAGCGTCGCGCCCGCTGCCGACACGCGCTACACGGCCGTCTTCCGCGCCAAGGCTGACGTGGAGGCGCCAGCCGTGACTTTCGACGGCCCGGCGGCTTGCACGGTGGGGGTGGCCTACCGCGCGGAGGCCGGCGTCAACGACGGGGCGCTGCCGGTGAAGTACTCGGCGACGGGGCTGCCGGTCGGGCTGAAGATCGACCCGGTGACGGGCGTCGTCTCCGGCGTGCCGACCAAGGCGGTTAACGCCAGTGCGACGATCAGCGCCGCGAACGCCGCCGGGTCTTCGTCGGCGGCCGTCGCCTTCACGGTCTCGGCGCTGCCCGCCTGGGCGGTCGGGGCCTTCAACGGCCTGGCGTGGACGGAGGAGGAGGGGCACGGCTTCGCGACGATGGCCGTGACGGCGTCGGGCAAGGTGTCGGGCAGGGTCACGGTCGGCGCCGCCGCTTACAGTTTCGCGTCGGCGGCCTTCGCGAGCTACGAGGGCGGGGTGCTGCTGCTGGTCGCCGAGGCGAAGTCGGGCAAGGCCGCCCGCGCGCTCGAACTCGAACTCTACGCGGCCGAGGGATTCGGCGGCGAGCCCCCGCCGGCGACGCTCGGCCGCGCCGTGGGCGGCTTCGGCGGCGGCTTCGCGGCCCTCTACCGCAACGTCTGGGCCGACCCCGGAATGGGCGAGGCGCTCGCGCCGCATGTCGGCTACTACACGGCGGCGCTGCCGGGCGACGGGTCGTGCGGCAGCGGCTACCTGACGTTCACGGTGGACGCCAAGGGCGGCGTGAAGGCTGTTGGCAAGCTGGCCGACGGCACGGCGGTGTCGTGCTCCGGGACGCTGCTGCTGGGCGAGGGCTGGAGCCGCTTCGCGGTGGTTCACGCGGCACCGCCGGGGTACAAGGGCGGTTACCTCTACGGCCTGGCCGAGTTCGCGTCGCGCGGGGGCGGCGGCGCGCCGGTGGTGCGCGCGCTCGATGGAGACTCCTTCGTGTGGCGGAGCCTCGACCCGCAGGCTGCGGAGGACTACGGAGAGGGCGGTTTCGACCGGTCCCTCGGGCTTACGGGCGGCCTGTACGACCGGCTCGCGAACCTGCGCGACTACTACGGGGGCGGTCTGGCGGTTGGCGACACGGAATTGCCGCAACTGGAGGCGACGGTGAAGTATACTGAATGGGGCGAGACACGTAAGGTCGTCACGACGGAGGCGATCATCATCGACGCCGCCGGGGAGGCGTCGCCGGCGGGGCTGCGGTTGGCGACGAACCTGGCCGGCGACGGCCTCCTGGCCCCCCAGGCCGATGCGCCGCAAAACCTCGGTGACGGCGTGTACGACTACGCGGCCGACGGCGACGGCGACGGCCAGTCCAACACGGCCGGGCTGACCTTCGCGTTCGTCAAGGCGACCGGGCTCTTCAAGGGGACGTTCAAGGCGTGGTACGACTATGTGTCGGCCGAGGACTGGACGACCGAGACCATGTCCCTGGTGCACACGTCGAAGACGGTCGCGTACGAGGGCGCTCTGACGCCGGTCCGCGAGGGCCGGGACGACGGCGTGGGCGGCTTCGGCTTCTACCTGTGGGACGCCAAGTCCTCCTACGAGAACGCGGCGGGGAAGGCCGTCCCCTACACCTTCAAACGATCCTACGACTTCCGGCTCAATGAGGTGATGCCGGAATAGAGGGGCGGTTGAGGGTGATGACTATTTAGGCTAAACGCAGACGTCGGTCAGCGGATCTTGATCAGCGTGCCCATAATCGGGTACAGGTATCCGTCGGCGTTGAGCGCGAAGCGTTTGTTGCCTTGCTGGATGCGGTCGAGCTGGCTGCGGGTGAGGGCGTCGCGGCTGTTGCCGAAGCGGACGGACTGGGCGCCGAGCGTGCCGTCGAGCGTGAGCGTGCCGTTCCAGGTGAGGGCGCGGCTGTCGGCGAAGGCCAGCGCGCCGGAGCCGTCGCCGAGGTTCAGCGCGCTGCTGCTGGCGAGGGTGAGCGTGCCGATGGCGGTCTCGGCCGTGTCCGCCACGGCGAGCGTGCCGCCGTCGAGTGTCAGCGTCAGCGCGGGGGCGGTCACCGCGGCGGCGAGGGCCAGCGTGCCCGCTTCGACGGTCAGCGCGCAGGCGCAGGCGTTGGTGCCGGCGAGGGTCAGCGTGCCGGCGCCGGTCTTGACGACGCTGCCGCCGCCGACCACGCTGCCTTCGAAGGTGGTGGAGGTGCCGTTGCCGCCGACGGTCAGGGCGGTGGCCGCACTCAGCACGACGCGGCTACGCTGGCCGTCGACCGAGGCGAGCGAACCGAGCGCGACGGTCTCGAGCTGCGTGAGGTCGAGGGTGCCGTCGCCGCCGGTGATGACCGGCGTCTGAGGCGGCAGCGTGCCGTTAAAGCCGTAGCCGAACCACTTGGCCAGCAGATACTGCTCAACGGCCGCGCGCTCGGTGTCGGTCAGCACGCGGTCGTAGAGGATCAGCTCGCCGTGATGCTGGTCGCCGCAGTGGTAGATGCGGTCCTTGTTGAAGGTGTTGGCCTGCACGTTGCCGGTGGTCACGAGCGAGACGAGGTTAAAGCCGTTGTTGGCGGCGGTCGGCATCGGGAAGGTCGTGCCGTTGACGGGCGCGCCGTTGACGTAGGTCTGGCCGTTGCGGATATCGGGCGACGCGTCGGGATTCCAAAGCGGCGACGCCGGATTGGTGTTGTCGGGCCGGTGGAAGTGGTAGGCGTTGTCATCGGTGAGCAGGAAGCTCGCGCCCTTGAAGACCGAAAAGACGGTGCGGATGTTCGAGTCGCGGGTGAAGCGCAGGTAACTGCCCGAATCGTTGCCGCCGGGGCGGTTGAAGTGGACGGCGCCGAGGCCGTTGACGGCGTTGGTGACGTAATCGGGCACGCGCGTGCCGGTGCTGTTGGCGGCGTGGGCGCTGTTGCCGCTGAGGTCGTTCCACAGCGTGACCGGGGCGCCATGGTTGAGCGCGAGCGCGGAGGCGTCGAACCAGCGCGCGGCGCCGGGCACCGGGTTGGTCGGGCTGGCGACGGCGCCGACACGCAGCACGCCGCCGGAGACGACGGTCGCGCCGCCATAGGTGCATGCCCCGGCGAGCACGAGCGTACCGGAGCCCCGTTTGACGAATGAACCCTGAGCGCCGGTGATGGCGCCGTCAAAGACCGAGAAACCGGTGTTGGCAACGGTCAGCCGGGTGTCGCCGAGCCGCACGGCGTTACCGCCCTGGCCGATCGAGGTCAGTGCCCCTAAGGTCTGGCGCTGGATCCTGCTGAGATCGAGCGTGGCGCCTTTGCGCAGAACCACCTCGCTGCTGGGCGAGAGCACCTCGCCCGCGCCCTCGCCGAGTCCGAACCACTTGCGCATCAGGTAGGCCTCGGCCTCCAGGCGCTGGGCCTCGGTGAGCACGGTGTCGTAGATCAGCGTCTCGGCGTGGGACTGGTCGCCGGCGTGGATGTTGTTGCGGTCCTTGTTGAAGCTGTCGGCGGTGACGCTGCCGTTGGTCGTGATGACCTCGACCAGGTTGTAGCCGTTGTGCAGGTGGGTCGGCATGGCCGCCGTGAGGCCGTTGGTCAGCGTGCCGTTGATATAGGTCTGGCCGGTCAGGATGGGCGCTGCGGTCCAGGTGCTGTGCCAGATAGGGGTGGCGGGGTTGTCGTCGGTGGGCCGGTGGAAATGGTAGGTTCCGGCGGTGTCAGTGAGCAGGAAGCTGCTGCCCTTGAAGACCGAGAGCACCGAGCGGATGGCGGTGTCTCGCGTGAACTTGAACGCCGAACTGTTGGCGGCACCGCTGTTACGCCTGAAGTCCAGCGCGCCGAGGCCGGTGCCGGTTCCGGCGTCGGCGATATAGGTCGGGGCGGCGTTGCCGGAGGGGACGGTGGCGTGGGCCTGGTTCGGGCTCTGGTCTTGCCATTGGGTGACGGCCGCGCCGTTGGCGAGCCCCAGGGCGGAGGCGTCGAACCAGCGCGCGGCCTGCGCGGTGATCGGCTGGCGCACATCGACGGTACCCTCCTCGATGATGGTCTGGCCGGTATGCGTGCTGCTGCCGGAGAGGGTCAGGGTTCCGGGGCCTTTCTTGACGAGGGTCATGGGGCCGGAGAGCGCGCCGCTGACGGTGCTGTTGGTGACCGCGTTGAGTGTGACGGTGGTGTCGCCCCAGACGTTGACCGGGATGTTGACCTTGCCGCTCAGGAGCGTGGGCACCTGGCGGAAGCCCGCGTTGGCGGTGCCGATGCGGCTGCCGGTGAAGGTGATCGTTCCGGTGCCCGCGTTGGCGCTGAAGCTTCTGAAGGGATACCAGATGCCGTTACGGCCCAGCGAGACGTTGAGGGAGATGGGGCCTCCGGTGGCGCTGGTGTCGAGCGCCAGATCCCACAGGGCGGTGTTGTGCTGGCCGATGTCGCCGCTGAGGGTGATGGATGAGGCCGTGAGTGTGGTGTTGGTGTTGATATCGATGCCGTTGTAGAGACCCGCGACGCTGTTCTGGGTGTACGAGAGCGCTCCGCCGATCATGGTGTCGCCATTGAGTTCGACGCGGCCAGCAGTGGCGGTGAGATGGCCGTCGCCGGAGAGGTTCGCGCCGGTGGGCGGGGCCACGGCGACGCCGACGCCGACATTGTAACGCAGCGTCGCGCCAGCGGCGACCGTGACCGG
>JAKJGY010000298.1 GCA_022704145.1 Verrucomicrobiota bacterium
GGCGCAGCGTCCGGGTTTACCGTCCGGGAGCGGCCGTCAGCGACGCTAAACTGCGCGCCCTGCTGGAGGCCGCGATGGCCGCGCCCTCCGCCATGGCGCTCGACCCGTGGCGCTTTCTGGTTGTGCGTGAGCGCGCGGATCTCGACGCGCTGGCCGAACTGCTGCCGCACGGCCACATGCTCCGCCAGGCCGCGCTCGGCATCGTGGTTTGCGGCGATCCGGCGCAGGCCCATCGACAGGAACTCTCCTACCTGCTGCAGGATTGTTCAGCCGCGGTCGAGAACCTGCTGATTGCCGCGCATCTGCTCGGGCTCGGTGCGGTCTGGCTGGGTGTCCACCCGAATGAAGACCGCGTGGCCGGCATCCGCCGTCAGTTCGGCGTGCCCGAGACGATCTTGCCGGTCGCCGCAGTCGCCGTCGGCCGACCGGCCGAAACGCCCGAACCCCGCACGCGCTTCAATCCGGACTTCGTGCACAACGGCCGTTGGTGATCGGGCGTCGGGCGTTTGACAGTGCCCATGGGTCTGTTAAATTGCAGGCCAGATGCGCATCCGGTAGGGCGGTCTCGCCGAGACCGCCGCGGAGGCCTCGGCGAAACGTCCCCACCAGATAGCACCCGCTATGGAGTGCGGGCGCTTGCTCCCGCTTTTCAAAGCGGCGGCAAGCCGCCGCACTCCAAAAAGCGCTCCCTATGAAACAAAGGGACAGGTCTTTAGAATGAATCTTGTTGCGGGGGCGGGGCGGCGGGTGGTAAAGTAGGGGACGTGTAAGGGAGAGGAGGCGGGTCATGAGGCATGCGCGGGTGAAGGCGGAGGGGACGGGGTGCTACCACGTGGTGAGCAGGATCGTGGACCGGGCGTTCAGGCTGGACGACGGGGAGAAGGAGATTTTCCGGAAGATGATGCGCAAGGCGGAGGCGTTCTCGGGCGTGAGGGTGCTGACGTACGCGGTGATGTCGAACCATTTCCATCTGCTGGTGGAGGTGCCGGAGCGGGGCGAGGTGGGCGAAGCGGAACTGCTGCGAAGGATGACGGCTCTCTACGGGGCTGCTTATGTCGCGGCCAGGATGAAGCAGTGGGACGAATGGCGCAGGAACGGGGCCGGTTATCTTGCTGACAGGGAACAGGATAACATCAGGGCGCGGATGGGGGACGTGAGCGCGTTCGTGAAGACGCTGAAGCAGCGCTACAGCATGTCGTACAACGCGCGGCATGGGCGCTCGGGCACGCTGTGGGAGGAGCGGTTCAAGAGCGTGCTGGTCGAGAACGGCGAGAGCGCGAAGGCGGCGGTCGCGGCGTACATCGACCTGAACCCGGTGCGGGCGAAAATCGTCGCCGACCCGAAGGACTACCGCTGGAGCGGGTACGGCGAGGCGTGCGCCGGAGGGAAGCGGGCGCGGGAGGGGCTCGTCGCCGTCCATGACTCGCGGTGGATGGAGCAGGCGGACGGCTGGCGTCGCGCCGCGAAGCGCTACCGCGTGCTGCTCTACACGGCGGGCGAGGAACGGCACACGGCGTACGGCGGGCGGATCGCGCGTCCGGGGATCAAGACGGACGAGGTCGAAAAGGTCATCGAAAGCGGAGGGAAGCTGTCGATTCAGCAGGCGCTACGCTGCCGGGTCCGGTACTTCACGGACGGCATGGCGATCGGCGGCAAGGCGTTCGTGGAGCGGGTCTACAGCCACAACAGGCGTTTTTTCGGCCCGAAACGCAGGGACGGCGCGCGGAGGATGCGGTTCGCCGAGTGGGGGGATCTCCGGACGGCCCGCGCGCTGAGGCTCGGCCCCGTGACGGTGCCGGGGACGGACGGCGGAACGGGTTACGGGTGAACATCGGAACCGAGCGTCGGGTGTCGCGGGTGTCGGAACGGCACTCCGTTGCCCGTGCCGCTTTCTTCAGGGCATCCCAGTCCATTTTCATGCGGAGCGGTGCGGCAGAGATCGCTTTGATAATGCACCTAAGGGGCAGAAATCCATCTGGCTGTGCATGTGCGCATGAAAGTGTCGCGCGGCCCGCGCAGCGGCCCGCTTGCCGCGCGCAATCCAGCACCGGAGCGGCTGGTGTTCGGGACCGTTCTCTACGGGACGGATAATATGAATGGCCTATCTTTTGCAGATCGCGGATTGGACGCGACCAATCCGCGATTATGCATGGATTGGTCTTAATCGGGGTTTACCGCTGTGTTACAGTTACTGACATGAAGCGAATTTATGAGGACGTTGTTTCGGACCATTTCGCCTGTGATCGGCAAATGCTGTTCCTTTCGGGTCCCCGGCAGGTTGGAAAGACGACGATCGCCCGTCAGTCATTGTCCAGGGCGCTCTATCTGAACTAGGATCGGGAAACAGACCGCGAACTGATTCTGGCCGATCAGACGGCGGTTCTCGACCGTGTCGGACTTGCGCTGCCGGAGGTATCGGGGTCAGCCATGAAAATAACAAATAGAGTGTTAGCATGGCGATACTTGTTCACATCTCATTAGATAAGGTGCTCCGGTGCTCACGAAATGTCTGGCGAGCAGTGTCCGGCAAGTCCTCGGCCATAACTCGAAGCATTGAACGTTCCCCCTCGATCATTAGCTGCGCAACCGAGCGACGGGCTTATTTGCTATTTTCAGTCAGACCCCGAGGCTTGTCTTCTCGTAATCGTAATCTTAATCGGCCCCACAAACTCAGTTCTGACGTAGCGAGGTAAATTTAGATGCGTCGGCCCTGGTGAAAGGGCGTATGGCGCTTGACAGGGCCCATGGGTCTGTTAGACTGGCCGCCGTGAATGCGAGTAAGGTGATCGGGGCTCTCAAGGCCACGGCGTTCCTCGCGGAAATGCTGGAAAAAAGGATGGTTCATTCCGTCTGAGAGATGCGTTGTTAACGAACCGAGGAGTTTTCTTATGACGACACGCCGCCTGTTTGTCCGCACGCTGTTTACCGGTACCGCCGTATCGGTGTTGGCCGCTGCACAGAGCGGCTGCCGGCCGGCTGCCGAGCCCGCCGCCCCGGTCGGCGCGAACATCCCGCAACTGAAGGCCGCAGGCGCGGTGGTGGTCGCCGCCGGAAGCCAGAAAACCACGATCAAGATCCGGTGCCTGAAGTGCGGTTTTCTGAGCGAAGAAATCGAGATCGACACGCCCAAGGCCGGCCAGCCCTACACGCAGGCTTGGACCTGTCCGAAATGCGGCCACAAGCAGACCGTCACGATTGAGCTGGACGCATGACCGGTATCCGCCGTCGGTGCGGTAGTCGTCCAAAACTTGAGAGTTGAGCGTTGACTGTTGAACGTGGAAAGTTCACGCTCCTCCTTCCTCCTTCCTCCTTCCTCCTTTCGCTCCGCGCGAATATGCGCCTGCTCTTCCTCCAACTGCCGCGCCTCGATCCGGATGTCACCTCGCCCGGCGAGAATCTAATGCCCGCCTCAGCCTGCCTGCGCGCGGCGCTGGAGCGTTCGACTGAAGCAGCGCACT